>JASJCC010000231.1 GCA_030066175.1 Paracoccaceae bacterium | reverse complement strand
TGTCGGTCCAGACGGTCTGGGCGAGGTATTCGAGGTTCACCTGGTGGCAGATGCCGGTGCCGGGGGGCACCACGCGGAAATTGTTGAACGCCGACTGGCCCCACTTGAGGAAGGTGTAGCGCTCCATGTTCCGCTCGTATTCGCGGTCCACGTTCATCTGGAAGGCGCGGGGGTTGCCGAACTCGTCGATCATCACCGAGTGGTCGATCACCAGGTCGACCGGGTTCAGCGGGTTGATCTTTTGCGCATCGCCACCCAGCGCCTTGATCCCGTCGCGCATCGCGGCGAGGTCGACCACCGCGGGCACACCGGTGAAGTCCTGCATCAGCACGCGGGCCGGGCGGTAGGCCAGTTCGCGGTTGGCCTTGCCGCCATTGGCGCCCCAGTCCGAGAACGCCTTGATATCATCGACCGACACGGTCTTGCCGTCCTCAAAGCGCAGCATGTTCTCCAGCACCACCTTGAGCGCGGCGGGCAATTGCGAGAAATCCCCCAGCCCGGCAGCTTCGGCGGCGGGGATGGAGTAATAGGCAACGCTCTGGTCGCCCACTTGCAGGGTTTTGCGGGTTTGGGCCGTGTCCTGACCGACGACGATGGGCATGCTGGCTCCTCCTGTGCTTGCAGTACGGGATTGTTGCTCGCTATCTGCCCCATGCGTCGTCACCGATCAAGGGGGGTGCGGCGATTTTGTATACCATTGTGCACAGAAAATCTTCGGCAGTTTGTCACAGGCTATCGCAAAACGTTGATTGGTTATTTCACACCTGCCCCGATACATCTGTCTGAACACTGACGGAGAAGACCCTTTCCATGACACGACTGCTGCAGACGATTATGGCCCTTTGGGTGGGGCTGGCTGGGATGGCCCATGCCGAAAACAATCCTGTGGTGGTCGAGCTTTTTACCTCGCAAGGCTGTTCGTCATGCCCGCCGGCGGATGCGCTGCTGGCCGCGCTGGGGGCGCGCGACGATGTGATCGCCTTGGCGCTGCATGTGGATTACTGGGACTACATTGGCTGGAAAGACAGCTTTGCCATTCCGGGCCATACCGCGCGGCAGAAGGGTTATGCGCGTGAGGGCGGTCGGCGGTCGGTCTACACACCGCAAATGGTGATCAACGGCCAGCATGACGTGGTCGGCAGCAAGCCGATGAAAGTGGCGGACCTGGTGGCGCGGCACCGCGCCAAGCCGCGCCCGGTGGCCTTGGAGGTTAGCCGCGAAGGCGGTGAGCTGCGTATCGAGGCGCGGGCCAAGGGCAAGGTGTCCAAGGCGCAGATCTACGTGGTGCGGTTCACGCCGTCTCAGCGCGTGGACATTCACCGGGGCGAAAACGCCGGTTTGAAGGCGACCTACACAAATATCGCGCTGGGCTGGGACGATGCCGGCCGCTGGAACGGTCAAGGCACGTTCGAAACCCGCGTCCCGATGCCAAACGACCAGCCGGTGGTCGTGCTGGTGCAAGAACCGCCTTACGGCCCGATCCTCGCCGCCGCGCGCTTGCGCTGAGCGGGTTCGGGTCTGGGGCAGTAACACTCGCCTATTTGCGATGGCCAAGCGATGCGGCTCTGAATGCTCGCTCCCTCATGCACGCGCGCAATTTCGGGTGAAACCTCACTGGGGTTGGCCTGCTGTGCCTTGCACGTCTCACCGGGCGTCGCGGGTGTTTCGAGCGTGCGGGTAAGGCTGCAGTGGCCCCGCCCCGGACTTGATCCGGGGCCCCGTCGGTAAGGTCCCGGCGCGGGGGCCGGGACGGGGTTTGCTTGCTTCCGGCGTCCCGGACTTGATCCGGGACCTCCTTGTCGGACAATCAGAGCGCGGGCACTGCGCAAACGTGCAGGTAAACGCGTCGCCGTTAGTCGTCTTCGTCGGGGTTCAGCAGCTCGATCTCACCGGCTGTCACAAGATCGCGGATGGCGCCGACGACGGCGTTCATCGCGCGTTCCCCCTCTTTGGCTTTCACGCTGCCCTTGCCGTCGGCCTCTTCGCGCAGCGACGCGGCCATGCGTTTCGACAGGTTCTCCAGCAGGAAATCCGCCGCGCGGCGTTCTTCATCCGATGCAGCGGCGGCGATGGCGGTGGCGAGCACATCGGCTTGCACGTCGCGGGTGATCTTGGGCACGTCGATGGCGTTGAGGCGGGCGGGGATGTTGGCGAAGGTGAAGATCGCCTTGCGCACCGCCTCGGCAAAGGCGCTGTCGGTCTCTTCCAACCCGTTCAACAGCTCTTCGCGAACGCTCGTGTTGGAGTAATTCAGGATCGCCCCCACCCGTTCATCCGGCTTGACTTTGAAGGCCTTCATCGGTTCGGCATCGAGCTGCGCGGCGAGGCTGAGCCCGATCCGGTCCACCGCTTCGGGCGACACACCCGAAGTCATCGACACCGCATAGGTGATGCGCCGCGCCTTATCGCCGGGCAGCTTGGCCAGCACCTGTGCTGCCTTGGTGACGTCGATCTTCGACATCATAACGGCCGCTACCTGGGTGCTTTCGGAGAGCACCAGAGCCTCGATCCGCTCCGGTTCCAGCTTGTTGATCCGCTCCCACGGGTCACCGGTCTGGCGCACGCCGGCCTCTTTGCGCAGACGCTGAGCGGTGCGCGGATTGATCTTGCCATCGAGCGCGGTCAGCGCACCCGCCATGTCACCCGGAAAGGACAGACCCACCGACTCAAGCTCATCGGCGAATTCTTGCACCACGCTGTTCAGCGTGTCCCGATCCACATAGCGCATGGCGCCCAGTTGCTGCGTCAGCTGCGCCTGCAGATCGTCGGGCAGCGACGACAAAGGCACGTCGGCGCCCTCGTTCAGGATGAATTGCACGATGATGGCCGCCTTGGCCTTGCGTGATAGCGCAGCGGGCCCCTGCGTGGCGGGGCCCGGCAAGGCGGCGAGGGGGGTCATGTCGGTCATGCGTTCGCGTCACTCCGTTGATCTTGGTCAACGGGTAGCGCGTTCTGGTTTCGGACGCGTTAAGCCTAACCGATTAATACGCGTAGCCGCGCCCCGATTGCAGCGTCAGGCGCAGCGACACCTCGGCCCAGGTGCCGCGGCCGCCGCGGGCGCGAATCTCGGACAGTTGCGCACGGGCAAGTTCGATCTCACCGCTCTCAACAAGGCCCTGGCCCATATAGCTGCGCGCCGGCAGGTTGTCGGGGTTGACGTCCAAAGCGGCCTGGTACCAGCCCATGGCGGCGTCCATGTCGCCCGCCTTGCGCGCGGTAAACCCGCGATAGGTCAGCACGCCGTCGGCGCTCTGATTGGTCATTGCGTCCAGCACCTGCTGCGCCTGCGGGATCTGGTCCGCATAGGCGTATTCGCGCACCGCCTCATAGCGTTCGCCGTCATCGAGACGCGCATCGTTGGCCGACATGCATTTGCCGGTCTGGGCATCGCGCACCATGCCATCGCTGCAGGCAGGCTGGGCCGGCGGGGTGGAGGTGCTGTCGGTGCCGGCGGCAAAGGCGGTCACCGGCAGGCACAAGGCAAGGCTGGTCAAAAGGCGCATTCTGTTCTCCTGTCGTTACTCACAACCGGAGATAGCACGCGAAAAAAAGGCGGCCAGTGCGGCCGCCTCACGAGGTCTTGAGTTCTGGTGGTGTGTGTCAGCCGGTGACGGTCTTGCAGCTGTTGGTTTCGCTGTCATAGACCATCCCATCGGCGCAGGACATGGCCTGCTGGGAATGCCACGAGCACCCTTCTGCGTAGGCAAGTGCGGGGGCAACCACGAGGGCGGCGGCGGTCAGTACTGTCTTGATCGTCATGTTGCGTCCTCCTTGTAGATGCCAGACGGTAGCACGGGTGTGCCGAAGGTCAAAACCCAATCATCGGAAAACGGGCAATCCGTCCTGATTTGCCGCTTTTCCGGGCGTTTTGCTCAGCCGCCAAAGACCCGGGCAAAGATCGTGTCGACATGTTTGGTGTGATAGCCGAGGTCGAATTTCTCTTCGATCTCGTCGGCGCTGAGGGCGGCGGTGACCTCGGCATCGCCCAAAAGCTCGGTCTTGAAGTCCTTGCCTTCTTCCCAGACCTTCATCGCGTTGCGCTGCACCAGGCGGTAGGCGTCCTCGCGGCTGACCCCGGCCTGGGTCAGAGCGAGCAGCACGCGCTGCGACATGACAAGACCGCGGAACTTGTTCATGTTCTGCACCATGTTGTCCGGGTAAACCACCAGATTATCGACAACATTTGTCAATCTAGCGAGGGCAAAGTCCAGCGTCACAGTGGCGTCTGGGCCGATGTTGCGTTCGACCGAGCTGTGCGAAATGTCACGCTCATGCCAGAGCGCCACGTTCTCCATCGCCGGCAGCGCCATCGACCGCACCAGCCGCGCCAGACCGGTGAGGTTTTCGGTCAGCACCGGGTTGCGCTTATGCGGCATGGCGCTGGAGCCCTTCTGGCCTTTGGAGAAAAACTCTTCGGCCTCAAGCACCTCGGTCCGCTGCATGTGGCGAATCTCCACCGCGATGTTTTCCACCGACGAGGCGATCACCCCCAACGTGGCGAAAAACGCGGCGTGGCGATCGCGGGGGATAACCTGGGTGCTGATCGGCTCGGGCACGAGGCCCAGCTGCGCGCAGACATGTTCCTCGACCGCCGGATCGATATTGGCGAAGGTTCCCACCGCGCCGCTGATGGCGCCAGTGCCAATCTCGGCCCGCGCATCACGCATGCGCGACAGGTTGCGGTCCATCTCGGCGTAAAAGCGCGCAAAGGTCAGGCCCATGGTCGTGGGTTCGGCGTGGATGCCGTGGCTGCGCCCGATGCGGACGGTGTCTTTGTGCTCAAAAGCGCGGGATTTCAGAGCCTCCAGCAGCCCCTCAAGATCGGTGATCAGGATGTCAGCCGCGCGCACCAGCTGGATGTTGAACGTGGTGTCGAGCACGTCCGAGCTGGTCATGCCCTGATGCACAAAGCGCGCCGCGTCCTGCCCGACGATCTCGGCCAGATGGGTGAGAAACGCGATCACGTCATGTTTGGTCACGGCCTCGATCTCATCAATCCGGGCGACGTCGAACTCCACATCCTTGGCTTTCCACACCGCGTCGGCATTCTCGCGCGGGATCACGCCCAGATCGGCCTGCGCGTCGCAGGCATGCGCCTCGATCTCGAACCAGATGCGGAACTTGGTCTCGGGCGACCAGATTTTCACCATTTCAGGGCGGGAATAGAGGGGGATCATCGCGGTGTCTTTCGATTTGTCGGCGCTCGGGCGCGGTCTTAGACTGGCGGCCATGGGGCGGCAAGGGAGGCGCTGGGACATGCGGGGATGCGTCGCGATTCTGACCGTTTTGCTCACGGCCGGGCCGGGTTTCGCCGACTGGCGCGCGATGAGCGGGGCCGAGATCACGGAGGCTCTCACCGACACCCGGCTGGTCTATGCCGAGGCCTGGCAGGAATTCTACGCCAGCGGCCGCACGCTCTATAACGCCGGCGCCGACAGCTGGGGCTACTGGGACACGCGCAGCGACAGGTACTGCAGCCAATGGCCGCCCGCCGGCGGCTGGGCCTGCTACGACATGCAGCGCAACGACGCCACCGGCGCACTGCGCTTCATCGGCGAAAGCGGCGACGTGACCGAGGGCAGGGTGGCCGAGTGACGCTTGCGCTCGGCGATTTCGAAGGGGTCTGGCGGATCGACCGGCAGATCGACGACCGCCTGCTCGGGCGCGTCGGCCACTTCGCCGGAACCGCCACCTTCACCCCGGACGGTGACGGGCTGGATTATCGCGAGACCGGCACGCTGACGTTTCCCGGCCTCGCACCGCTCTCCGCCGAACAGCGCTACCTCTGGCGGCAGGACGAACAGGGTGTCGCGGTGTGTTTCTCCGATGGGCGGTCTTTCCACCGCATCCCGCTGAACAATCGGACCCATCGGGCGGGCCATGATTGCGCGCCCGACCGCTATCGCGTGCGCTACGATTTCGCGCACTGGCCGGACTGGACCGCAACCTGGCAGGTCTCTGGGC
>JASJCC010000064.1 GCA_030066175.1 Paracoccaceae bacterium | reverse complement strand
GGCGCGGAATCAAGGGCGTCAGCCCGCCGCGCCATCGCCGGGCCGCCCGCTCGGCACGGCGATTGGGTTGGTCTTGGTGCTTTGATCCCGCCTAGCGCGCCAGTTTCAGGGATAAATCGAGTAGAACTGCGGTTGGATCGCCGTACCGCGGCCCGGCGCTGGCGCGGCTTGTGTGCAGGGGGATGTCTTGGGCGCTTGGCACTCGGCGGAATTGCTTGGCGCAAATCGCTGGTTGGGCAGGGGATGGCGAGGCTTGGTGATCTCGGATTGATCGGAAACCGGCTTTGCGGCATGATGCGAGGGAGGGCAGAGCGTTGCAGAGACGGGGGGAACCCGCGCGGCGCGACAAGAGGCAGGTGTGATGAGGATAGCGGGATTTTTGGTGATTGCGGCTTTGGTGCTGGCAGCGTGTGGGCGTGGCGGTGATCGGGCGCGGTCTGGCGGTGGGGTGAGCTTTGCCTCGGGGCCGATTGCGTCGGCCTGTCTGCGGTCGGATCGCAAGGCGGCGAACCGGCAGGTCTGTCGATGTATCCAGTCGGTGGCGGATCGGGAGTTGCGCGGGGGGGATCAGCGCCTCGCCGTGCGGTTTTATGGCGATCCGCATCGGGCGCAGGAGGTCAAGATGTCGAAGCGGCCGTCGGATGATGCGTTTTGGGACCGCTACAAGCGCTATGCCGAGGTGGCGGAGCGGACCTGCCGGGGGCTTTGACGCGTTAGCTGGTGGCGTGGGTGCGGATGGCGCTCACGAGGCAGTCGAGGCTGTCGGTCCAGGGGATATCTGCGGGCAGCAGGGGGGCTGTGAGCGAGAGCTCGGTGCAGGCGATCAGGATGTGATCACAGGTTTGCAGGAGCGCGCGGGCCTCGGCGGTGAGGGGCTCGGTGATGCTGCCCGGGGAGGCGCCGGCCTTGATGGCGCGGATCATGTCCAGCAGGGCGGTGTCGTCGGCGGGCGCGGTGTAGGGACCGGTGAGGTAGGTGTCGAAAACGCCGGTGAGGCGCGTGGCGGGGGAGGCAAGGATGCCGATACGGCCTTTGCCCTGCAGCGCTGATGCCGTGGCGGCCAGCATGTCGAGAAAGGGCAGATCGGTGGCCCCGGCCACGTCAGCGGCGTAGTGATGCGCGGTGTTGCAGGGCATGGCGAGCGCGGTGGCGCCGGCGGCGGCGAGATCGCGCGCCATCTGCGCCAGGGCGGGCGCGGGGCTGTCGCCGGTGCCTTCTATCAGCGCCTTGATGCGGGATGGCACGGCTGGGTTCTGGTGCACGATGAGCGGCAGGTGATCGGCGTCGTCCTTCGCTGGAGTGGCGTCGATCACCTTTTGCATCAGGAGCACGGTGGCCTGCGGCCCCATGCCCCCGAGGATGCCGACAGGGTTCATGCCTTTGATTTCACGTCAAATTCATGTGTGTAACCGGTGAGACCAATGGCGCCGCCGGTGTGCAGGAAGACGACGCGTTCGCCCTTTTTGAAGTGGCCCTTGCGGATCAGGTCGATGAGGCCGGCGGCCCCTTTGGCGGAATAGACCGGGTCGAGCAGGATCGCCTCGGTCCGGGCGAAGATGTCGATCGCTTCGAGCGTGTCGGCGGCGGGCATGCCGTAGCCGGGGCCGACGTAATCGGTGTTGGCGACCACGTCCTCGGGCGCGACCACGCCGGGGCAGCCGAGCTTTTCGGCGGTTTTGACGGCGAGGTTGTAGACGTTTTGCTCTTGCTTGGGTTTGGGCGCGCGCACGCCGATACCCAGAAGCGGGATGTTGGCGTTCATCGCCTTGAGCCCGGTCACAAGCCCCGCCTGCGTGCCGGCCGAGCCGGTGGCGTGCACAATGTGGTCGACCTTGAGGCCGGTGGTGACAAACTGGTTCAGCATCTCCAAGGCGCAGTTCACATAGCCAAGCGCCCCCGTGGCGTTCGACCCACCGCCGGGGATCGCATAGGCGTTGCGGCCATCAGCGCGCATCTTGTCGGCGACGGCCTCCATTTCGGCGTTCATGTCGAGATCGGGGCCACGATGTTCGATGCTGGCGCCGTGCAGCACGTCCAAGAGCACGTTGCCGTTGAACTTGTAATTCTCGTGGTTATAGCCGGTGCGGTCCTCAAGCAGGATGTGGCAATCCATGCCGAGTTTCGCCGCCGCAGCCGCGGTCTGGCGGGCGTGGTTGGACTGCGTGGCGCCCTGGGTCAGCACCACGTCAGCGCACTGATCCTTGGCCTCGGCCATCAGGAATTCCAGCTTGCGGGTCTTGTTGCCGCCGGTCGAGAGCCCGGTGCAGTCGTCGCGTTTGATCCAGATCTCGGGCCCGTCCAGTTCAGCGGTCAGCCGCGGCATGAATTCCAGGGGGGTCGGCAGATGCGCGAGGCTGACGCGGGGAAAGCGGGCGAGGTTCATATCGTTATCCTTGATTGTTGGCCGCGCGGCGCGGCATGGGCAGTCGTCGCGACAGTCATGTCGGGACGGGCGTCCGGGGTCAAGGTGGGTTTGCCTGTCGGGCCTTGGGTCAGGCGTTCATGAAGGCGCGGACCGAGGCCTCGAATTCCCGGGGTTTTTCAGCGTGCAGCCAATGACCGGCGCCGGGGATTTTGGCAAAGCGCGCCTTGGGGAAATGCGCGCGGATGGCGGGGCGATGTTCGGGTGTGACATAGTCCGAGAGAGCACCCGACAGGAAAACCGTTGGGCCGTCGAATTGGCCCTCGACCTGCGGGAAGCCGAGGATTTTCGGCATCTCGGCGGCGAGCGTGTCGAGGTTGAGCTTCCAGCGTTTGCCGGCGACGTCGAGCGATTGGGTGAAAAAGCTTTGCAGCGTGGTGTCGTCGACCAGCTGGGCAAGCTGTTCGGCGGCATCGCTGCGCTTTTCCACGCGCGTCAGATCCACCGCCCGCATCGCCTCGATGTATTGGATTTGCGAATGGCCGTAAGCGACGGGCGCGATATCGGCGACCATCAGGCGGTTGACCAGCGCGGGCTGGGCCAAGGCCAGCACCATCGCCGCCTTGCCGCCCATGGAATGGCCGACAACATCGGCGCGCCCGCCATGTGCCTCGATCACCTCGGCCAGATCATCGGCGAGGTCGGCATAGCTGTGGCTGGTGGTGTGCGGGCTGTCGCCGTGGTTGCGCAGATCCGGGGTCAGGATCAGCCGTTCATCCGACAGGCGCTTGGCGATCACCCCCCAGTTGCGGGCGGAACCGTAAAGGCCGTGCACGATCAGCAGAGGCGGTTTCGGGCCGGGCTGGCCATGGCGCAGGACGTTCAGCATGGCGCCTTACCTATGCGGGGCGTGGGCGGGGTTCAATCCACCATCGGGTGGCCGCGCAGGCGGAGAAACAGGCTTTCTTCGTCATTGTTGCGAAAGAACGGCACGGATTCCGGCGGCGTCATGTCATGCGCGCGGGCGGCAACCTCTGCCAGCACAACCTCGGTGATGAAGGGCAGATCGAAATGCCGGACCTCGTCGAGCGGGATCCATTGCAGGTGTGACAGCTCTTCTTGCGCGGGGCGGAAATCATCCGGGTCGCTTTGCAGCGCCTCGGCATCGAGCAGGAAAAACCGCGCGTCAAAGCGCCGGGGGCGGCCGGGCGGGGTGATGGCGCGGAACACAAATTGCAGCGCTTCGGCGCTGGGCCGGTGGCGGGTGCCGGCGAATTTCAGCCAGTCATCCGGGATTGCGCCGGGCCAAGGGGCGGGGGCGCCAAGGATCTGGCCGGTTTCCTCCCACAGCTCGCGGATCGCGGCGACAGCGAGCGCGCGGGCCATGCCGGGGGCGGCCTCTTCGGTCAGGCGGTCGGCGCAGACCGGTGGCAGGGGGGTGGCCAAGGGCACATTGCTGTCGGCAGCATCGACAGCACCGCCCGGAAAGACGAATTTGTTGGGCATAAACGCGGCCTTGGCGCCGCGCTGGCCCATCAGGATACGCGGGCGCGTTTCGCGGTCGCGCAGCACAATCACCGTGGCGGCGTTGCGGATCGCTGTCTTGTCTACGGTTGGTTTTGTTGTGGCGTCAGCCGTCATGTCGCAGGTGCCCCGTCAGTGGGGCGCTGCAAATCCATGCATGTAGCGGGCCCATTGAATGCCCACGACCACCCCTTTCAGTCGAGGCAGAAGGTAGAGCGACAAGCCGATGCAGCCAACCGCAAAGATGGTGAAAAGGATCAGCGGCTCGGGCCGCCAGGTGACAAAGACAAAATGCAGAAGCGGCGCCATGAGGTGCCCGACCAGCAGGATGGTCAGGTAGGCGGGCCCATCATCGGCGCGGTGGTGGTGCAGCTCTTCGCGGCAAACGGGGCAGGTGTCGCGCACCGTCAGGTAACCCGACAGCAGCGGTCCGCTGCCACATTTCGGACAGCGCCGTCGCCAGCCCTTCCAGATGGCGGGCCAAGTCGCACGCTGGGGTGCGTCGCGCTCAACATTACTGATCATCTTTACCCTCTTCGCTCCCGTTTTCAGGATGCGCTCAGGCGGGCGTTTAAGGAATGTTCCAAAGTGTCCTTGCGTCCGGATGTCGCAAATTTTTCTTGGTTGCCGTGCATTTTTTTCGACGGAAGCCGCGGGATGGGCCGTTTGAGCCTGCAGAGACGCTGGATGGCAGGGGCCAAAGGCGGATCATTTGACAGGAAAAAAGGAGACCTGAGCATGAAACGGACTGCAACGATCCTCACCGGGGCTGTGATCGCCACGATTGGCCTGACCAGTGTTGCCGTGGCGCATGATGGCCGCGGTGGGCGTGGGATGGAGATCATCTTTGAAAACGTCGACACCGACCAGGACGGGCTGATCACTTCGGCCGAGATCGAAGCCGCGCGGGATGCACGTTTCGCTGAAATGGACAGCAATGGTGACGGCTTTGTCACCGCCGAAGAAATCGCTGCTTTTGCCGATGCCCGTCGTGGCAAGCGCGCCGAGCGGATGATCGAACGGCTGGACGCCAATGAGGATGGCAAGCTGAGCGCCGAAGAGATGGCGGCGCGTGGCCCCGGGCGGATGCTGGAGCGGCTCGATGCCAATGGTGATGGCGCGCTGAGCAAGGATGAGCTGGCCGAGGCGCGCAAGATGCGCCGGGGCGGCGGCAACGGCCCGCGCCACGGTCGCGGCAACGACTGACCTTCCCGTGATCGCGCCCGGGTCTTGCGCAGGCATGGCCCGGGATTGCGTTGCGCCGCATGGTGGCGTAGCGCCAAGGTATGGACCGGATGCCCTATGACGCCATGAGTGCCCGCGATGACCAGGAGCTGCTGGCCGCTTATGCTGCGGGTGATGCGGCGGCGGCGCGGGCCTTGACCGCACGGCTGACGCCGCTGGTCTTCAGCCATGCGGTGCGCATGCTGAATGGCGACCGGGCCGAGGCGGAGGACGTCACGCAAGAGGCGCTGCTCAGGCTCTGGCGGGCGGCGGCGGGCTGGCGGGATGAGGCCAAGGTCACCACTTGGCTTTACCGGGTGACCGCGAACCTCTGCATCGACCGGCTGCGCAAGCGCCGGGGCAGCGATCTGGACGCCGTGCCCGAGCCGGAAGATCCGACGCCCTCGGTGGCGGATCAAATGCAACAAGCGGCGCGGGCCGAGGCGTTGCAAGCGGCGCTTGCCACGCTGCCCGACCGGCAGCGGCAGGCGGTGATCCTGCGCCATATCGAGGGTCTGCCCAACCCGGAAATTGCGCAGATCATGGACATTGGGCCGCGCGCGGTCGAAAGTCTGACGGCGCGGGGCAAACGGGCATTGGAGGCGCGCCTGGCAGGCCGGCGCGCGGAACTGGGGTATGAAGGCGATGACTGATCCAAAGCGTGATCCCGACCTGGACGATTTCTTTGCCGCGGCACGGGCCGAGGTGCCGGAGCCGTCCGGCGATCTGCTGGCGCGGATCGAGGCGCAGGCCTTGGCCGAGAGGCCGGTGGCGCGGGCGGTGCGCGGTCCGGGGCCGTTGCGGCAGCTTTTGCAGGCGCTTGGTGGCTGGCCGGGCGCGGCCGGGCTGGCGGCGGCGAGCGCGGCGGGGCTGTGGGTCGGGCTTGGCCTGACCGGGGCCGAGACGCTCTGGTCGCTGGTGCCGCTGGAGACTGCCAGCCTTGGCGCGCTGGGGCTTGACCCGCTCTCGGGCTTTGATCTGGCGATGATGGTGGACGGATGAGCGATCTGAACGACAAGGGGGCGCGCAGGATGTCGGGCTGGGTCCGGGTGGTGTTTTTTGCCTCGCTGGCGCTGAACCTTTTGGTGGCGGGGCTGGTGATCGGGCTGATCTGGAGCGGTGGGCCGCCACGCGGCGAGGTGCTGAACGGCCGCGACGGGGTGACGCCCTATACCCGCGCCTTTGACGAAGAGCAGCGCCGCGCCATTCGGCAGGCGCTGCGCCGGAGTCTGGCCGAGAGCTGGCGCGAGAACCGCCAGGGCCTGGCCGGCCCCTATCGCGAGGCGCTGGTGCTTTTGCGCGCCGATCCGTTTGATGCCGCGGCGATGGCGGCGGTGCTGGAACGTCAGGTGAAATTCAGCGACGCGCGGCGGCAGCGTGGCCAAGAGGTGCTGACCGGGTTTCTGTCCGAGCTGAGCCTGGCCGAGCGGCAGGCCTATGCCAACCGTCTGGAGGCCGAGATCGAGCGTCTGGAGCGGCGGCGCCCGGGGCGCCCGCCCAAGGAGTGACGCCGGTCAGCCCAGCGAATTGCGCCGGACAACGGGGGCCGGCCCGGGGGCGTGGTTGTCGGGCGCGGGCTTGGGCAAGACCGTGACGGTATCGGCCATCACAACGGTGTTGCGGCCCTGATCCTTGGCGGCGTAAAGCGCCCGATCCGCGGTCACCAACAGATCCTCGGGATGCGGTTGCGCGTGCGGGTCGGCGACACAGACCCCGATGCTGAGCGTGATCGGCACGCTTTGTGCATCCTGCAGCGCGATCGGGTTCGCTTCCAGCATGCGGCACAGCCGTTCGGCGGTGTGACGTGCGGCATCGGCGGTGGCGTCGGGCATGACCACGAGGAATTCCTCGCCGCCGATGCGGGCGATCATGTCGGCGGCGCGCAAGTTGTTCTGCAAGCGCTGCGCGACTTCGCGCAGGACCTGGTCGCCCACGTTGTGGCCAAGATTGTCATTCACGCGTTTGAAATGGTCGATATCGGCCAGCAGGATGGCATAGGGCCGGCCCCGATCCGCGGCGCGCTGGGCGATGCGCGCAAGATGCGGCAGCGCGTAGCGGCGATTGTAAAGCCCGGTCAGGGGATCGACGACGGCGGCGCGAATGCCGTCGCGCATGTCCGAGCGCAGCCGGTCGGACATGCGCTTGCGGGCGATCTGTTTGCGCAAGCGCACGGCCAGCTCGTCGGGCTGAATGCCCGAGGCCATCAGGTCACTGGCGCCCATATCGAGCGCGCTGGCGGCCTCGCGCCGCTGATGCGGGGCGGCGACGTAGATCAGCGCGCTGTTGCGGGTTTTGGTGCTGGCGCGCAGTTGCGAGAGCAGCGACAGACCTTCGCCCGGATCGGTGCTGTGCTCGGTGATCACAAACACGTCGGGTGTCGGGCCCTCGATCAGCAGCGCCTCTTGCAGCGGCACGATGTCGAGCCGGTCGGGCAGGTGGGTTCGCAGTTTGGGCAGGAGTTCGGCGATTGCGTCCTCATTTTCGGTCGGGACAAAGGCGACGCGGGCGGCGCGGGTGAAGGTCGCCGCCTCTTCGCCCAGCCCAAGCGCGCGGCGGGTGTCATCGCGCAAGGCCAGTTCGGCCTCGGCATCGCGGGCGCGCAAGAGGCTGCGCAACCGCGCCAGCAGCACCAACTCGTCGATCGGGCGGGTGAGTACATCGTCAGCGCCGGATTCGAGTGACTGCAACCGTTCGGCCTGCGACAGATCAGAATGCACCAGGATCACCGGCATCCGCGCCGCCGACGGCATGGCGCGCAGCTTCTGACAGAAGGCACGCGGCCCCATATCCGGCAGATCGGCCGAAGCGATGACAAGGTCAGGCACGTCGCGTGCGATGATGTCAAGCGCCGCGGTGCCGCTGACGGCCTGCGTGACCTCATAAAAAGCCGAAGCCAGTTTGACGCGCAGAACGATCCGGTTGGTCGGCAGCGAGTCTACGATGAGAATGCGTCCCGTCATCCCTGAATCCCTGGCTCATCAGCCTGTTGATCGCTTGCACATCACGGCAAGGTAAGATTTGGTATAAATTCGTTAACAAAATCTTGCCGGTTTTAATCAATATGACCATGTCGCGGGAAACCGCCGAAACCATCGGACTCCAAGCGGTTGCCTGGTTGGCGGCGCATGATGAGCTGTTGCCGGTTTTCCTGGGGTCAACCGGCGCGTCGGAGGCGGATTTTCGCGAGGGGTTGCAGGATCCGGATTTCCAGGGGTCGGTGCTGGATTTCATCCTGATGGACGATGCCTGGGTGCAGCAGTTTTGCGCCGCCCAAGAGCTGGCCCCGGACATGCCGATGCGCGCGCGGGCGTCGCTGCCCGGTGGCGAAGCGGTGCATTGGACATGACGACGCCGATCCGGGCGGTGCTGTTTGACAAGGACGGCACGCTCTTTGATTTTTCGTCGACCTGGGATGTCTGGGCCGGGCAGTTGATCGCGGATCTTGCGGCGTTGCATGGGGTTGCGCAAGAGCACCTGGCGGAGGTGCTGGACTATGATCTGTCCAACGCGAAGTTCTTGCCGCAAAGCTTTGTGATTGCTGGCACAAACCTCGAAGTGGCCAAGGCGCTGACTGCGGTGATCCCCGACGTGCCTTTGCGGCAGATGGAGCGCGATTTGGCGATGCGCGCGGCGCATGCTCCGCTGGCCGAGGCGGTGCCGCTTTTGCCGCTTTTAGCGCAGCTGGCCTCTTGGGATCTGGGCCTTGGTGTGATGACCAACGATGCCGAGGACAGCGCCCGCGCGCATCTGCGTGCTGTGGGAGTCGAGGGCATGTTCGATTTCATCGCCGGGTCCGACAGCGGCTATGGCGCCAAGCCCGATCCCGGCCCGCTTTGGGCCTTTGCCAGCCAGGTGCGGCTGCGGGCGGATAGCGTGGTGATGGTGGGCGACAGCACGCATGATCTGATGGCCGGACGGGCGGCGGGGATGCGGACAATGGGTGTGCTGACTGGCATGGCGACGGCAGAGGAACTGGCGCCGCTGGCTGATGTCGTAGTGCCGGATATTGGGCATCTGCCGGATTGGATCCAGCGCGTCTCGGGTTAGGGTCAGAACCCGCTCATCCTGCACCACTGGTTTGGTAGATTTTCTGTCTGACAATGAGCAGGGGCGCAGGAATAGTGGTTCTATTTCAAGGCCCTGAGAAGCCGTCAGGCAGGAAATCCACCAAATCCGAAGGACGCCAAATCCGCTTCATTTCAGCGGCTTGGCACGCTTGAAAATAGAACCACTATTCCTGGCGCGCGCCAAACCCCTGATATTTTGCGGATTTGGCGCCAGTGATGCAGGATGAACGGGTTCTGACCCTGAGCAAACCCCGAAAACGACGAAAACCGTCGCAATCGGAAAGGCCGCGCCCCTGCGCGGGGTATCTGCTGAGATCAGCCTTCAGGGAGGATCGGCATGGCAGACGCATCGACAGACCCGGCCCCGGCACGGCGCCGCCGCTCGGGCGGGCGGGCCGGTCATGCCACGCGGCGCGGCACGGCGGTGATCGAACAGACCCCTTGGCGCATCCCCGTTAACCTTGATCGCCCGACCGAACCGCTCAGCCCCGAGGGGGTGGAGCGGATGCACGAAGCGGCGATGCGCATCCTCGAAGAGATCGGGATCGAGTTTTTGAACCCCGAGGCGTTAGACATCCTACGCAAGGCCGGCTGCACGGTGACGGGTGAGAACGTGCGGATGGGGCGGGACCTGGTGATGGAATGGGTCGGCAAGGCGCCCGATACGTTCACCATCACGCCGCGCAATCCCGATCGCAAACTGACTATTGGCGGGCGGAACATCGTCTTTGGCAACGTCTCCTCGCCGCCGAATTACTGGGACATGGAGATCGGCAAGAAGGTGCCCGGCACGCGCGAGATGTGCGCCAACCTTCTGCGCCTGACGCAGTATTTCAACTGCATCCATTTTGCCGGCGGTTATCCGGTGGAGCCGGTGGACCTGCATGCATCGGTCCGGCATCTGGATGTGCTTTATGACAAGCTGACGCTGACCGACAAGGTGATGCACGCCTATTCGCTGGGGCGGGAACGGGTCGAGGATGTGATGGAGATGGTGCGCATCTCGCAGGGCATCAGCCATGACGAATTTGACGCGACACCGCGGATGTATACCAACATCAACTCCACCTCGCCCCTGAAGCACGATTTCCCGATGATGGATGGCTGGATGCGGCTGGCGCGGCGAGGGCAGGGGCTGGTGGTGACGCCGTTCACCTTGGCGGGCGCCATGGCGCCGGTGACGATGGCGGGGGCGGTGGCGCAAAGCCTCGCCGAAGGGTTGGCGGCGATTGTGCTGGCGCAGGTGATCAAGCCGGGGGTGCCTTGTGCGATTGGGACCTTCACCTCGAACGTGGATATGAAATCCGGCGCACCGGCCTTTGGCACACCAGAATACATCCGCGCGACGCAGATGACCGGCCAGATGGCGCGGTTTTACGGTCTGCCGATGCGCTCATCGGGCGTCTGCGCGGCAAATGTGCCCGACGGCCAGGCGATGTGGGAGACCGAGCACAGCCTTTGGGCGGCGATCCAGTCGGGCACCAATATGGTTTATCATGCGGCGGGGTGGCTCGAAGGCGGGCTGATCGCCAGCCCTGAGAAATTCATCATGGATTGCGAGGTGTTGCAGCAATTGCAGCGCTATATGGAGCCGGAGATTTGTGACGTCAGTGACGACGCTTTGGCGCTGGATGCAATTGCCGAGGTCGGGCCGGGTGGGCATTTCTTTGGCACACAACACACGCAGGATCGCTATACCACGGCGTTTTACCAGCCCTTCCTGTCGGACTGGAAGAATTTCGAGGCGTGGGAGGCGGCGGGGGCGGTCTGGACGCCGGAACGGGCGCACCAGATGTTCAAGCTGATTGTGAACGAGTTTGAGCCCCCAGAGATGGACGTGGCCATCCGCGACGAGCTGGCGGATTTTGTCGCCCGGCGTAAGGCGGAAGGCGGCGCGCCGACGGATTTCTGAGCCTTTCCGGGTGACCCGAGGGTAAGGGGAGCCGGACTTGCGGGCCGGCCCAAACCGCGCAAAGCTGGGGTGCCAGGAAGGAGTGTGCCGATGGCTCGCGCGATAATCCCGCAGCGGTTGCACCTGACGCTGATGATCCTCGGCGCCTTGGCCGGGTTGAGCGGCTGGGCGTTTGCCGATTGGCTGCCCGATCTGATCCCCAACCAGCGCACCTTCCTGTTCCTGGTTGCCTGGGCGTTTGCGTTCTTCTCGGTCGTGCTGGCGCTGACCGGGCCGTCGCGGCTGACCCGCGTTTTGCTGCCGGCCCTGGCGGGCAGTCTGGTGCTGGCCGGGGCGCTGTGGTGGGGTGCGGGGCGGCATGAAGAGGTCGATCCCTATATGGAACTGGTCTATCCGGGGATGGCCTATGGTATGGCGCTGTTGATCGCGACGCCGTTCCTTGCGGCTGCGTTGCAGCCGGGGGCGCCCTGGCGGGACTATGGCGTGCTGTTCCAGAACGCCTGGCAGATCGTCGTGCGCTACGTGGCGGCGATGCTGTTTACCGCACTGTTCTGGGGGCTTTTGGCGCTGTCGGACGCGCTGTTGCGGATTGTCGGGCTGGAGCTGATGGACTGGCTGACCCGCGAAGACGCGGTGGCCTGGGCGCTGACTGGGACGGTCTTTGGCCTTGCTTTGGCGGTGGTTTATGAGCTGCGCGACTATATCTCGCCCCGGTTGGTGCTGCGGCTCTTGCGGCTCTTTGTGCCGCTGGTGCTGGTGGTCGCGGCGGTGTTTGTCGTGGCGCTGCCGATGCGCGGCTGGGGTGGGCTGATCGGCAACCTGTCGCCCGCCGCGACTTTGTTGGGCTTTGCGATTACAGCGGTGGTGCTGGTGACCATCGCGGTCGATCAGGATCGCGCCCACGCCGTGCAGGCGCGCGTGATGCGTGTGGCGGTGCAGGCGCTGGCGCTGCTGGTTCCGGTGCTGGCGCTGCTGGCCTTTTGGGCGATCTGGCTGCGGGTCGGGCAATATGGCTGGACGCCGAACCGGCTGATGGCGATCTGCATTGCCGGTGTGCTGGCGGGGTACGGGCTGGCCTATGCGCTGTCGGTGCTGCTGCGCGGGCACTGGATGGCAAGCCTACGCGAGGCGAATATCTGGATGGCGCTGGCGAGCCTGGTGATCTGCCTTGTGTGGCTCACCCCGTTGATGGTGCCCGAGCGGATCACCGCGCAGGATCAGCTGGCGCGCGCCCTGACCGGGTTGCCTGCCGATGACCTCCCGCTGCGCGAAATGGCGAGGGATTGGGGAGCCGATGGTGTGGAGGCTCTGCAGGCGGTGGAAGCCGCGCGGCCGGACCTGCAGAGCCAGATCGCCCTCGCGCGCGAGGGGCGCCAGCCGGTGCTGCCGGCCGCCGAGGCCGAGGCGCAGATCGCGCAAAGCCTGCCGGTCTATCCTAAAGACGTGGTGTTGCCGCCCGACGCCTTTGACGCCTTTGTACCCGCGACCTTGCAGAACTGGCAGCTGGCCTGTGACCAGGCCCTTCCTGAAGGGCCCGGCTGTGCGCTCTATCTGGGGCAATTCGATCCGGCCACAGACGAGCTCGAAGGCGTGTTGTTCCTGCGGGTGTCGCAGGATCGCGTGCAAACCCAGGCCGTGGTGCTGCGCGATGGCAAACTGCGCTACGAAGGCCGGATGGCGCTGATGAATGGCAGTGATTTTGACCTGCCAGACGACGTGCTGGCGGCGCTGCATGCGGGCCAAGGCCTGCTGGAACCGACCGAGCGCCGCGTGCTCAAACTGCGGGATCGCGAGATATTTCCCTACAATTGAAATTGTTACCGCAGCCTTAACCATCCTCCGGCCATCGTCGGGCAAGTAACGAGGTATGGGCATGCACGGGCTGATTTTCAGAACTGCACAGGTGTTTCTGCAGGACACGTATGGCGCCGAGAAATGGCTGGCCATGGTGCAGCGCGCGGATTTGAACATCACCACGTTCGAGGCGATGCTGCATTACGAGGCAGATGAATACTCTGCCCTGGTCAGCGCCGCCGCCGAAGAACTGAAAAAACCCGCCGAGGCGCTGCTTGAGGATCTGGGCACCTACCTCGTCTCCCACCCCAACAGCGAGGCGCTGCGCCGCCTTTTGCGCTTTGGCGGGGTGGATTTCATTGAGTTCCTGCATTCGCTGGACGACCTGCCGGATCGGGCGAAACTGGCGCTCTCCGATCTTGACCTGCCCGATCTGGAACTGCGCGAATTCGCACCCAACAATTTCGGCCTGCAGGTCACCGGCGACATCCCCGGCTTTGGCCATGTGGTGATGGGGCTGTTGCGCGCCATGGCTGACGATTATGGCGTGCTGGCGCTGCTCGATCACGAGGGCGCTAAAGGCAACAGTGAAATGATCGTCATAACGGTGATCGAAACCGAATATGCCCAGGGACGTGACTTTGATCTGGGTGCAAAACCGCAACCGCGGAGCCTGGCCTCATGATGGTGGATGCCTCTGTCCTGACCAAGTTTTGTCCGATGCATGTGATCCTCGACGCGGACGGCAACATCGTCAGCGTTGGTCCCACGCTGACCAAACTGCGCATCGAAGAAACGCTTGTTGGCGCGCGGTTTCTCGACGTGTTCGAGCTGTCGCGCCCGCGCGCGATCACCACCATGCGCGGTCTTCTGGACAGCGCCGGGCGCAAGCTGCACATGCGGTTTCGCGATGCGCCGCGGACGCCGATCAAGGGCCTGCTGGTGCCCGACGGGCAGGGCGGCGCGGTGATCAACCTGTCCTTCGGCATCGCGATTGTCGATGCGGTGCGCGACTATGCCCTGACCAGTGCTGACTTTGCGCCGACCGATCTGGCGGTGGAAATGCTCTACCTCGTCGAGGCGAAATCCGCTGCGATGGAATCGTCGCGCACGCTGAACAAACGCCTGCAAAGTGCGATGATCGCCGCCGAAGAGCGCGCCTTTTCCGACACGCTGACGGGCTTGCGCAACCGCCGGGCCTTGGATCACGTGCTGGATCGCTACCTCGACAACCAGCAGGCCTTTGCACTGATGCATATCGATCTCGACTATTTTAAAGAGGTCAACGACACCCATGGCCACGCGGCAGGCGACGAGGTGTTGCAGCAGGTCGCGCGCATCATGGTCGATGAAACCCGCAAGGACGATACCTCGATCCGCATGGGTGGGGATGAGTTTGTCATCATCCTGTCGGACCTGCGCGACCGCCGCCGGTTGAGCGAACTGGCCGAGCGGCTGATCTATCGTTTCGAACGTCCCATCGCCTTTGGCAAGGTCACTTTGCGCATCTCGGCCAGCGTCGGGATCACCATTTCCGACGGCGCCGAAGAGGACGTGGCCGCCGTGATGGAAAAGGCCGACGCCGCGCTCTACGCCGCCAAACGCGCCGGCCGCGCGCAATACCAGTTCTACGAGGATGCCCTTTTGGAAGACATGAGCAAGTGACTGGCTGAACATGGCTGGAACCGCGGTGACTCGGCCTCCTTCACCAAGGGGTCAGGGGTACACGCCAAGCCTATTTCCACGCGGTTCCAACCCCGCCTGAGTCGAAACGCATGGCTTGGTCCACGCCACGCCTGACCCGCTGCAAATTTAACCGACAAGGGGCTTGATCCCCTCAGTGTTGCATCGTAAGTAGCGCGCCACAGTTGGGGTGTAGCCAAGTGGTAAGGCAACGGTTTTTGGTACCGCGTACCGCAGGTTCGAATCCTGCCACCCCAGCCACTTTCTGTCTTTGTCTAGGCTGAAGCGCCGTTGCGTTAGGTGCGCGATTGCGTTGCGTGACTGGGTGCTTTTGGTTGCGGCAACGTGGAAATCGCGCGATGTCCTGAATAGTGAGTGTTGCCGACCTGGGCGACTTTGACCCAACACCGTGATGGGAGGATCCGTGCCATGACCAAGCTGCTGCGTTCCTGGGTCGTTAGTGCCAACACGGCCGAAACCGATTTTCCGCTGAACAACCTGCCCTATGGCGTGTTTTCGACGGAGAACGACGGGCCGCGCTGTGGGGTGGCGATTGGGGATTTTGTTTTGGATGTGCAGGCCTCGGAAAAGGCGGGGTTTTTCGACTTTGACGGCACGCTTCAGGCGCCAAACTGGAACGCGTTCATGGCTTTGGGGCCAGAGCGTTGGGCGCAGCTTCGGGCGCGTCTGTCAGAGCTTTTGGCCGAGGGCAGCCCGGATCGCAGTATTCTGGGCGCCTTTCTGACCGCGCAGGCGGATGCCACGTTGCATATGCCATTTCAGGTCAGTGAATACACCGATTTCTATTCCAGCCGACACCATGCCTTCAACGTCGGCTCGCTCTTTCGCGATCCGGAAAATGCATTGTCGCCCAATTGGTTGCACATCCCCATTGGCTATAACGGGCGGGCGTCGTCGGTGGTGGTGAGTGGTACGGATATCCGGCGGCCCAACGGCCAGCTAAAGGCGCCCGGCAGCGACGCGCCGGTGTTTGGGCCGTCGCAACGCTTTGATCTGGAACTGGAAATGGGGGCCATCGTTGGTCAGGCCTCAGAAGGGCCGGTAAGCGTGCAGCAGGCTGACGACATGATCTTTGGCTATGTGCTGCTCAATGACTGGTCGGCGCGGGATATCCAGGCCTGGGAGTACCAGCCGCTGGGGCCGTTTCAATCCAAGGCGACGGCCACCACGATCAGCCCGTGGATTGTGACCAAAGCGGCGTTGGAGCCGTTTCGCACCGCGACGCCATCGCGAGAGGTGCCGCTTTTGCCGTACCTTCAGGAACCTGGCCCGATGCTGTTTGACATCGATCTCGATGTGGCGTTAGCCCCGGAAGGACGGGTCGAGACGGTGCTGGCGCGGACCAATTACAACGAGATGTATTACTCAGCCGCCCAGCAGCTGGCGCATCACACCAGCAGCGGTTGTCCGATGCAGGTGGGGGACCTGCTGGGGTCGGGGACGATTTCGGGGCCTGAGCCGGGCAATCGCGGGTCGCTTTTGGAGCTGAGCTGGGCGGGTCAGCAGCCAGTGCAACTCGACACCGGGGAGGAGCGGACGTTTCTGGAGGATGGCGATACGCTGACGCTGCGCGGTGCGGCGCAGGGGGAGGGGTATCGCATCGGGTTCGGGGAATGCACCGGGACGCTCTTGCCGACCGAGGTTAGCTCTTAGCCTGCCGCAGCCCGCGCGGGCAGCTACCGTATTCGGCGCGAAAGGCGCGGGTCATCGCGGTGGCGTCGGCATAGCCGCAGCGCAGGGCAATTTCGGCAATACTGGCGCGGGTTTGCAGCACGCGGCGGCGCGCTTCGGCCAGGCGGATAGAGCGGTAGAGCGACGCGGGTCCAGCACCGGTGTCGCGCGCAAAGCTGAGTTGCAGCGCGCGGGGAGACAGGCCCAGGCGGCGGGCAATCTCGGGGATGGGCAGCGGATCCTCCACATGGCGGCGCATCAAGGCGGCGGCGGCGCGGACCGTGGCGGTGTCGGGCAGGCGTTGCAGCGGATCGAGCCGTGGGTCGCGCTCGCCATGCATGAACAGCGCCGCCACCTCGAGCGACAAGGGCGCGCTGTGGTGTTGCGCAATCAGGTCGAGCATCAGGTCGAGCGTCGTCGTCGCCCCGCCGCAACTGGCCACCGGGCCGTCGATGACAAAGCGATCGTCGGTCACGTCGACCTCGGGGAAACGCTCGGCAAGATCGGTCAGGATGTCCCAATGCGAGGTCGCGCGCCGGCCGTTCAAGAGCCCGGCGGAGGCCAGCAGCCAGCTCCCGGTATCGAGGCCCACCAACGTGCCGAACCGCCCGCGCGCGGCGCGCAGGGCGCTGTGGCAGGCGCGGGTCGCCAGCCGCTCATGCCCGTAGCTGGGCATGACAAAGAGGTAATTGCCGCCCGGGTGCTCGGACAGCCGCGCCTCGGGCGTGACGGGCAACCCGCTGGAGGACCGGATCGGCGCCTCATCCAGGCCCAGATGCTGCCAACGATAGAGCGTCCGGCCCGCCAGCATATTGGCCGCGCGCATCGGTTCCACCGCGTTGGCGAGGCAGAAATTGGAGAACTCCGGGAAAAGCAGCAGCCCGATTGTGCGTGGATTCGTTTTCTGCATGGTTTTGACAGCTTACCGCAAGGAATATCCGCAGCAAAACGCGTTCTTGGGGGTGATTGTAGGGAGGGCGACATGCATTTTGGTCTGAGCGACGAACAAGAGATGATCGTCTCGACGGTGCGCAGCTTTGTCGAGAATGAGATCTACCCGCATGAGCAAATGGTTGAGCGCACCGGAGAGGTGCCGGTGGAACTCGCCGATGAGATCAAGCGCAAGTGCCTAGAGCTGGGGTTCTACGCCTGCAACTTTCCCGAAGAGGTCGGCGGCGCGGGGCTCAGCCATCTGGATTTCACCTTGGTCGAACGTGAGCTTGGCCGCGGGTCAATGGCGCTGACGCATTTCTTTGGCCGGCCGCAGAACATCCTGATGGCCTGTAAGGGAGATCAGAAGGAACGTTACCTGTTGCCGGCGGTGCGGGGCGAGCGGATGGATGCCCTTGCGATGACCGAACCCGATGCTGGATCGGATGTGCGGGGGATGAAATGCCAGGCTGTGCGCGATGGTGGGGACTGGGTGGTCAATGGTTCCAAACACTTCATCTCGGGCGCGGATCACGCTGATTTCTTTATCGTTTTTGTCGCCACCGGGGTGGATGAAACGCCGAAAGGCCCGAAGAAACGGATCACCTGTTTTCTCGTGGATCGTGGCATGCCGGGGTTTGAGGTGCGCGATGGCTACCGCTCGGTCAGCCATCGCGGCTACAAGAATTGCATCCTGGATTTTGACAATTGCCGGCTGTCTGACGCGCAGGTTCTGGGTGAGGTTGATGGCGGTTTTGCGGTGATGAACGAATGGCTTTACGCCACGCGCCTGACGGTGGCGGCGTTCAGCGTCGGGCGGGCGCGGCGCTGTTTTGATTATGCGGTGGAGCATGCGGCCGAGCGCAAGCAGTTTGGCCAGGCGATTGCCAAATTCCAGGGCGTGAGCTTTCAGGTCGCCGACATGATCACCGAGATTGACGCCGCCGACTGGCTGACCCTGGCGGGGGCCTGGCGGCTGGATCAGGGTCTGCCCGCCAACCGCGAGATCGCTAGCGCCAAGCTCTACGCAACCGAGATGCTGGCGCGGGTGACCGACACCACGCTGCAGATCTTTGGCGGCATGGGGCTGATGGACGATTTTCCGATCGAGCGGTTCTGGCGGGATGCGCGGGTCGAACGGATCTGGGACGGCACCTCGGAAATTCAGCGCCACATCATCAGCCGCGACCTCTTTCGCCCGCTGGGGGCGTGAGCATGGAGCGCCTGTTCCGGCCCCGCTCGATCGCGGTGATCGGGGGCGGGGCCTGGTGCGCCAATGTGATCCGCGAATGCCGCAAGATCGGCTTTGACCGCGCGCTTTGGGCGGTGCATCCGACGCGGCACGAGATCGCCGGCCTGCCGTGCGTGGCAACGGTTGACGACCTGCCCGAGGCGCCGGATGCGAGCTTTGTCGGGGTGAACCGGCATGCCACGGTCGAGGTGATCCGCGCTTTGGCGGCGCGGGGCGCGGGCGGGGCGATCTGCTTTGCCTCGGGCTTTGCTGAGGCCGAGGCTGAACTGTCGGATGGGCCTGAGGTGCAGGCAGAGCTGCTGGCCGCGGCCGGTAAGATGCCGATCCTGGGGCCCAATTGTTACGGCATTCTCAATGCGTTAGACGGCGTCGCGCTCTGGCCGGATCAGCACGGTTTGCGACCGGTGGAGAGCGGCGTGGCCATTGTTGCGCAATCCTCCAACATCGCTTTGAACCTGACGATGCAGCGGCGGGGCCTGCCGATTGCCTATCTCGCGACGGTTGGCAATCAGGCGCAGACCGGCTTGGCGCGGGTTGGGCAGACGCTGTTGCAGGATCCGCGTGTCACGGCGCTAGGGCTTTATGTCGAGGGTGTCGGCGATCTGCGCGCGTTTGAGGCGCTGGCTGCGACCGCGCGTGATCTTGGCAAGCCGATTGTGGTTTTGAAGACGGGCCGGTCTGAGCAAGCGCGCGCCGGGGCAGTGTCGCACACCGCGTCGTTGTCGGGCTCCGACGATGGGGCGTCGGCGTTGTTCCGGCGTTTGGGCATGGCGCGCGCGCAGAGCTTGGGAGGGTTTCTTGAGGCGTTGAAGCTTTTGCATCTGGTGGGGCCGCTCGAGTCGGACCGGATTGCGTCGATGTCCTGCTCGGGGGGAGAGGCGGCTTTGATGGCCGATAGCGCGGTGGGCCGCGGGATTTGTTTCCCCCCGCTGAACGACGTGCAGAAAAAGGCTCTGAAGGCCGCGCTTGGCCCCAAGGTCGCCTTGGCCAACCCGTTGGATTACCACACCTATATCTGGGGTGACGGGCATGCGATGGCGGCGTGTTTCACGGCGATGATGCAAGCGGATCTGGCGCTCGGTTGCGTGGTGCTAGATTTCCCCAGAGCGGATCGTTGTGATGCGCGCGAGTGGGATCTGGTGATCGAGGCGGTGGATGTGACTCGGGAGCGGACGGGCCGACCCATGGCGATCCTGTCGAGCCTACCGGATACGCTGCCCGAGGACGTCGCCGACCGTATCGCCGCGCATGGGATCGTACCTTTGTGCGGTTTGACGGATGCTTTGGAGGCGATTGCACTCGCGGTAGAGGTCGGGCGGCCCCGCGGCGCAGCAGCGCCAATTGCCTTGCCGAGATCTTACGATGCGGGCGCTGTGCTGCACGAGCATGCGGCCAAGACTGCATTGGCGGCGCATGGCGTTGACGTGCCGAAGGCCCAGCGCGTGGGCACTGTCGCAGAGGCGGCTCAGTCTGCGGCGCGCATCGGGTTTCCCGTGGCGCTGAAGGGTGACGGTGTAGCGCATAAGACCGAGGCTGGGCTTGTGGTGTTGGACTTGGACACGGAAGGCGAGGTTGCTACCGCGGCGCAGGCGATGAATACGGAGGCGTTTCTTGTCGAAGAGATGATCGCCGGTGGCAGCGTCGAGCTGTTGATCGGTGTCCTGGCCGATCCGGCGCATGGCTATGTGCTGACCTTGGGGGCCGGGGGCACGCTGACGGAAATCCTGCAGGACAGTGCCCAGCTGCTCTTGCCCGTGACAGCGGCGGAGGTGGCGGATGCCCTCGCCATCCTTCGGATTGCGCCGCTGTCACGGGCAAGAGCAGCTGGGCACTGTCCTGCAGGATTTCCGTCAGCGTGCCCCCGGCCCCCAAGGTCAGCACATAGCCATGCGCCGGATCGGCC
>JASJCC010000232.1 GCA_030066175.1 Paracoccaceae bacterium | reverse complement strand
ACTCCACACGTTCGGCCAGCGCAATGTGCGGCCAAAGCAGCCCGGCCGTGACCCCGTAGATAGCCGCAAGGCGTCGGTGGGTCTTTTCCGTCGGACTGCGGGACGCTGTCACTGCGGACGCCATGGTTTGCACTCTCCGACATAGGCCATGACCCGCTTGTCGGCATCACTTTTGCTGCGATAGTCGATTTCCCACAAGGCCTCACCCACCACACTGATCGTAATCGTTTCGCGCGCGGCGCCTGTATCAAAGCGAATGGTGTCGGCGCCTGACGGGTGTTTCTTGCGTTTCGCCTGCCACGAACCGCTGCCATGCACCTTTACCTGGCCCGCGCGGTTGCGGGCGGCGATTGTCACGACAAGGTTGGTTTCTTCGGTATTGGTGCTTGGGAAAATCGCCAGCTCAAACAGACAGCGGCGTTGCTCTGTCTCGGATGCGGCCTCGGCATGCGTGCCGCCCAGGGCCAGTAGACAGACCAAGGCCACCAGACGTGTTATATGGGACATCGAATGCACATCACCCTCCAAGAAAACTCTTACGCACTTTCGGGTCGGCGAGCAGTTCCTTGCCGGTGCCGGAGTAGCCATTGCGCCCCTGAACCAGCACATAGCCTTTGTCTGCAATTTCAAGTGCTTGGCGGGCGTTCTGTTCCACCATCAGGATCGAGATGCCGGTGCGCGCCACTTCGATCACACGGTCAAAGAGCTCATCCATCACAATCGGGCTGACCCCGGCGGTGGGTTCGTCCAGCATCAAGAGCTTGGGCTGGGTCATCAGCGCCCGTCCCACAGCCACTTGCTGGCGCTGACCGCCGCTGAGCTCTCCGGCCGCCTGACGACGCTTGTCGCGCAGGATCGGGAACAGCTCGAACACCTGGCTCATGGTCCCGCTGATATCGTCCTCACGCAGAAACGCCCCCATCTCGAGGTTCTCTTCCACCGTCATCGAGGTAAAGATGTTCGCGGTCTGCGGCACAAAGGCCATGCCTTTGGCGACCCGGGCTTGCGGCGTCAGCGCGGTGATGTCCTCCCCATCCAGCCGCACCGACCCTTCACGCAGGTTCAGCATGCCAAAGACCGCCTTCATCGCGGTGGATTTGCCGGCGCCATTGGGCCCGACGATGACGGCAATCTCGCCCTTCTCAACCGAAATCGTACAGCCATGCAGGATGTCGGCGCCCTTGCCGTACCCACCGGTCATGTTCTCGCCAATCAGGTACGGTCCTCCGGGCGCTGGCCGCGCCTCACCGCCTTCGTCCAAGCCACTCAGCGTGCCGATCCCGGCGACATTGGTGATCGAGCGGTCCTTGTTGCCGCGGTCGTCCTGATAGGGGTTACGCGCCATCGTGGCCCCCCATCTTCTCTGGTTCCAAAATACCTCGGGGGAGCGCCAAAGGCGCGGGGGCAGCGCCCCCTTGCGGGCGCGCCGCAGGCGCGCCCGCCCCCTGGCGACGCCGACAGGCGGCGCAACACCTCATTGCGCGACCTCCTTGTTCTTCAGTCCCGTGCCCAGATAGGCCTCAATCACCTGCTCATTGGCCTTGATCTCGTCAATCGTGCCCTTGGCCAGCACCTTGCCCTCGGCCATCACAATCACCGGATCACAGAGCCGGCCGATGAAATCCATGTCATGCTCGATCATGCAGAACGTATAGCCGCGCTCGCTGTTCAGCCGCAGGATTGCGTCGCCAATGGTGTTCAAAAGCGTCCGGTTCACCCCGGCGCCGACCTCATCCAGAAACACGATCTTGGCATCCACCATCATCGTGCGGCCCAGCTCCAAAAGCTTCTTCTGACCCCCCGACAGGTTCCCTGCACGTTCCTCTTTCAGATGGGAAATCGTCAGGAAATCAAGCACCTCATCGGCTTTCTTCAACAAAGCCGCCTCTTCCTGCGCGATCCGCCCGCGATGCACCCAGGCGGACCAGATCGACTCGCCCGTTTGCGCGCCGGGCACCATCATCAGGTTTTCCCGGCAGGTCATCGACGAAAACTCATGTGCGATCTGGAAGGTGCGCAGCAGCCCCTGGTGAAAGAGCGTATGGGGCGGCAGACCGGTGATCTCTGCGCCGTCCATGAACACCTGGCCTTCGGTTGGTGGCAACGCCCCGGCGATCACGTTGAAGAGCGTCGTCTTGCCGGCGCCATTGGGCCCGACGAGCCCGGTGATCGAACCGGTTTCGATCCGCAGGCTGGCGCCGTCGACGGCGCGGAAGCCTCCAAAATGGCGATGCAGGCCCTTGACCTCTATCACGGCACCATCCCTGTTTCGGCGGTTCAAGACCGCGCTTTATCTTATTGAAACAGCCCGGGGAATCGACCCCGGGCTGAATAGGTTTGCGGTTCAGGTCTTACTTGAACTCGATGGTTTCAAAAGCGCTGCCCTTGATCTCATAGTAGCGATAGGTCCCCGCGGCTTCGCCCGGGCCGATCAGCTCGACATTGGTGGCACCGACATAGTCGACCTCACCACCCCCGGCGAGGATCTCCAGCGCCTTGCCCAGCTCACCCGGCAGGATCGGCTCCCCCGGCGCGTTGGCCACATCAAGGATGCTGGCGGCAATTGCCGCCGGGGTCGCTTCGCCACCCTTCTGGATTGCCAGTGCCAGCAGCGCGGCGGCGTCATAGGATTCGCGGGTGAATGAGCTTTCTCCGTTGATACCGGCGGCATCGGTGATCGCCTTGAACGCATCGGCGCCCGCGCCTTCGGACCACGGCACAGCCCCGAACGAGCCTTCCATGTCTGCGCCCAGCTCGGACACCAGCGCATCGCCATACATGCCGTCACCCAGCATGAAGGTGTCAAAGGCACCGGTATCGACCGCGGCCTGGATCATGCCCTTGCCGCCGGAATCCGCGTAGCCCAGCACCACCAGCAGCTCACCCCCGGCTGAGGCCAACGCGCCGATTTCGGCCGAATAGTCCGCCTTGTTGTCCTCATGCGGCGCGTTCAGGGTGATCGCACCCCCCATGCCCTCGAACGAGGCAACAAAGCTGTCGGACAGGCCCTTGCCATAGTCACTGTTGGAATAGGTCACGGCCACTTCGTTCACGCCGCGGTTCTTGAGGATTTCCGCCAGCACCTGGCCTTGGCGCGCATCCGATGGGGCGGTGCGGAAGAAGAGATCGTTGTCCACCGCGGTGCTCAGCGCCGGCGAGGTCGCCGAGGGCGAAATCATCGGCACGCCGTTGGGCACGGCCACGTTCGACAGGACGGCCCCGGTCACGCCCGAGCAGTCGGCACCCATGATGGCCACGACACCATCAGTGGTGACCAGACGTTCGGCAGCGGCGGTGGCCGCGGCGCTGTCGACGCAGGTGCTGTCGGCGCGCACCGGCTTCAGGGTCAGCGCCCCATCCATCAGCTTGCCGCTTTCGTTGACCTCGGTCATGGCCAGCTCGGCGCTGTCACCCATCATCGGTGTCAGCGATTCAATCGGGCCGGTGAAGCCCAGGATGACGCCGATCCCGACCTCTTTCGCGTGGCCGCCCGCCTGGGCCGCACCCGCCATCAATGCTGTGGCCGCGCAGGCCATCAGTAGCTTTTTCATCTCTCCACTCCCTGTGTTGGATCTTATTTGTCCGGCGCAAAGATTATGGTGCGGTGCCGCAAAAGAAAAGCCCCCGCATGGCCTGTGCTTGAACGGCATCGGCGCTCTTGCCTGTGTCGCCCGCGTCCCCATATCGAGGGGAGAACGGAGGTGTCCCATGCGTGTGGTTCTGACTGCGATCCTGTCGATCTTTCTGGTCCTGCCGGCGCGGGCCGAGCTTCTGGACACCTACGCAGGGCCGATGCGCGCGGAGGTTGTGACCGCCGGGCTCGACGTGCCCTGGGCCTTCGGGTTCTTGCCCGATGGCGCGGTGCTGATCACCGAACGGGAAGGCCGGCTCTGGCTTTTACGGGACGGGGTGAAGCAAGAGGTGGCGGGCCTGCCCAAGATCCATGTGGACGGGCAGGGCGGGTTGCTGGACCTGCTGGTGCCGCGCGATTTTGCGCAATCGCGTGAGCTGTTCCTGACCTACGCCAAAAAGCAATTCCTGCGAGGCTCGGGCACCGCGGTCTATCGCGCGCGGCTCTCCGAGGATGGAACAAGCCTGGAAGATGGCGACACGATCTTTGAGATCGCGCGCGGCACCGGTGGAGGGTTTCACTTTGGATCGCGCCTGACCGAGGCACCGGATGGCACGCTCTTTGTCACCATCGGCGACCGGGGCAACAAGGACTTGTCACAGGATCTGGGCATGCATAACGGGTCGGTCCTGCGGATCACCAGCGACGGCGACGCACCCGCCGACAACCCGTTTGTGAACACCGACGGCGCGCTGCCCGAGATCTGGAGCTATGGCCACCGCAACCCGCAAGGCGCGGCCGTGGACGCACAAGGCCAGTTGTGGGTCAACGAACACGGCGCGCGCGGGGGCGATGAGGTGAACCGCATCGTGAAAGGCGCCAATTACGGCTGGCCGTTGATTGCCTATGGGGTGAATTACGATGGCTCAAAGATCGGCGAGGGCCAGGCACGCGAAGGGATGGAACAGCCGGTGCATTTCTGGGATCCGTCCATCGCGCCATCGGGGATGACGTTTTATGACGGGGCTGTCGCGGATTGGCAGGGCAATGCCTTTGTCGGCTCGCTGAAATTCGACTATATCGCGCGGCTCTCGGGGGATCCCTTGGCCGAGGTCGAACAGATCGCCGGTGATGTGACACACCGGGTGCGCGACGTCCGGCAGGGCCCCGACGGTCATCTTTGGTTCCTCAGCATCGGCAATGGCGCCCTTTATCGCCTGGTGCCGCAGACGGGAAGCTAGGCGCACGCGCCATTTCGTGACAGTCTGGCGGTGTTGAAACACCAAGGGGGGCTTTTGTCATGAAATGGATTGCAACGGTTTTGGCGCTGGTGATGGCGGTACCGGCCGCCGCGCAGGATGCGGTTTTCGACAGCTATGATGCGCTGCGCGACAAGCTCGACAGCCTGATGATGGCACGTGAGATCGAAGAGCTGATGATCGCCTTTGGCGGCGCGGACGAGATGACCATTCAACAGCTGCAAAACCTGGATATGCAGGTCGAAGGCATCTATCCCGAGAACTTCACCGACGTCGCCATCATCCGCCGTACGGCGCATGAAAACGGCTGGCGGCAAGAGCTTTTGGCCTACTGGACGGGGCTCTCCTACATCTACGCTTATGTGCTGGTGCACGACACCGGACAGAACGTGATTGCGGTGAATTTCCGGTTCAACAGCGACTTTGCCGAGTTGAACGCGTTGTTCTGACGGGTTCACTCAGGGGCGGGGCAGGGCGTAATAGGCGGTGTCGCACCATTCGTCGCCGTATTGAAAGTTGCGCGTCTCATAGCTTGTCCGCTGAAAGCCGAGCTTTTCCAACAGCTTGGCCGAGGCGGTATTGCGCGGGTCACACTCGGCGGTCAGCGCGGGTTCTTCGGGGAATTTGGCAAAACAGCGCGGGATAAGCGCGGTCAGCGCCTCGGTCATCAATCCGCGCCGCCAATAGTCGGGGTGCAGGATATAGCCGAGCTCGGCCCGCCGCCAGCAGCCCGCCTTGCCGATACAAAGCCCGTCCAGGTCCAGGATAAACTCTTCCCGCGCGTCCCAATCGCGATGGATGAAATGCTCCAGAAAGTCTCGCGTCAGCGCGATGTCTTCATAGGCTGGCCGGTCCCAATAGCGCATGGCGCGCGGGTCGGAAAAGATCGCGTGCAGGGGGTGCAGATCATCCAGCCTTGCGGGACGCAACAGCAGACGTTTGGTGCGAAACGGCTTGCCCGTCACACCGACAGGCGCGCCGCATGGGTGCCGCGTTCGCGGTAGGGTGTGGTTTCATAATGCGCGCGGTAGCATTTGGAAAAATGCGACGGCGAGGCAAAGCCGCAGGCAAGGGCCACGTTGATCACACTCATATCCGTCTGCATCAGCAGGTTGCGCGCCTTTTGCAGCCGCAATTCCATGTAATACCGCTTGGGGGAGCGGTTGAGATAGCGCCGGAACAGCCGTTCCAGCTGCCGCGTGGACATACCGACCTCTTTGGCG
>JASJCC010000056.1 GCA_030066175.1 Paracoccaceae bacterium | reverse complement strand
TAGATCGTGGCGATCTTCCATCCGACCAGCGCGTAGAGCAGGCCCAGACCAACCGGGCCAACCATCGGCCCTGCAATCAGGAACGAGAAGGTCACGCCTAAGGGAATGCCGGCCGACACAAACCCAATGAAGAGAGGAACCGAAGAGCAGGAGCAGAAGGGTGTCATCACACCGAGCGCCGCTGCCAGTGGATAGCCCCAGATCTGCCGTTTGCCTGACAGGATCGCGCGGGTTTTTTCCGGACTGAACCAACTGCGCAAGAAGCCGGTGACAAAGACGATCCCGGTCAGCAGCAACAGCACCTTGGGCACGTCGTAGAGGAAAAAGGCGATTGCGTCGCCGGCATGGCTGTCGCGCTCGACCGGCAACAGCGCCGTGGCCCATTCGGAGAAGGGAACAAGCTGCTGGTAGAGCCACCACCAGATCAGGGCCGCCAGCGGGACACCCGCGTACCAGGCCCAGGTCCGAAAGGGTGCGCTCTCGTGCGGCTGATCGGAATGCGCGGTCATGCGACGTCTCTTTCACCGACATGTTCGGCGGCAATCACGGCGTCAACCACCGCCGCATGGGCCGGCAAAACACCGGGATTGCGCCGGTATCGCACCCATTGCGCGTCGCGCCGGCACAAGACCAGCCCCGCTTCGCGCAGCACCTTCATGTGGCGCGACATGCGGCTTTGACTGGCGTCCAGATGGGCCATCAACTCGCAGACGCACCGCTCGCCACCGGGCCAGATCAAGGCGAGCGCGGCGCGGCGTGTGGGGTCTGAAAGGGCGGTCAAAAGGGTCTGCATGCGACGGGGTATATGCACCCATCCGCATATGCGCCTTGATCCATATCAAGCGGATAGGGCAACACGGTCAGATGCGCGGAAGAGGTTGATATCCCAGCGTTTCCATCATGGTCTCAAAATACTCCTGCACCCGAGGCGGGAACTGCAGCCCTTCGACGACCGCGACCGAGCGCAGAAGCGGCAATATGCGGACATCATCGCGCGAAAAGGTGCCATTGATCGCGTTGGGGTCCACGATCATTCCGTCAAGGCTGTCGAGAACAGGGGCCAATTGGGCCAGAAAGCTGCGGGTCTGTGCCCGCAACTGCGCCATGTCGGGATAGGCGGCACGCTTGCGCACGAGGAAATGATCTCGCGCCGCGACGGTCCGGAATTCCGGCAACGGTAACAGCGGATACCGCGGCATCGTCAATGAGGGCGTGATCGCCAAGAGTTGATCCGTCAGGGTCGCAATTTCAGGGCGCTCGGGGCCTGTCAGAACCGGCTTACCAAGACCGTCGAGGTAATCCACGATGTCCCAGCTTTCCAGCATGGGTTGGCCGTCATCGAGAACGAGAATGGGGATAACGCGGCGACCGACAAGATCCTCCATCGCGGCACTGTCATCGTCTTCGACAACCTGCTCGATCAGGCCTAGGCCCTTTTTTGCGGCCACCATGCGGACCCTGAAACACAGGGAGCAGTGTTCAAACATTAAGAGTTTCATGGCGTGCACATTTCACAGCGTGCAAAGCACCGGGGCATTGCTGCAAAAGGCAGACCCACACTTGCGGTTTGACGAGTCGTGTGGCGCAGACAAAGCTGAGGGGCGCCCCACATCAGCACGGATCCTGGAGCAATGTCAGAATATCACTGCAATTGCGCATGCGCCCGCCACAGCAATCGGACAACAAGAAACCGACAAGCGCGTTGATGGCGGTCAGGTCGGCCGCATAGCGGATTTCGCGTTGATGCCGGGTGCTGCTCACAAGGTTCGCGTTCTTCAAGATAGAGAGATGACCAGACAAGGTCGATGGTTTCACCCCCAGACGTTCGGCGATCGTTAGGGCGGGCACACCTTCCGGCACGTGTCGCACCAGCAGTCGAAACACATCGAGCCGTGTGGCGTGCGAAAGCGCCGTAAGGGCGGCGATGGCTGCGTTCTGATCCATGATTTGGCATTTCCCGAATGATCGAAGCTTGACCTCAGAATGTGGATACCGTAGCCAAAAGTCAATTCGGGAAAATCCGAAATGATTGAGCTGGACGGATGTGCCGGTCTGGCCTGAGAGGCCAAGCGCCACAGCCCAACGCCAAACAGGAAGACGACATGACGAGAGGTTTTCATGACGCTTGAACGTCGATTGATGGCTGAATGGCTGGGCACGTTTTCGTTGCTGGCAACGGTTGTGGGCTCGGGCATCATGGCCGAGCGTCTGGCCGGCGGCAATGTTGCGGTGGCCCTTTTGGGCAACACGATTCCAACCGGTGCGATCCTCGTGGTGCTGATCACCGTCTTCGGACCAATTTCAGGCGCGCATTTCAATCCAGCCGTCACGTTGAGCTTTGCGCTGCGCCGCGAAATCAACACGCGCATCGCGGGGCTTTATGTCGTGGCGCAGATCTTTGGCGGCATTGTCGGCGTGCTCGCCGCGCATGTGATGTTTGAACACCCGCTGATTGACCCCTCCATGACGGCTCGCACCGGGGTTGGGCAATGGGCCGGTGAATTCGTCGCGACATTCGGGCTTGTCGGAACAATCCTCGCGTGCCTGAAGGCCAGGCCACAAGCGGTGCCGATGGCGGTTGGCCTTTATATCACGGCCGCGTATTGGTTCACGTCCTCCACCTCGTTTGCAAACCCGGCGGTGACTATCGCCCGCGGCTTTTCCGACACGTTTGCCGGCATTGCGCCTGCCGATGTGGCCGCGTTCATCGGGGTGCAGTTGGTTGCGGCCGTGCTGGCAACCTACTTCTTCAAGTGGTTGCTTGATGACCCTGCGGATGCCTGATTGGTGGCTTTGCCGCAATGATGCGCCATCCCGGCGTTACGGCTTGTTCTTGAGCAGCTCTTTATTCCGGACCTCGGGAAAATGCGCGGGCGGCACGTATTTCTCGTACTCATCAAGATAGGCATAGGGCCCATCGCAACAGACAAAGACGCAACAGACCTCGCCATCCACATTGCGCAGGCTGTCCAAGCGCCCTTCGTCTTTCGCCGCTTGCAGGTGCTGCAACAGACCGCTGAGCCCTAGGCCGGAGCTGGGCCCGGCAAGCATGCCGCGCCGGCTCAGCTCCATGCTCAGGCGATAAGACTCGGCAGTCTGCGCTTGCTCGATATGGTCCACATGGGCCCGCCAATCAAAGCCGACGAGGTTCAGCAGTTTTTCGGTCCGTGGACCGGGCACATAGTTGTCGGGGGCCCGCATGACGCCGACGATGGGCAGGTCCGCGCGTTTTGATTTGAGAAACGTGGAGGTGCCGATAATGGTGCCCGTGGTTCCAAGGCTGGCGCAAAACAGGCTCAGTTTGCCATCCGTTTGATCCCAGATTTGCGGGCCGGTCCATTTTGCATGCGCGGCGGGGTTGTCGGGATTGTCATATTGCCCGGGGTTCCAAGTATCTTCGGCCTGCGCATCGCGCTTGGCCTTGTTGATCCCGCTTTGCGGGTCGTCCCCGGTTGGATCGCTGGGTTCTTCATTCACAATGGGCTCGATCCCAAAGAACAAGAGCATCAAGAGCTTGTTCCAGGAAATCTCGGACGGGACGTATGACGACGTGTGCTCGATCCCAAACTGGCGCGCCACCAGCGCCAGGGACGACACCGTGTTTCCGGATGAGTTTTCAATTAGCCGGTCGATCTCTGTAAGTTCGCCGCGGGCGTATTTCTCGGCGATCATGTTGTAGGCCGGTAGCGCCTTGAGGTTGCCCAGCGCAAGCAAGCTCATCATCTTTCCATAGATGCGCACGCCGTCTGCGTTAAACGGGTTCAGGCTTTCGGGAATTTCCACCAAGGGGATGTGGGGCAGTTGCCCGGGATCCAGAAAATCCCGGATCGCGTTTGGACCTGAAAAGACATTGTGTTTCGGCATGCGTCGGGCACTCCCGGGGTCTTGAGCCAAGCATGATGCGTGGGTTGGCCGCGTTCTTTGGAAGACTTATGCGAGGTGAATGCGCCTGAGCGCCAAGTGTCTGATTGCGGGCACCGAAGCGGGGGCAGCGGTCGGATCGAAATGCCCTAGGTTGAGACAAACCGCAGCAAGGCCGCGCCCAGAAGGATCAACCCGATGGACAAAAGCTTGATCGGCGTCACCCGTTCTTTCAGGACAAAGACGCCGATGAGGACTGCGAAGGCAATGCTGGTTTCGCGCAGTGCCGTGACCACGGCGATGGGGGCCTTGGTGAAGGCCCAGGTCGCAATCGCGTAGGCGATGAATGAGGCCGAGCCCCCCAGCAGAAAAACCGATTTGCCATGCGTGGCGATCCCGCGCAGGGCCGCTGGCTCTCTGAGGAAGATATAGATTGCCATCAAAATGGCGTTGCCCGTCGATGCCCAAGCGTAGAAGCCCAGCGACGTACCCGCCCGTTGCGCGCCGATGCCATCGACCAGCGAGTATCCCGCGATGAACAGGCCGGTGATCAGCGCGAGCAGAACCGTCTTGCCGTGATCGGTGCCCGCGTTGCCCCGCCCGAACGCCTGAAAGAGAATCCCCGTCGCGATTACAAGCACCGCGAGGATCTCGGACCCAGTCAGCGCGATGCCCAGAACCGCGTAGGAAATCACCGTCACGATGAGCGGGGCCGATCCCCGCGCCAGGGGATAGACCTTGATCAGGTCGCCGAACTTGTAGGCCTCGAGCAGAAACACCTGATAGCCAAAGTGGAGCACGGCGCTGCCGAGCAGATAGAGGAACGCATCCATCTGCGGCACGGGCGCGACAATGGCCGCCACCAGGGCCAAGGGAACGTGCCCCAAAACGACGGCCCCCATATTGACCGTCTTGTCGCCCCCGCCCTTGACCAGCGCATTCCAGGACGCGTGCAGGAATGCTGCCCCCAGAACGGCCACAAATACGATATCGGTCATGGACGGCTCCGCCTTGCAGGAGACCCCGGTCTTTGCAACAGGGCCGGGGAAGACCCGCCGGTACAAAATGCCAAGTCACAATCAGCCTCAAGTCATGATGTTGGCGCGCGTCTCAGAAATCGCATCCCGATGCGCGTTATACCCTCATGGGTCATGTGATCCGGCGACAGAAACCTGCCGCCGGATCATGGACAAGCACGTGGTGCTTATTCAGCAGCTTCCTTGGCCTTGCGCCATGCCGCAATCACCATTTCGCGGTCCTTGGAGGCCTGAAGCTGATCGAACTCGATGATCTTGATGTCCGACATCGCGGGCAGGCCGGCAATTGCCGTCACATCAACATCCGGGCTAACCGGACGGCGGAAGGTTGCGCGGAACACCGCCTCTTGCAGGTCGGCCGAGGCCAGCATGTCCATCAACGCGGCCGCCCCTTCGGGGTTCACCGGGTTCTTGACCATGCCCATGCCCTCAGGCGACAGGAACGTGCCTTCGGTCGGGTAAACCAGTTTGATCTCTTTCTGTCCGCCATCGACATAGGCATGGGCCGCGTATTCCATGGTGATGCCCACTGGGAATTCGCCCGCAGCGACGCCTTTGTACACGTCACCGGTGCTGTTTGTGTTGGTGGCCACGGCGGCCAGCTTGTTCAGCCCTTCTTGCCCAAAGGTCTGGTAGAGGCCGTAAACCTGCGCATAGGTCGAGGACGACTTTTCAGGGTCACCCATGACCAGCTTGCCCTTCCACTTGTGATCAAAGATGTCGCTCCACGTCGTGGGCGCTTCCATGCCGCGCAACTGGCGTTCGTTGATCATCAGCACCATGACATGCGTGTTTGTGCCGGTCCAAAGCGCATCCGGACCCACCATGCTTTCGGGCAGCTTCTCAGTCACCTCAGAGGAATAGGACTGGAAGTTGTCCTTATAGGCCCCGAGGGTGGCAAAGCCGGCGCTCCAGAAGATGTCGGATTGCGGGTTTTCGCTTTCGGCGGCGATGCGTTGCATCAGGGCGCCGGTGCCGCCGCTGACAAAGTCGACATCCTTGTCGGGGGCAATATCGGCAAGCGCCGATACAACCGCATCGATCGACGCGGTGTTGTTGCTTGAATACACGGTCACCGGTTCCGCCTGGACCGCTGTGAAGGCAAAGCCTGCAGCAAAGCTGAGGCCCAGAAGTGTGGCTTTGGTCATCTTGGTCTTCTCCTGTTGCTAGGTTTTGGTTGTTATTTTGCGGTCCCGAAGAGATCGATTTTGAACACTCGGATGGCGATCACGAGGGGAATAAAAATCGACACCATCAGGATTGCGCTGTAGGCCGCGGCAGGACCGGTGTAGCCGCTGGTCAATTGGGTGAAGATCTGGATCGGCATGGTCGACAAGCCGGCGGAGTAGAGCACGATTGTTGCGCTCAGCTCTGACAGCGTGGTGACCCACATGAAGATGGCTCCGCTGAGGATGGCGGGTGTCATGATCGGCAGAATGACCTTTGCAAAGCTGCGCAGAGGCGACACACCCAGATTGATCGAGGCCTCTTCGAGCGAGTCCTTGATCGAGTGGATCGGACCCGACATCGTGCGAATGCCGTAGGGGACACGGCGCACAAAATACGCCATCGCCATGATGAACCAGGTGCCTGTCAGAACGACCGCCCCGGCGTTGTAGGCATTGATCATCGCGATCCCGAGGACCGTCCCGGCAATGACAAGCGGCAGGACGCAGACGAAATCCAAAAGGTTGGTCAGCAGCGACCGCTTCTTGACGAGGATATAGCTGACAATGACCGAAAACGCCGTGCCAACCACGGTTGCGATGCCCGCCAGGAAGAGCGAGTTGTAAAGCGCCTCTGGTGTGAAGGTGATGGCACGCTCGAGGTTGACCAGGCTGAACTGACCCCAATGCAAAACCGGCCCCCGACTATGGGTGAAGGCCGCCACCAGGATGATCAGCACCGGCAGTAAGGTGGCCAGAATGAACCCCAGTGTCGCTGCGCTGGTCAGCCGGCCACGCAGCCCCGTCAGCTTGACCATCTCGGGGGCTTTGCCGGCCTCCATCTGGTAAACGCGGCGCTCGACATAGAGTTTTTGCACCACCAGAACGATCGTTGCGATCACCACCAGCATGACCGACATGGTCGATTGCATGACAGGATCACTGCCCAGCTCGCTGATAAAGGTGTTGTACGCGGCCACCGACAGGATGGGCACACGCGGTGCGATAATCGCGGGGATGCCGAAATTGTCGATGGCAAGGCTAAAGACAACCATCGCGCTGACCAGCACCGCCGGGGCCAGCACCGGGATGGTGACCGTCCGGTAGGTGCGCCAAGGCGACGAACCCAGGTTCTGCGCTGCCTGCTCAAGCGACCCATCGATGCTTTGGAAGGCCGCAAAGACCATCAAGTAAATATAGGCATAGTGCTGGAGGATCATCACAAAGACCAACCCGGTCCAGCCGTAGAATTGCGGCATGATCAGCCCAAAGCTGTCCCAAACCCAATTGGTCACAAAGCCGTTGTTGCCAAAGACCATGATCCAGGCCTGGCAGACAATGATGTCCGGAATGACCAGCGTGGCCAGTGGCAAGAGGCCAATCATGGATTTCAGCGGAAAGTCGTACCGCGCGATGACAAAGGCCATGGTGACGCCCAGAACCACCGCGCCAATGGTGGTCACAAACGCCAGAATCAAGGTGTTGATCAGCGCCGTGACGTGATCATCTGTGGCAAAGAACTCGGCATAACCTGCCATGGAAAACCGCCCCGTTTCCGGCGATGTCACACTGGCGGCAAACAGAGATGACAGCGGGTAGAGCAATGCCAGCGTCAGAATGGCGAGCGCCAGGAGCGTGGCGAAGGTCCAGACCGTTATGCGGGGCACGAACGTCATGTCAGGAGGCCGACACAAGACAACAATCAGACGACAGCGCGACGCTGACCTTATCACCACGGGCAAATTCCGGTGCGGAGAACCCTGTGGTCTGGGTGATGCTGAGCGTTTCGCCTTGCGCCAGTTCGACCTCATAGCTGACCTGCCCACCCAGAAAGGCCGAGGTTTTCACGACCGCTTCAAAAGCTGTCTCTCCCGCTGGGGCAAGGCGGGCTTCGTGGTGGTGGACGCAGAGCTTTACGTCGGCGCCGCGGTCCATTCCGTTTGACGCCACGGTCAACGGTGTTCCGAAAAGCTCGCAATGGGCGACATCACCTTCAAGGCCGCGCACCGTGATCGGTAAAAGGTTCGCCGCGCCGACAAAAGACGCCACACGGGCCGTTTTGGGCCGGTTGTGCAGCGTGTGCGGATCCGCCATCTGCTCGATCGCGCCATCACGCATCAGCGCGATGACGTCCGACATGGCCAGGGCCTCTTCCTGGTCGTGGGTCACAAACACGGTTGTGACGCCCACCTCGCGTTGGATTTCACTTAGGAAGAGACGCATTTCCTGGTGCAGATTTGCATCCAGCGCCGAAAGTGGTTCGTCCATCAAAAGCACGGTGGGCTCGATAACAAGCGACCGGGCCAGCGCCACGCGCTGACGTTGCCCGCCGCTCGGTTCGGACGGCGCGCGCTCGGCAAAGGACAACAAACCGACGCGGTCGAGATAGGTGTTCACCTTGTCCTTGATGGTCTTGGCGTCCACATCCCGCGCTCGCAGCCCATAGGCCACGTTCTCAAACACGCTGTGATGCGGAAACAGCGCGTAGTCCTGGAACACCAGCCCGGTATTTCGCTTGTGAGGAACCACATGCGTCATGTCCTGCGCGCCGAAGCGGACGTTACCTTTCTTGGGTTCGGTGAAGCCCGCGATCACGCGCAACAGCGTGGTTTTGCCACAGCCGCTGGGACCCAAAAGGGTAAAGAACGCGCCAGTGGGAATGGTCAGTGACAGGTTCTCCGGAACTGTCATCGCACCAAACGCGACGGTGATATTGTCGATCTCAACCTTGGTCGTACGAAGCTTCAAGCCGGCTGTTTCGGGTCTGTTTTGTGGTCGTGTGGGCCGCGCATCTCGCCGTGCAACATCCTGTCACGATGGGGAAGTGCCGCGGGATGTCGAGGCCATCCATCTCAAAATTCGATGAATAACGCCAAATTCTACGCCTAAACTGGCATTGGTTCGTATGAAGCCGTGAAAAGATGACTTTCAAATGAGCAAAATACCCCTGCGCTCCATCCGCGCGTTTTCTGAAATCGCACAGGAATTGAGCATCACCGCAGCGGCGAACAACCTGAGCGTGACCCAAAGCTCGGTTAGTCGCCATCTCGCGGTGCTAGAGGATTACGTCGGCGAAAAACTGGTTGAACGCCGGGGGCGCCACATCCGCCTGACTCAGTTCGGCAGGATCCTCGCCGAGTCGATCACCGAGCCCCTGGGCTCTATCGAATATGCGGTGCATCGCATGCGACGCCGGCATGGTCAGCAAGACACCATCATTGTGCGCACGTCGTTGCCGACCCTGACCGAGAATTTCATCATCCCGAACCTGCCACTGTTTTCCAAAGAGGCCGGTGGGGCCACGGTCAATCTGACAACGTCGCTGTCGCCGCCCGAGCCGGGTGAAGAATTCGATGTTTTGCTGACCCGCGATCTGGAACCCGGAGTTGCCAGCGACGAGTGGCGCCTCTGCAACGAAGAGATCGTGTGCGCGGGCAATCCAAAACTGCTGGATCAGCTGGGCGACCGCGCCCTTCAGAACTTGCCGCTTTTTTCGGTCACGACCCGGCCCGATATCATCCCCTGTCTGCTGGCCGCACAAGACCTGTCGCCGGCAGATGTATCGCTCGGCGCAACGTACGACCGGCATGGCTATGCGATCCCCGCAGCCATTGCGGGCCTAGGCCTCTTTGTCGGACCTGAAATGTACCTGAGGGTCAGCATTCGCAACGGCGATCTGGCAGTGCTGCCGGGCACGCGTTGCCGTTCCGGCATGTCCTACACCGCCTTTGCCCTCGACGCGAGCAGCAACCCGGAAATCGCGCGTGCTTTTTGTCGGTGGCTGTCTCGGATCATGAAATCATAGAGCGCGTAGGGCTCGCCCGTGTTGGACCAGTCAGATCAGGCTACCCAGCGCAGTCTTTCCTGTTGGCAATTGCAAAGCAAAAGAAAAGCATGAAGCTTGGTCAGGGAACGCTTTTTGCCCAACTGCTCGACAACAGTCATTTGCACATGTGCGCTGCAAGTTGGCTTCGTCCTGCAGTGTGTGAATTCGCCGATCACTGAATTTCGCACTTGCGGCGAACGGCGGCGATGCAGGCTGCGGCTGCAGAAGTCCGGGACGTCGCTGGACGGCGACTCTGGGCCGTGAGCGGCGTCAAGCCCGGCCCCTTATAGCCAAAGAAAGCTACGATTTATGCGCCTCATTAAGAAATGCGCCCCTAGCCGGTTTGTGGATGCACAAAGATCCGCGTACTGAGTGTGTTCCAGTGCTTGCCGGCTCACGAGATCAGACAATGTCTATATCACTACCAAGTCCGGCAGTGCTGGTCAGGCCCTCCAAGAGGATCGTGTTGCCGTTCTGGAAGTCCAGGAGCACGCCTTGCGGTGTCACGGTGCCGAATTGGCTGATCACCTGCGCCGGGGTCAGGCCACCTCCCCAAAGCGCGTCGTCGATCTCGAGCTGATCCACGCCGGGGGTGAAATCGGTGATCACGTCGTCGTCGAAACTGGTGCCTTCAAAGACAAACGTGTCGACGCCAACCCCACCGGTCATCTGATCGTTGCCGTTTCCTCCGCTCAGCCGGTCATTGCCCTGGTTACCATTCAGCGAGTCGTTGCCGTTGCCGCCAAAAAGCGTGTCATTACCCAGGCCACCATTGGCGAGATCGTTGCCGTTGCCGCCAAAGATCCGATCATTGTTCTGGTTGCCGTTCAGCGAGTCGTTGCCATCGCCGCCGCGGAGAATGTCATTGCTGTTACCGCCGTTGAACCGATCATTGCCGCCGCCGCCATTGATCGTGTCGTTGCCGTTGCCGCCATTCACAGTGTCCTGGCCCAGCGTGCCGCTCTGACTGGTGTCGTTGTAGACGTCGTTGCCATTGCCAAGATTGGCCAGGTCGCGGCCATTGCCGCCATTCACCACATCGTTGTTGTTGCCACCAATCAAAGTGTCAGCGCCGGCCCCGCCGTTCAGCGTGTCATTGCCGTTGGCGCCACTGAGCGAGTCGTTGCCATTGCCGCCATTGAAACGGTCATTGCCACCCCCGCCATTGATCGTGTCGTTGCCATTGCCGCCATTGACCGTATCCTGGCCCAGCGTGCCGGCCTGACTGGTGTCGTTGAAAACGTCGTTGCCATTGCCGAGATTGGCCAAATCACGCCCAAGCCCGCCATTGACCACGTCGTTGTTGTTGCCGCCATTGAGCCTGTCCGCCCCGGCGCCCCCGTTCAAAGTGTCATTGCCGTTGCCACCATTGAGCGTGTCATTGCCATTGCCGCCGGTCAGACTGTCAAAGCCCAACGCGCCGGACACGCTGTCATTGCCATTCCCGCCCAGCACGGTGTCATTGCCATTCCCGGCAAAGATCGTGTCCATCCCACCCGCGGTGCGGATCAGGTTGGCGACCTGGTTGCCGATCACCTGGTCATTGCCGTTGCCGGTGGTCACATCCTCGATCAGTGACCGCAGATCGCCCTGGTACAGCAGCGGGTTGGCGACATTCCCGCGCGCCAGGTTGGTCTGTCCGCTGCCATTGGACAGGTTGGACAGCTGATCCGGTGAAAAGGTGGAAAACTCACCAGGGCGCAGATCTATGCGCTGGTCGGTGTTGTAGTTGCTGAAGTCGTAATGATCGCGCCCGCCGCCATCCCAGATCGTGATCAGGATCTTGGCATTGAAGGAGCCGCCAAAGCCAGTGCCGTTGACCGTCATCTCGCCGGTCTGCGGGTTGAAGCTATAGGTGGTGTCGGTGTTGTTCGATCCCGGTCCGAAATTGGCGCCATAAAGATACTGCAGCGCTGCGATATCCAGCATCATGTAGGTCCAAGGGTATTCCTCCTGCCCGGTGGCCCCATTGCTGATGTCAGCCCCCACATGGCTGGAATAGGTCATCACCGTGTATTCCTGGGAATTCACCTCCGCCGGCAAGGCCGGCAGCGTGAACTGGCCACTGTTGTCGAACGACCAGGGCTGCGTGGCGTGCCCATGTTTCAACCCCAGCGAATGGCCGACCTCGTGCAGCAGCCCCGCGGCATATTGGAACGAGCCCAGAACCGGCTCTGTATAGGCGCCCAGTGTGAACCAGTTGTCCCCCTGCGCATAGGCGGGCACCCAGTTGTTGTCGGGCGGATTCGCCTCGGCTGAGCCGCGCCCGCCGGGAATGTGCAGACCGGGGGTGAAATGGGTTGGCCCATAATCGATCGCCTCAGCCTGGGCAAAGCGCAGATTGCCAAAGCCGCTGGGATCAAAGGTAAAGGTCAGGTTGGTGAAGACGCTCAGATTGTTCAGACCGAAATTGATGATCTGCTGTGCCTGAAACTGGGTAAAGGGTTGAAAACCACGAATGTCGCTATACCCGCCATAGGCACTGGGCGATGTGGGAAAGCTTACCGTCAGGTCGGTCGTGGTCCAGCGCCAACCCCAGAGAATTCCGTCAATATACGCATTGCCTGTCGGTTGAACTGGTTCGCCCATAACAGATCTCCCGCAAATTCAATTGATCTATGCAGCAATAGTTTAGCCAATCATCGCCAGCACATAAACAAAATTGATGCCCCCCACGCCTTTGGTGATTTGTCAGATGGTTGGTGAGATCGGTGGTGCTGGTGAGGCCCTCCAGAAGGATCATGTCGCCGTTCTAGAAGTCCAAGAGCACGCCTTGGGCCGTAACAGTGCCGAATTGGCTAATCACTTGTGCCGGGGTCAGGCCGCCTCACCAGAGTGCGTCGTCAAGCTCCAGCATGTCGGTGCCGGGGGGGCAATCGGTGATCACGTCGTCGTCGAAACTGGTGCGTTCAAAGACAAACGTGTCCGTGGCAAAGCCGCTGGTCAGGTGATCGTTGCCATTGCCGCCGCGGATCACGTCATAGCCGTCGCCTCCATTGAAGCGGTCCTTGCAACCACCGCCTTTGACCGTGTCGCGGCCGAGAACGCCCACCTTTTTTGTTTTCAAGTAAACTAGGTATCGCTACTATCATGCACGATTTCAGTTTATCTGGGAGGTTTTCAGATGTGCTTTGTTTGCGGAGCGACCCAGAGTTTTGTGCCCGCCTATCACAACGGCATGCGCCTGCTGGGTGACTTCGACGGTTTTTTGTCGCTATCCCCCAACGGGTACCCTGCCGACAGCACCGAGAAAGGCGCTGTTGATGGGCCTGCAGGCTTTGGCACTTACGCGCAGATGGACGAAGTGCTTGAACTGCTGACAGGTGCGGCGGATGTGCCCCGTGCGGATGGCTCCGACGGCGGTGCGGCCGTCGATTTTCTGCCACAGGCCACCTCGGAGCCGTTTACCAGTGAAAACCCTGCGGATGTTGACGCCTACTCCATCTCTGTCCCGCTTGACGACTGGGTGTTCTGAGCCAACCTAGAGCCCGGCGCACGGCTCGATCCACGCGACGCCTCAACATCCAAGAGCCAGTGTTTGACCTTCACGAGTTCTGAACACGCTGCGCGCCGTAGAGCCGGCCTTTGTCAAGAAAATCAGAACGGCCAGTTTGTCCCGCGACTCAGACATTGCCGTGTTGGAGATGCTGCAGTTTGCACCGATGTCGCCTTCGGTTAAGCTGCACTGCAGCGGCGGTTCTTGGCGCCAACGTCTGGTTTGGGCCGCTCTCGCTGGCCGTAGTCTATAACCAGACCGGAGGCTTTGTCCGCACAGCAGTCATAGGCGCGGGACGCAGCGCATGATGGGTTCGAGCTGATTATGTTGAAAAACTCTTCCTTTATTGAGCGACAAAGTGCTGTTTCAATGTGCCCAACTGGCGGGAGGATCAGCGATGATGGGACCGAGGCAAGAAGCGCAAGCGGCGTTGTTCTATGAGTTTTCGCTTGAAGAGCATGTCCCCCAAGATCACTTACGGCGGTCGATTGATCGGTTCGTTGACCTAAGCAGAATCCGCTCGCATTCGGGGGATTTCTACAGCCAAACAGGCCGTCCCTCTGTGGACCCAGAACCGCTGATCCGCATGCATATTGTTGGATACTGCTTTAGTATCCGGGCGGCACGGCGGCTTGGCGCCACGAGTTGTTTCACGCATCCCTTGGTCATACGCAGTTCGCCGATGCGATTCTGTCTCTGAATATGCTGAACGAGGGGCCGGCAGACTATGACATTGAGCCCAAGTACCACGAGATCATTAAAGCATTGGAGTTCCATGCTGATTGTGCCGCTTATGGCTCAATGATCAAAACGACTAGATCGGATCTGGATGTCGTGGGGGAGACTTGGTTCGACGGATTGGACTTCAGTTTCCCGCGTGTGTCATGACGACGGCCGTGATGCTCTTGTCACTTTTTTCCGCGTCGACGAGACCGTTACGTTGAAAAAAAGCTCTATTGCGTCCTGCACCCGAAATACGGTTGCAGACTTTTCTGCATCGGCCTGAAGAAATCGATGACGATGACGAGCGGGGAATCTGGCAGTCAGGTGCGCAGGCCGCGGTCGCAAGCTTTGCCAGATCGGGTCCGCGCAATTTGGATCTGGCTCCGCTCGCGCAAATGCTGATCGGCGACGCGATCAAAAGAAGTCAGGAAGAGCGCAACCGGTGCCTTGATATCTTTGATGAGCTGCAGGATGTACTGAACCGTTTTGCCGTTCTGCCTTTGGGTCACCCTCACCAAGGCTCAATCGAACCGATCTTGATGGATTAGAGAATTCTCGAGATCGTTTTGGCCAGCACTTCTCCAACGTGTTAAGCCCGCTTTCAGGATTGCTGCGTTGGACGGGCGGACGCCCGTTCTTGTACATCTGATGGCGTCGCCATCGGTCACATAGGCGGCACAACGGAGCCGTAGTCCATCTACGAAACAGAGCGAGACCGTTCAGACAAACCAGGCGGCCTGTGTCCACGCTGGTTCAGCGCCCGACGACGACAAAAGCGGCCCAATCAATGGGCTCACAGTAGGGACGTAGGTTGAGATTTGGCGTGTTGGAATGCGTTTCGGGACTGTCGAATTCGGTTTGCATCCGCTTCTCAAATGTGCGGATTGCGGCTGCCCTTTGTTCCGACCGCATAAGGTGCTTCGCTTCGAGGTTCGATAGATATCTGTTAGTAACGAGCTCCCCTAGGGTGACTGACCGCAACCAAGCTTGCGCGCGGGCGAGTGCGGTGCAAGGAGCGGTTATCAATCGGCCATCGGGCGCGACCAATTCATCGTAGAAACGCAACGCGAATAGCATTGCGGCATCGTCGTATACTGGCCAGAGGGTTCCGACTGCTGCCGCTGCGCCTGACTGAAGAAGCGAAGGGAGCAGACCAACGAACTCGTCCGGGACGGAGGACCAACCGGCGATGCCGCTTTCGCAACACGACAGAAAAACGAGCCGGATTGGACGAGGAGTAACCGTCTTGAGTTTATCAAGCGACAGCTGACCGTCAGTCAGGAAAAGACAGGATTGGTCAGGATTCTCCTTATCGAACCGACCGTGCGAAGCGATGTGAACGAGATCCGCCGTTTGAAGACCGTCCAAGACCGGACCAATACATGCGTTTTCATCGGCGAGCAGACGCGGCATCGTTTCTTCAAGCCGCAGCTGCACTCCGCTGATCTCTCGAGCAACGAAGGGAAGCTTCGTCAGTCCAGTCGGCGTAGCGGGCGAGATGATTAAGGCGTCACTAATTTGAGATGACGGGGTTGTTGGCATGGCCATTGATTGGGTGAGGCCGGGGAAGACACCCACAGACCATCGATCCTGAAAGGCTTGTCCTTCGGATAGCCGTGCAGACGCCAGCGGTAAAGCGGCGAGTTCACCAGGCGGGGCAATCAGGACCTCCGCTCCTTCTGCGATCTCAGCACCCCGAAGAGCTAAGTCGAAGTGGTAGCAAAGCTCGGTGCCGATCACCGCTTGTGCGGACGCGATGCTATCGTTCCAGGTGCGGGATGCTTCGCCTTCTTCTATCGCGCTGTTCGTTCCGGCCGCGACGAATTCGTTGTGTGCGGAGGGCCAGCCTGGCTGATTGGCGTCACCATGGGCGAGAAGGCGTAGGCTACTGCACGCGGTGTCCGGCAGTGGGATTTCAACGAAGCGATCGGGATCCCTCAGGATCAGAACGGCGTTTATCCATGCGTCCGCCCAGAAGATGACGACAGCGGCGCCGTTTGAAGATACAACACGTGCGATCTCTTCTGGCGAGGGGTCATCTGTGACAATTGCCATTCCGAGCTTGCGTCGCTCCTCAAGCACCGCCTGCCAAGCAGAACGACGATCCTCGCGGTCTCCGCTTCGTCGGGCGGCTTCCCATCGTTGGAGAGCGGGTGAAACTCCTTGTACAGGGGGTACGGTATCCGGGGCAATCGTGCTGGCGCGCTGCGTGAGACGCAGCTGGGTAGAACGTCCCGCCTCGACTGCCACGACGGCACCGGCTATGTCCCCTTGCTTAAGGCGACAATAGGCCGCTCGAGGAAAGTGCCCGACCATCTCGACCGCCTGCTGTTCGAAAACGGAAACGGAGAGGCTCGGATCGACCAAGGAGATAGCCCATGTTTGACGCATCGTGTCAAAGGTTTGGAGCGCCTCCGGGAAGTGCTCCAATCGATACTCAAGCAAAAAGAGCCCTGAAAGAACTTGACACAGAAGGAAGGGCGCTGCCGCCGGATCGATACGGTCGCGTGCCGTCCGATAGTCTTTCAACGCAGCGGCGAGATCGTCCTTGTTTTGCACGAGGACGCCGTGCATGTGCCTATAGGCGCCGCGGTCAGCGAGCAGCCGGGTCAAACGACCGTCCTTGTTGCCGTCTTCGTCTCCCAAGAGTGCAATCGAACGCGAGCAATAATCGATTGCGGTTCTCACATCGCGGATTGCTTCAGGACCGTTTGAGAGCTTCGCGGCGCGAAAATGGGCCTGTGCCAATGAATGAAGCGCCGTCGGGAGAGCCCCCGAACCTTCATCGCACAGGTCGAGGATCGACTTCAGAGAAACTATTGCCTTTTCGAGATGTTCACGATTGCCGGTTATGCCTCCTAGTTCGAGCAAAGCTGTCGCGTGGTAGTGAAGGTAGTAGCGTCGATCAGATGCGGACCCTCTTAGACAGTGAGGGGCGATCTGCTTGATGACATCGTGATAAACCTTTTCGCTCCTGTGCTGCCTTGCATTCTCGCAGAGTGCAGCCGTCAGATTCTTCGACGCTAGCGCGTTCAGTTCGGCGTGTTTCGGATGTTTTTGCATATAGCGGGCCAGCCCGCGGCAGACCGTAAGGAGTAGTTCGCGGTCGCCAGTCATTGTGGCAATCCTCAAGTCGGCGACAGCCATTGCGTTGGCACGCTTAAAGGCCTCCGGACCGATTTCATCGAACGTTCGACTGCCGGCTAAGTCGGCAAGTAGAGTTCGTGCTTCGCGAAGGAGGCCAGTGTCGTTCGTTTGTTCGCCTTGTCGGATGAGTGCGGTCGCGAGGCTTTCGGTACAGCGCAGTTTCATTCCCGCCGAGTAGCCACTTGCCTCTAATTGGATCTTTCGAAGTTCCTCTACCCCCGCAAGCAGGTCCGGAAGATAACCAGTGTCGTCGTAGTCTTCACAAAGGCGTACCGCGCGCGTCAAGCGGTTGGCGAGTGCATCGTGTCCTTCCTTCACGGCTTGAGGTCAAACCAATGGCAAACCGAGCGTTTCCGCATCGCGCAGCACTTTGGAGACAGGATTTGGCGTTAGATCGTATCGCTCTCGTAAGACATCCACGAGCGAGATGAGATCGGCCAAAACGGCCCCGTCGACCGGCTGTGCAGGCGCGATGTCGACATCGACATAGCTGGCGATACGCTGATCTTTCAGCGACTGCACAGTGATGGTATCAATGTTCAAGTGGAAGCGCTCGTCGTCTTGACGGTCCGGACCATGAATGACGAATTTCTCACGGAACGTCGTGTGCTCGATGACTGGTTCGTAGAGTTCTTGCGGCAAGTCTTGAAGGTGAGCCGCGATGGCGAACGGTTCGCCGAGTGTGATAGCGTCCTCGTCTGTTTTTCGAGCGGCCAGAGCTCGTTGTGGATTGTCGATCCAGTTGAATTCAAGCCGAGCGACGACTCCTGAGGAACCAAGGGGAACGACGGGAAGCTCCAGATTCAAGGCGCTTAGTTTGGTATTTCCAGCGGACCAGGTCATGAAGGAGCTCGTTTGCAACCGCTCGCGGAAGGACAGGCCCCGCGCGATCAGACCATTGGCCTGTCCTTCATGCGATACGACGTCCCAGTAGCGATCGATGCTTTGTGGACCGGTATCTCGTTCGAGCCGAATGATCTTCACATCGGCGAAGCGTTCGTGACCGCGTAGCAGGGTTTGGTCCAAGTGTTCTCTACGCTCGATCGCGACAGCGAGTGCGTCCCGTAAGTTTCGGATGGCTGCGGGCGTAGCAGGAAGGAGACGACCTTCGTGCTCAAGAGACAGTTCTGCAGGCTTGTCACTGTCGTTAGGGTGCGGAGGAGACCAATGAAGAAGAGAGAAGCCGCGACGGTCTAATTCTTCGCGCACCTTGGGCACCCGGGCCGTGACAAACTCTCGGGCCTGCGACAGCATCCGCGGTACGATGTCTGTCGGATCGGACGGCAACGCGGAGCGGATTGCGGGCGACACATCGTTCGGCAGTCGTCTGCAAAACCAGTCCAGCCACATAAGGCCTTCGCCGAAGAGCGCGAGCGCTGCGTCAACGCGCCCCTTGGCCAGGCGGCCGTCAGGCAGCCCCAGAATGTTTGCGGCCATGCCGAGTTCGTATCGGGCCTCCCAGTTTTCATCCCCGTAAGCTTCGGCGAACTCTTCAGCGCGTTGGCGGCAGGCTTCGACCAAGGCGTCGGTCCACGCAGGCGTTTCCATGCGATAGTCCAGGTGCACGCTGTTTCCGTCTTTGGAGAGCGCCGCGATAACGGGCTCGCCATTGGCGGGCTTTTCAATCGGGCCCGTCGCGGTGAGGAAATGGGTGATCTTGGCGATGTCAAAAAGGTAGTCGCCTTCACCCCAATCCTTGGGGTCTATCAGCTTGACGTCGATGGAGGAGACGTCCGTCCGGAGCAAAATGTTGCCCGGATTAGGGTCGCCGTGGACGACGGTCGAAAAGTGCGGTCCCAAAGATCGCAATTTTTCAGCGCTCGCCTCAAGGCGCTCCAGATAGTGCTTCCAGGGGAGAATTGGTGTGCCGTTGACTGACAGAGGACGCGAAGCGAACCTCTCATCGAGACTTGCCACCTTGGTTAGACGTTCGCGAATGCGTCCGACATAGTCCACATTCACGTCAGGCGGGCGCCGGAGATCCTGACGACTACCGTATCCCTCGAAAAGGATGTCAAGCGCGGCGTTTATGCATCGGGTAGCGGCGGCCTCCGTAATACCCTTCGCCTCATCCGTCGGGTAGAGCCTGTCTTCAAGCGAGATCCAGCCGTCCTCCATCGGGAAGTATTGCATCAGATACGCGTATGGCGCCGTTTCCTGTACGGCATAGATGATGGGGATAGCCTCGCGGAAGCGACGGCTCAATGCTGCGTCGTTGCGTATGTTTCGCATGACCGTTGCCTCGCGCGCGAGCTTGGCATCGACGCTATCGGCTTTGATGACGAACCGGCTGGTCACAGAGAGTACTCCCACAGTCTCGGCGGTGTTTCCGCCGGACAACGGTTCCAATCCGAACGCCTGGTCGGAGAAGGGAATAGCGGCGGTCGCAGCCTGTGCGGCGAGATCTCTCGCCAAGTCCTTGCTATCATTTCCAAAATCGTCTGCGAAGCCTAGCTTTGCTACACGCCGGGGACGCTTGGGCTTAAGGTGATTTTCTAGTGCTGGCCTGAGAACGCTGGCCAGCGTGTCCACAGATTGCATAAAGTATTGCTCCAGTCTTCAGCGGCGTATCTTGTCCGTGATAATAGAATGACCGTGCAGTATAGTTCATCCACGCGCAATCGCATTGTGCCTTTACGTGCGCCAGCACCATCATCCGCCTCGTCGAAGGCTCGCATCTGCGGACCAAACACACATTGTACAAGCTGGGCATTCCCCGGACCACGTTCTACCG
>JASJCC010000057.1 GCA_030066175.1 Paracoccaceae bacterium | reverse complement strand
ACGCCGGGTTCGCCGATCAGAACCGGGTTGTTCTTGGTCCGACGGCTCAGCACCTGCATCGCGCGGCGGATTTCCTCGTCACGGCCGATGATCGGGTCGATCTTGCCCGCTTCGGCGCGCTCCGTGAGGTCCATCGCGTATTTCTTCAGCGCGTCATAGCCCTCTTCGGCGCTCGCGGTGTCGGCCGTGCGCCCCTTGCGGATATCATTGATCGCTTCATTGAGCTTTTGCGCCGTGACGGCGCCGGCATCCAGCGCGTCTTTGGCCGGGCTTTTCACCAGCGCCAGCGCCATCAGAATCCGTTCCACGGGGACAAAGCTGTCACCCGCCTTGGTGGCGATCTTTTCGGCCTCGTCCAGCACCTTGCCGGTGGCGGAATCGAGATACACCTGACCAGCATCACCGCTGACCTTGGCGATCTTGGCCAGCCGTTCATCATTGGCCTGCGCCACACGTTCGGGCGCCCCGCCCGCGCGTTTGATCAGGTTGGCAGCAAGCCCCTGATCGTCGTCCAGCAATGCCTTGAGAATGTGTTCGGGCGACAGCCTCTGGTGGCTTTCGCGCATCGCGATGGTCTGAGCGGCCTGAATGAACCCGCGCGACCGTTCCGTGAACTTCTCCAAGTTCATGGGTCTCTCCTTCCGTTAAGCGTCCGGTTGAATGGGCCACGCCTGACTTGGCAGCACGCGGTCTGTCCGGACCTCTGCTGGAAAGATGGCGATGCGGCGGGGCGGGTTCAAGGGGGATGCGTTGCAAATATATCACGCAAGATTTCGATCTGACGGCTTGGCCATTCAACGGAGAAACCCAGACACACGGTTTCTTAAGCGCGCCATGCGATTTCAGATGTCGTGGAGGCTGAAAATGTATGTGAAAAAGATTGAAATGGCCGGCTTTCGCCGGCCTGCGCCCGATGGCACGTTACGCGGAACAATCGCCTTTGTCGCCGCCGACCAGCGCGTAAATGTGGACCTGAACATCCCGCATGACTTGCCGCCGCGCGACCGGTCCACCCGGTTGCAGCTGCTGTCCGAGGCGTTGCGCCAACTGCGCCGCATGCCGGAATTCCGCAATCGTTCTGCCGCGCTGAGTTTCGCGCCGGGGCTTTTGCCACGCTCGATGCAAAAGGGTGCGCGCGCGGCGGGTTGACGGCGGCGGGGTTGCGCCGCATGACAGGCCGACCCCAACGCGAAAGGCGCCGCCGATGACCCCCTCTGCCCCCGCCGATGACCGGCTGATCGTTGCAATGGACGTGCCGCATGCGGTGGCCGGGTTGGAGCTGGCGGGTCAGTTGGGGGATGCCGTGTCGTTCTACAAGATCGGATTGGGTATGCTCACCGGTGGCGGGCTGGCGCTCGCCAATGAGCTCAAGCAGGACCACGGCAAACGCATCTTTCTCGACATGAAGCTTTTTGACATCGGCGCCACTGTGGAGGCCGCAGTGCGCGGATTGGCGCAGTTCGATCTCGATTTCCTGACGGTGCATGGCGATCCCCATGTGGTGCGGGCGGCCTGCGAAGGCGCTGCTGGTAGCGACATGAAGATTCTTGCCGTGACGATCCTGACCTCGCTTGACCGCGCCGATCTGGATGCCGCCTTGATCCAGCCCGGTGACATCCCCGATCTGGTCGCCACCCGCGCCGCGTGCGCGTTCGAGGCGGGTGCCGACGGGGTCATCGCCTCACCCAATGAGGCCGCGTTGATCCGCGCCCTGCCCGAGGCCGAAAACCGCCTGATCGTCACCCCAGGTGTCCGCCCGGCGGGCGCCGACAAAGGCGACCAGAAACGCATTGCGACACCGGCCGCAGCGGTGGCCGCCGGGGCCGATCACATCGTAGTCGGGCGTCCGGTGCATCAGGCGCCCAACCCCCGCGCCGCCGCCTTGGCGATTGTGGACGAATTGCGCTCCCCTCAGGCAGTGGCCCCCAACCGACCGTGACAAAACCAGCACGGCAAGGAAAAGCGCAAAGCGTGATCGCTCAAAGGCAGCCCGAACCAGCCAAATCTCAAGCGCTGGCAGCGCGCCGCAGCACCGCCATGTAGTTGCGCAAAATCTCGCGGAAATGCGGAATGCCTTCGGGGTGCTCTGTATAGCTGTCGGGGTCCATCAGCATCCAGCCGGCACCCTCATTGCCAAACGCGATACGCTCGACCCAATCGGCATCCAGGTGGGCGGCAAAAAAGAACCGCGAGCCGTCGAACTCTTCGCGCAGATGCGCCAGTTGCAGCGCCTCCCGCGGGATGGCGAGCCCGATCTCTTCCATCGTCTCACGCAAGACGCAGTCCTCGGGCGTCTCACGGCCCTCACGCCCACCGCCGGGCAGGTCGAGCATTCCGGGCCAGGGAATATCCGGGTCGTCATCGCGCCGCAGGATCACCAGGTCGTCACCCAGAAACAGCATCAGCTTGGCGCCGTCAAAGGTTTCTCTGGGATCGTTCATGGCCAAGGGTTTCCCTTCACGATACACTGACCGCAAGAGCCATCGGACCAATCCCATGCCCGCCCTTTGCCGCGACTGCCTGACTGAGTTTGATCAGGGCACCCGCTGCCCGGCCTGCCGACGTCCCCGAGTCGTGCAGCATGACGAGCTGTGGGATCTGTCGATTGCGCATATGGACTGCGACGCGTTCTACGCCAGTGTCGAGAAACGGGATAACCCGGAGCTGGCTGACAAGCCAGTGATCATCGGTGGCGGGCGGCGCGGCGTGGTGTCGACTGCCTGTTATATCGCCAGAATCCGCGGCGTGCGGTCGGCAATGCCCATGTTTCAGGCACTCAAACTGTGCCCGGACGCGGTGATCGTGAAACCCCGGATGCAGGCCTATGTGGACGCTTCCCGCGCCATCCGCGCCATGATGGAAGAGCTGACACCGTCCATCGAGCCGCTGTCATTGGACGAAGCCTTCCTCGATCTGACCGGTACCGCTCGGCTGCACGGGGCGCCGCCCGCGGTGATGCTGGCCCGGCTGGTCAAGCGGATGAAGGATGAGCTGGGGCTGACCGGATCGATTGGGCTCTCGCATAACAAGTTCCTGGCCAAGATCGCGTCGGACCTCGACAAACCACACGGGTTTTCGGTGATCGGCGTGGCGGAAACCGAGGCGTTCCTGCGCCCCAAGCCGGTGCGGCTGATCTGGGGGGTGGGGGCAGCCGGGCAGGCGCAGCTGGAACGCGCCGGCATCCGCACCTTCGACGACCTCTTGCGCTGGGACCGGCAGGATCTGGCGGCGCGGTTCGGATCGATGGGCGACCGGCTCTGGCATCTGGCGCGCGGGCAGGATCACCGCCGGGTCACGCGCAATGCACCGATGAAGTCGATCTCGAACGAGACGACGTTTCATGACGACACCTCGGACCCGGATATCCTTGACGGGCATCTGTGGCGGATGTGCGAAAAGGTGGCGGACCGGGCCAAGGCCAAGGGGCTGGCCGGCCGTGTGGTGGTGCTGAAACTGAAACGCGCGGATTTCACGCTGATCACCCGCCGGACGTCATTGCCGGATGCGACGCAGATGGCCGATCGACTGTATCGCACGACCCGGGCGCTTTTTGAGCAGCTGGCCGATCCGGGGCCTTACCGGCTCTTGGGCGCAGCTTTGGCCGATCTGGTGCCGGAAGAGCAAGCTGATCGCGCGCCAGACCTATTGGACCCACAGGCCGAAGCCCGCGCCGGGGCCGAGCGCGCGACGGATGCGATCCGCGCGCGGTTTGGAGAGGATGCGATCCTGAAAGGCCGCGCATTACGCTAAGCGTGGCGGGCAGGCGCGCGCGATGTTCAGATAGTATGCCTCTCGCAAGAGGAAGGCCTACAACACTTCGCCTTCTTCATCCGCCACGTCGTAGCCCAAAGCCTCAAGCCCCGCTTCAAGGTTGTCGGACAGGTGCGGCGTGCCGATCAGGTAGTCTTCGGTCGGGGTGGTGGCCTCGGCCATCGCGGTGGCGACCGCCTCGGCGTATTCCTCGGCCTCAAACGCGCCGCGCCCAACCCACATGACAGCGACCAGCTCGGCCTGCGCCTCTTCGCTCATCCGGGCGATCAGGCCGCGCAGTTCGGGTTCGGCGCGCTCCAACTCGCGGGCCATCACGATGACGGCGGCAACCTGTCTTGGGCTGAGTTCATTCATCTCGCGTCTCCTTGTCCTGCGCCTTACGATACTGGCGGAGGATTAAGGCGACAACTTTGATCTTACGCAAAGAGCCGGTAGTAAAGCCAGTCCGGCAGGAATTGCGACCCGCGGAACACCCAGCTGAAAACGGTGGGGAAGGAGCGTTTGAAGGCGCTGGTATTCATGTGTTCGAAAAACACCTGCGCGGCGGCCTCGGGCTCCATGATGAACGGCATGTTGAAATCGTTCTTGTCGGTCAGGCGGGTCTTGATGAAGCCTGGATTGACCAGCTGCATACGCACACCGGTTTTGCGCAGATCGGCATAGAGCGACTCCGCCAGCACCATCACGCCCGCCTTGGACGAACAATAGGGGGCCGATCCGGGCAGGCCGCGGAACCCGGACAGCGACCCGGTCAGAACGATATGCCCACTGTCGCGTTCGACAAAGCGGGGCACCACAACGCCCATCAGCTTCATCGCGCCGACAAAGTTGATTTCCGCCATCGCATTGGCCTGTTCGGCGTCCCAGTCCTTGGCGCCAAAAGGCCAATAGACGCCGGCCATATGCACCACGCCGTCGATCTCGCCGATCTCGTCGACGACCTTTTCCAGGGCGTCTTTGTCGTTGATGTCGACAGGTTGTACGTCCGACGGGCCGGGCAATTCCGCGGCCAACGCCTCCAGCTTGTCACGCGAGCGGGCCGACAGGATTAGGTGCACGCCCGCGGCGCTGAGTTTCTGCGCGAGGGCGGCCCCCAGTCCTTCGCTGGCGCCAACCAGCCAGTATCGTTTGCCCGCCCAGTCGTTCACGCTTGTTCCTTGCGCCGCATCGTGGCGACAAGCTCGGCCACCTTGATGCCGAACTTGCGGAACTGGCTGCGGTTCACGATGGTGCCGTTGGGCGCAAGGTACATCCAGTCGGTGGTATCCAGAACGTGGCCGCCGGCATCCTCGGGCAAGCGAATGCGGTAACGCAGCTGCACGGTCGGGCCGCTCTGCACGCCAGAACCTTCGCCCACAACGTCGGGGGCGGTGGCGCGGATGTTGCCGTCATTGCCCAGCGACAGGGTCCATTCGCGGTTTTGCACCGACCCGTCGCTATATTCAAAGCGTTCTTTCATGACACCCTTGTTGCCATCCCACTGCGCCTCGAACTCACCGACAAAGCGCGACGTGACGCGCCCGGTCGGGCCATAGATCACACCGTCGCAGACGATGGGGCCATTGAGGTGACGGCGCAGGTCGAACGCTTCGCCATTTTCGTTGCCATAGTCTTCTGGGCGCTGCGCTGGAAAGTCCAGGTAACGCATCTTGAGATAGCCCAGGATCAGCATCAGCGCCGAGCCAAGGGCAATGTAGTAGAGGGCTTCCATCAAGTTTCCTCCTTCAAAGGCGTAGCGGCCAGAAGGCCGATAGCCACCAGTTTCAAAGCGCAGGGAACCCCTGCGTAAAGCCATGACAGTGTTCTGAGGGCATCGTCCGAGTTGGCAGCTCCGGCTTCGAACCCCCGCATTTCCAATGTTGGAAATAGCGTAACCGCTGCAAAAGCCAACGTGAATTTCGATACAAATGCCCAAAGCGCAAAGCCTTCGTTGGCCGTCGGGGCAACGGTGGCCATGCGGCGGGCGAAAATCGCCGGCAAAAGGGTGAGATCTGCGCCCAGGGCAGCGCCCGATGCCAGGCAAATCAGCGCAAAGGCCAGGGTATCGCCCGGCCCCAGCGTCAGGGCAAAGCTGAACGCGATGATCGCCAGAACCATGGCCGCCATCAGCACGCGTTTGGCGCCGAACCGGATGGCCGCAGCGCCCCAGAACGGGGCGGCCGCGGCGGCGGCCACAAAGAACAAGAGCAACAGAGGCCCTTCCCAACCCGGCGCCTCTAACCTGCTTTCGACAAAGAACAAAAACAGGGTCGAGCTGACGGCGACAGGCGCAGCATTGACCAGCGCAACCAGCAGCAGGCGCCGCGAAATCCAATCGCGCAGCACCGGCCCAAAGCCGCCTGAAGCCTGCTGCCCCACGATGCCCCATTCCGCGCGCATCAACCAGGCGGCAATCGCGCATAGCAGCGCAAAGCTGAAGGCAAAACCGACAAAGGGCGGCGCGCCGATGCCTGTAAACACCGACGGCAGAACGCTCGCCAGGCACACCCCCAGCAGGGCGCCGGTTTCGCGCCAACGCGCAAGCCGCAGATGGCCATCGCCCTCAAGCTCGGCCGCCTTGGCCACGCCGCGGGCGTAAAAGTTGATGGTCAGAAACGAAAACGCCGAAAAGACCAGCGTCAGCATCACGGCAAACCAGATCAGCGGAGCGACGGGCGGTGTGACGACGAAAAGGCCAACCATCGCGCCACCCATGACCAGTACGCCAAGCGCCATGGCCATGGCGCGTCGGTCGCGCAGTGCCTCGGACAGGCGGCCCAGCAGCGGGTCTTGCACCACGTCCAAAAGGCGCAGACCAAACAGCACCGCCCCCAACGCGCCCAGCCCGACGCCGTATTCATCGACGTAGAACTTGGGCGCGTGGATATAAATCGGCAGGCCTGCAGCCGCGAGAACGCCTGCAAACACCGCATACGCGGGAAGGCGGTGGGTCACTGGCTGACTTCTTCCATCGGCGGCTCAGGGCGATTGCGATAGCGGGCGCCTTTCCACCAAAGCTTAACCGCTTGCCAATGGATCAACGCCAGCACACGGCGGGCGCCCAAAGGCCGGAACAGGGCCGAGCGTAGGATCGAGCCGTTGGTCATCCGCTTGCGCGGACCGCAAAGCGTGGCGATCAGACCACCCTTGTTGCTGGTGTATTCGATCCAGACCCCAATCCGCTTTGCGTTGATGTCGAAGCGAAAGACATAGCCGCCCTCGATCGGCTGAAAGGGTGAGACGTGAAAGATCTTTTTCGCGGTCAGCCGGTCGCTGGGTTGAATCTCGGACCCGTCGGGTTTGACGCAAAGATACGAGTGGCGGTCGCCAAAGGTGTTGGTCACCTCGGCAATCACAGCGATCATCCGGTGCGCTTCGTCATGCGCCAGCCAGAACGACACCGGGTTGAACACGTGGCCCAACATCCGCGGCTGCGCCAGCAGGTAGAGCGGCCCATTGGCGCGCACCTGATGCGCTTGCAGCACCTCGCGTGCCCAGACGGCGCCGCGGCCCTCACCCGGGGCGCCGCCATGGTCCTTGTCCTGCAGCGAGGTCAGGTTCCAGCGGTTGCGCGAAAAGAGCCGCGGCGTCTTCACCGCCGCCTCGGAATTCAGCATCACGAAGTCCACCGAATAGCGGAACGCGTTGCCGATGGCGCCCTTGCGGCCGTGATAGGTGTGGCCAGCGATATGATCGACAGCGTTCATTCGGCCGCCACCGCCACGGCGTCGCGCGCCCGGATTGCCTGCACCACGTCAACGGCACTTGCCAGGCCATCCTCGTGAAAGCCGTTCTTCATCCAGGCACCGCAGAACCATGTCCGCCGCGTGCCGTTCATATCCGCCACCATCTGCTGTGCATCCAGCGCCTCAAGATCGTAGACTGGATGGCGCAGCACGGTTTCGTCATAGATCAGCTCTTCGCGGATCGGCCGGACGGAATTGAGCGTCACAAACATCGGATCGTCCTTGGGGATGGGCTGCAGGCAGTTCATCCAATAGGTCAGATCAATCGCGTTCATCTCTTTCTGCGCGGTCTCGGTATAGTTCCAGGACGACCAGACCGCCTTGGCCTTGGGCATCACGCTTTCGTCGGCGTGCAGCACCACGTGGTTGGGCTGATAGGCCACCGCGCCCAGGCTGCGCTTTTCCGCCTCGGTCGCGTCGGATAGCAAGCACAGGCTGTCATCAGAATGGGTGGCAAAGATCACGTCGTCATAGGCCTCCCACTCGGCGCCACCGGCCTTGACCTCAACCCCGTTGAAGGTGCGGCGCACGGCATCGACCGGCGCGCCCAGACGCAAGCGTACACCCTGCTGGGTCATCGCATTGCCCAAGCGGCGCACATATTCCACCGACCCGCCGTCAATCGTGTACCATTGGTGCTGGCCCGAGTAATTCAATAGCGCGTGGTTCTCAAAGAACTGGATCAGCGCATGCGCCGGGAAATCGAGGATCTTTTCCACCGGCGTCGACCAGATCGCGCCCGACAGGGGCAAGAGGTAGAAATCGCGAAACCAATCGCCGGTGCCCATCTTTTCCAGAAAGTCCCCCAGAGACAGCGTGCGGTCGCGGCTTTCCTCCAGCGCGCGGGCGTTGAATTTCAGGATGTCGCGCAGCATACGCAGGTATTTCGGGCTCATGAGGTTGCGCTTTTGCGCAAAGATCGCCCCCAAATCCCGCAGCCCGTATTCCAGCGCGCCGCCCTTTAGGCTAGCGCCAAAGCTCATATTCGACTTCACAACCGGCACGTCGAGCCGGGCAAAAAGCTCGGCCAGGTGCGGGTAGTTGGCATAGTTGAACACGATGAACCCGGTATCGACCGGCTGATCGCCGCGCTTGCCCTTGATCAACGTGCGCGCATGGCCACCCAGCCGCGGCTCGGCCTCGTAGAGCGTGACGCGGTGGTCGTCGCCCAACATGTGCGCGGCCCCCATGCCGGAAATTCCGGCTCCGATGACGGCGATTTTTCTGGGCGCAGCGGCGCGGGCTTCGAATGGCATAGTGCGGTCAGGTCCTTGGTGGTGTGTCTAGTTTGCTTTACGCACCCCCGACCACACTGGATGTAAAAAAGACTACGAAATCTTTTTTTGATCCACAAAGCATCCACCTGCGTAGTATGTGTATGTTCGGACACTCATACCCTGTGGCGCTTGACGAACGTGAGGCCGTGGCTGTTGAAGCCCGGCCGCAAATGCGCGATGTCATCGGGGTGAGTGAAAGGACGACCAAAGTGGGTTCTGAAACCCCCGATTCCGCAGCGACCTGGGTCAACCTGATGCTGCGCATTCGTGATCAGAAGGACGAAACCGCCTTTGTCGAGATGTTTGGGCATTTCGCACCGCGGGTGAAGGCCTTTCTGATGCGGTCCGGCAGCGATGCCGCCACCGCCGAAGAATGCGTGCAAGAGGTGATGGCCACGGTCTGGCACAAGGCGCACCTCTTTGATCCGTCGCGTGCTTCCGTTGCGACTTGGGTCTTCACGATCGCACGGAACAAAAAAATTGATGCGTTGCGTAAGCAGCGCCGCCCCGAACCCGAGGAGCTCACATGGGGCCCCGCGGCTGAGCCAGACCAGGCTGACGTGATTGGTCTGCAACAGGAGAGTGAACAACTTGGAGAGGCGATTGCCTCTCTACCCGCGAAACAGCGGGAGCTGATCGAAAAGGCCTACTTTGGCGATTTGTCGCACAGCGAAATCGCCGAACAGACAGGTTTGCCCCTTGGCACGATCAAATCCCGCATCAGGTTGGCGCTTGAGAGGCTGCGCCACGCTATGGACCAGAAGTGACTGAGATGACAGAGATCAACCATCACCTCACAGACGAACTGATCATGGGCTATTCCGCAGGAACGCTGCCGGAAGCCGTGAACCTGATCGTCGCAACACATGTCTCGATGTGTGACAGCTGCCGCGCCGCGGTGGAAAGCTATGACGCCGTCGGCGGCGCCGTGATCGAACAGACCGAAAAGGTCGAAGTGTCGGATGCCTGCCTGCAGGGCGCGCTCGACCTGATCCGCAACACCGCCTGGGCCGCTCCGCAGGTGGCGCCGCGCGCCGCGGATCCGGTGATCCCCGCACCGCTCCTCGATTATGTCGGCGGGTCGCTCGATGACGTGAAATGGCGTCCCGTTGGCATGGGTGTGAAACAGGCGATCCTGGCAACCAGCGACGAGGCGACGGCACGGTTGCTCTACATCCCTGCCGGCGTGGCCGTTCCGGACCACTCGCATGAGGGGATGGAACTGACGCTGGTGCTGCAAGGCGCGTTCCAGGATGAAGACGGCCGGTTTGCGCGCGGCGATATCGAAATTGCCGACAGCGATCTGCATCACACGCCGATTGCCGATGTGTCCGAGGACTGCATCTGCCTCGCCGTCACCGACGCGCCGCTGAAATTCAAAGGTTTGCTGCCGCGTCTCGCGCAGCCTTTCCTCAAGATCTGAGCGTCAACCCCCGACACTCAGTGACGTATGGCAGCCGCGCTTGCGCGGCTGTCGTCTTTTCTGGGCTCAGCGTCGCCGTGATCAGCCCCGGTGCTGCTCCGGCCCGCGCGCATTCCGCGCCATCCGGTCCGGCAATCACGCTGCGCCCCAGATACGCCTTGCCGCGCTCAACACCAGCGTGATTGGCATAGGCCAGATAGACCCCGTTCTCATAGGCCCGCGTCGGGATCATCGTATCCGCGACCCAAGCCCATTCCTGCCCAAGTGCTGTCGGCACCAGCACCACCTGCGCCCCCAGTTGCGCCACATGCCGCACGGCTTCGGGAAACTCGGCATCGTAACAAATCAGGATCGTACAGCTCAGGCCCGCATAATCGAAAAGCGTGCATCCGGCGCCAGGCTGGAACACGTCCTTCTCAAACCCCGGTGGGATCGCCAGTTTGCGGTGATGCCCCAACGTGGCGCCATCCGGCCCGATGCACAGTGCGGCATTGAACACCGCCTCCCCTGCCCGCTCGGGATAGCCATAAAGCACCGCCACGCCGTAGCGTTTCGCCAGATCCGCAATCCGCCGCGCGATGGGGCCATCGGATGCTTCGGCCAGATCCGCAACCTCGGCGCCGATATGGTAACCGGTTGCAAAGAGTTCCGGCAGAACAACCAGTTGCACCCCCGCCGCAGCGACACCGGGCAGCTCGGCCGCCAGCCAATTCAACCGCGCGTCCACGCCGTCCAGCGCGGCCGGCGCCTGCAACACCCCCAACCGCATCACGTCTCTGTCACCATCACTTCGCGCGGATACTGCGTCAGGTACTCACAGCCTGTGTCCGTCACCACAATCGAATCCCCGATCCGCCCCGCCGTCACGCCATCAACCGAGATGCCGCCATCGACCGCAAAGGTCATGCCCGGCTGCAGCACCGTTTGATCCCCCGCTTTCAGTTCTGGCGCCTCCAGATACGCCACCCCAATCGACCGCCCGGTGCGATAGCCGGTCTGATAACCGCGCTCGGCATAAACCGCGTTGGCCGCCGCGGCGACCTCTTCGGCCCGCACCCCGGGCCGGATCGCGGCAATCGCCGCTTGCTGGGCGTCAATCGCGGCCTGCTGCACCCTTGCGTCCGCATCGGTGATCCCGGCCACGTGGAACATGCGGTCGAACCCCAGCTTGTACTGCTTGAACTGCGCCATGTTGCAGAAACAGAAATAGACCGGGTCATTTGCGGCATAAGCTTTGACCGAGGCGCGCCGGTGCACCATCGATGTGTCCCGCCCGCTTTGCAGGATCTGTAGGTTGTGGATCATCGGTGAGACAAACCTTTCCCACCCCTTGTCGGTCAGAAAGCCCGCCGCCTTGCGGGTGCCCGCCTCAATCACCGCCAGCGCGCTTTCGTATTCATGCGCCCCGACGCGGAGCGAGCCATGCGCCGCCGCCATCATCGCCCCGGCAATCTCACCCGCCTGTTTCATCACACCAATTTCCAGCGGCGACTTGATCATACGCTGCGCACCAAGGATTGGCCCGATGTCGTGTAACGCGGTGTCAGGCCAACGCTCATCGATGAAAGCGCGGAGTATGGCGGGCAGGTTTTGGCGTTCGACCCAAAGCTCCGCGGGCTTTTCTGGCAAAGCCTCAGCCAGCACGCGATGCCAACTGCGCTGCCCGGCATCTTCCCAGGTGCGCACGTCTGCGACCCAGGTCATCTCGGCCACCATCTCGCTTTCCATCAGCGGGGTGATGACAATCGGATCGTCATCCACCGAGACCAGCAGCATCGTCGGCCGGCCAAACTCGATCCCCAGATACCCCCAGAACCCCGCGAGATAGGCAATCGAGCTTTCGTCGGTGAAAAGCGCCTGCACGATCCCTTCGTCGCGCATCCGCGCTTGCAGCGTTTCTGTCCGTTGGCGGGCCTCGTCCAGCATGATGTCCCCTTGCTTTCGGGCCAGCCTAAGGGCTGACACTCGCGTGCGCGGGGCCAAAACCGACATCCGTTTGTCGCGCGCAGCCTGAAAGCAAAACGTCCCGAACGGCGGCCATTCGGGACGAATTGGTGCGGACGTGCCGACCTTAGTGCTTGCGCTTTTTCGGCGGCATCAGGTCGGTGATCGTGCCCTCGAACATCTCGGCGGCAAAATTCACCGTTTCCGACAGCGTCGGATGTGGGTGGATCGTGTGGCCCAGATCGACTGCGTCCGCCCCCATCTCGATGGCCAGCGCCACCTCGGCAATCAGGTCACCCGCGTTGGTGCCAACGATGCAGCCGCCGATCACGCGCTGATCCTCGGGATCAAAAAGCAGCTTGGTCACCCCTTCGTTGCGCCCGTTCGACAGGCTGCGGCCCGAGGCGGCCCAGGGGAAGACACCCTTTTCAAACTTGACGCCCTGCGCCTTGGCCTCGGTTTCGGTGAGGCCGGCCCAGGCAACCTCGGGATCGGTATAGGCGACCGAGGGGATCACGCGGGCATCAAAGGCGCGGTTTTCGCCAGCAGCCACTTCGGCGGCCACCTTGCCCTCATGCACCGCCTTATGCGCCAGCATCGGCTGGCCCACCACGTCACCGATGGCAAAGATGTGGCTGACCCCAGTGCGCTGCTGGTGATCCACGGCGATAAAGCCGCGCTCATCCACCGCCACCCCGGCCTTTTCGGCATCGATCAGCTTGCCATTGGGCTTGCGACCCACGGCGACCAGTACCTTGTCGAAACTGTCGGTGAAGGTTTCACCCTTGGCATCCTCAAAGGTAACGAGCAGACCGTCGTCTTTGGCCTCGACCGCTGTGACCTTGGTCTTGAGAAAGATGTTTTCGTACCGACCCTTGATACGGTTGTGCAGGGGCTTGACGATGTCCTTGTCAGCGCCCGGAATGATCTGATCCATCAACTCGACAATGGTGATCTTTGAGCCCAGCGCATCGTAAACACAGGCCATTTCCAGCCCGATGATCCCACCGCCCAGAACCAGCATCCGCTTGGGGATGTCTTTGAGCTCGAGCGCGCCGGTGGAATCGATCACGCGATCATCGTCATGCGGGATAAAGGGCAGATCCACCGGCTCGGACCCGGCGGCGATGATGCATTGGTCAAAGCTGACTGCGGTCATGCCATCGTTGCCCTGCACCTCGATCATGTTCGGCCCGGCAAAGCGGCCATAGCCGCGCACGACCTGAACCTTGCGCCCCTTGGAAAGACCGTCGAGGCCACCGGTGAGCTGACCAACCACGCCGTCCTTAAAGCTGCGCAGCTCATCAAGGTCGATCTTCGGTTTGCCGAAATTGATGCCGTGGCTGTTCATCTCCTCAGCTTCGGTGATGACCTTGGCCACGTGCAAAAGCGCCTTGGATGGGATACAGCCCACGTTCAGGCAGACACCGCCCAGCGACGGGTAACGTTCGATCAGCACGACCTTTTTGCCCAAGTCTGCCGCACGGAAGGCCGCAGTGTAGCCGCCGGGGCCAGAGCCGAGAACAACCACCTCGGCGTGCACGTCGCCGGGGCCGGACGCCGTGCCCGTGGCCTCCACCCGTCCCGGGCTTGACCCGGGACCTCCTGCCTGAGGCCCCGGCGCGGAGGCCGGGGCGGGTTTTTCTACGGCCCCTTCCAGCGTCAGGATGACCGACCCTTCGGACACAGTGTCACCCTCGCTGACGGCGATCGCGGTGATCTTGCCGGCTGCAGGGGACGGCACTTCCATCGTGGCCTTGTCGGATTCCAATTCGATCAGCGGGTCCTCTTCGGCGACGGTGTCACCGACCGAAACCAAAACGCTGACCACGGGCACATCGGTGAAATCGCCGATATCAGGTACTTTGACGTCCATATCGATCCCCTCACCACATCAGTTTGCGCATATCGCCAAGCAGCGTCTTGAGCGTCACGCAGAAGCGTGCGGCCAAGGCGCCATCGACGGCACGGTGGTCATAACTCAGCGACAAGGGCTGCATCAGGCGCGGGACAAATTCCTCACCATTCCAGACCGGCGCCATTTTCGACCGCGTGAGGCCCAGGATCGCAACTTCGGGCGCATTCACGATCGGGGTAAAGCTGGTCCCGCCGATCCCGCCCAGCGACGAGATGGTAAAGGTCGCCCCCTGCATGTCACCGGATTTCAGCTCACCCGCCCGGGCCTTGCCACTGAGCTCCATCAGATCTTTGGAAATCTCGACGATCCCCTTGCGATCCGCATCTTTGATCACCGGCACCATCAGCCCGTTCGGCGTATCGGCGGCAAAGCCGATATTGTAGTAGTCCTTCTTGATCAGCTTGTCGCCGTCCGGATGGATCGAGCTGTTGAATTCCCAATGCGCTTTCAACGCGCTGACCGAGGCCTTGATCACAAAGGACAAAAGCGTCACGCGATAGCCCTCTTCCTTGGCCATCGTGTCCATCTCTTTGCGATACTTGTCGAGATCGGTGATGTCCGCCTCGTCATTGTGGGTGACATGCGGGATATTGAGCCACGACCGGTGCAGCGCGGGGCCGGAGATCTTTTTGATCCGGGGCATTTCCACGTCTTCGACCGGGCCGAATTTCGAGAAATCGATCACCGGGATCGGGGGGATGCCCATACCACCTTGCGCGGCTGTCCCCCCACCGGCGGCGGGGACGGTCTGGGCCTTCAAGGCCTTTTCCACGTCCTCACGCAGGATGCGGCCCTTGCGGCCCGTGCCGTTGACCTTGGCCAGGTCCACCTCGACCCGACGGGCGAACGCGCGCACCGATGGTGAAGCATGCACCTTGGAAAAGCCGGCATCCGTGACCGGCGCGGGCGTCTGCGCAGGCGCGGGTTCGGCCCGAGGCCCCGGCTCGGAGGCCGGGGCGGGGTCACCAACATCTGCGGCTTTCTCATCGCGCCCCGGGCCTGACCCGGGGCCTCCTGCAGCACCATCCGCCTCGACGATCAGGATCACGCTGCCTTCGGAAACGGTATCCCCTTCCGACACCTTGATCTCCTTGATCACCCCGGCGGCTGAGGACGGCACCTCCATTGTGGCCTTGTCGGATTCCAGTTCGACGATCGGGTCCTCTTCGGCAATGGTGTCGCCAACGCTGACCAGAACCGTCACCACCGGCACATCGGTGAAATCGCCGATATCGGGCACTTTTACTTCAGTTGTCATTCTTTTGTCTCCTCGTGCCCGCTCAGACCAGACGCGGGTTCGGCTTGCCGCCGTCGATGTCGTATTTGTCCAAGGCCTTTTGCAGGTCCTCGTCGCTGACCACGCCCTCGCGCCACAGATCGACTATGGCCGCGGCGGCGATGTGGTTGGCGTCCACCTCGAAGAAGCGCCGCAGGTTCACCCGGCTGTCGGACCGGCCAAAGCCATCAGTGCCCAGCACGGTGTAGCGGCCCGGCACGCAGGCGCGGACCTGTTCGGCGTAGTTCTTCATGTAGTCGGTGGCGGCGATGAACGGCCCTTTGGCGCCCTCAAGCTGCTGCGCGATATAGGGCACCTTGGCTTCGGCAAACGGGTTCAGCCGGTTGTGCCGCGCCGCATCCTGGCAATCGCGCGCCAGCTCGTTGAATGACGTGGCCGACCAGATATCCGAGGTCACACCGAAATCCGCCTTGAGCATCTCCGCCGCCTTGATCGCCTGCACCAGGATTGTGCCTGAGCCGATCAGGTTGACATGCTTCTTGCCCGGTTTCGCAGTTTTCTGGAACCGGTAGAGGCCTTTGATAATGCCCTCTTCGGCGCCCATCGGCATTTCGGGGTGGCTGTAGTTCTCGTTCATCAGGGTGAGGTAAAAGAACACGTCCTCCTGATCGGCGAACATGCGCTTCAGCCCGTGCTGCACAATCACCGCGACCTCGTAGCTGAAGGTCGGATCATAACTGATGCAGTTGGGGATCGTGCCGGCAAGGATATGGCTGTGCCCGTCCTCGTGCTGCAGACCTTCGCCGTTCAGCGTGGTGCGCCCTGCCGTGCCGCCCAGCATAAAGCCGCGCGCCCGGCTGTCACCCGCAGCCCAGGCCAGATCGCCGATCCGCTGAAAGCCGAACATCGAATAGTAGATGTAGAACGGGATCATCGGCACGCCGTGGGTGCTGTAGCTCGTCGCCGCTGCAATCCAGTCGGCCATGGCGCCGGCTTCGTTGATGCCCTCCTGCAGCACCTGGCCGTCGATGCTTTCCTTGTAGAACATCATCTGGTCGCGGTCTTCGGGGGTATAGTTCTGGCCCAGCGGGTTGTAGATGCCGACGCTGCGGAACAGCCCCTCCATCCCGAAGGTGCGGCTTTCATCCGGCACAATCGGCACCACATTCTTGCCGATCTGCTTGTCCCGCAACAGCGTCGTCAGGATGCGGACAAAGGCCATGGTGGTGGAAATCTCACGCTCTCCGGTGCTTTCCAGCTGACCTTTGAAGGCGTCCAAAGCGGGAATTTCCAGCTTGGGCGCATCGCGCCAGTCGCGTTTGGGGAACTCACCACCCAGCTCACGTCGGCGTTCGGCCATGTAGGCCTTTTGCGCGTTGTTGAGCGTGACAAACGGCGCCTTGGGCAGGTCTTCGTCCGACACGGGGATGTTGAAGCGATCCCGCATGGCGCGCAGCTGATCCTCACCCATCTTTTTCTGCTGGTGGGTGATGTTCTGGCCTTCGCCCGCGGTGCCCATGCCATAGCCCTTGACGGTCTTCACCAGAATGCAGGTCGGCTGGCCCTTGGCCTTGGTGGCGCGCAGGAACGCGTTGTAGACCTTTTTCGGATCATGCCCGCCGCGGCGCAGGGCCCAGATCTGATCGTCGGTCCAATCTTCGACCAGCGCGGCGGTTTCGGGGTATTTGCCAAAGAAATGCTTGCGGATATAGGCGCCGTCCTTCGACTTGAAGGTCTGGTAATCGCCATCCACCGTTTCGTCCATCAGTTGGCGCAGCTTGCCCGAGGTATCCTGTTCGAGCAGGTCGTCCCAACCCCGGCCCCAGAGCAGCTTGATCACGTCCCAGCCCGAGCCGCGGAAATCACCCTCAAGCTCTTGTACGATCTTAGAGTTGCCGCGGACAGGGCCATCCAGACGTTGCAGGTTGCAGTTGACCACAAAGATCAGGTTGTCGAGGCCCTCACGCGCGGCCAGCGCGATGGCGCCCAGGCTTTCGGGTTCGTCCATCTCGCCATCGCCGAGGAAGGCCCAGACCTTGCGGTCGCCCATGTCGATATGGCCGCGGTTGTGCATGTATTTCATGAACCGCGCCTGGTAGATCGCCATCAGCGGCCCCAGCCCCATGCTGACGGTCGGGAATTGCCAGTAGTCGGGCATCAGCCACGGGTGCGGGTACGAGCTCAGGCCGCCGCCAGCCACTTCCGAGCGGAAGTGTTCCAACTGTTCCTGGCTGATCCGGCCTTCCATGAAGGACCGCGCGTAGATCCCGGGCACTACATGGCCCTGGAAGAACACCAGATCGCCGCCATGGATCGCCGATTTCGACCGCCAGAAGTGGTTCAGACCCACGTCATACAGCGCCGCCGAGGACGCGAACGAGGCAATATGCCCGCCATATTCGCTGCTGACCTTGTTGCGCTGCACCACCGTGGCCATGGCGTTCCAGCGGTTGATCGTGCGGATGCGCCATTCCATTTCGGTGTCGCCGGGCAGGTCAACCTCGTCATCCGGCGGGATGGTGTTCTGATATGGTGTGGTGGCGGAAAACGGCAGCGCGGCGCCGGCTGCGCGGGCCTGCTGCACCGCTTTGTCGAGAAGGTAATGGGCCCGGTCGGCGCCATCGCGTTGGATGACGTCCTCGATCGCTTCCTGCCATTCCTGGGATTCAATCGGATCGATGTCTTGCGCGTTGTCCGTCATGTGACCTCTTCCCTTGTCGCGGGCGGTTCCCCGCATTTCGATTTGTTTAGCCTTAAACTTTCAGGCCTGCGCAGGCGATGCGGCATCGGGTCTACCCAGATTCACCGACAGCGGCTGCGCGCTTGCGACCGTGTTTACCAAGCTGGGTGACGCAAAGGCAGGGTGCTGCACGCATATACGTTATGCGCGGCGCGCATGACGATTGTTCAACGTTAAACATTCGTGGGCGCGAATGTCAGTCAGCCGCCTTGGGTTTCTGCGTCAGGGGCACAACGGTGTCGGGGGCGTCCTTGGCCAGCTCTTTGAAATCGAAATTATCCAGCCGCCGCGCGCGTTTACCCGCCTTGTCTGCGCTGATTTTAATGTCAGCGATATCCTTCGCCGCCTGCCCAAAATGCCGATCCAGATTGTCGACCCGCGTGCCCAGACGATCCACATCGGCGTAAAGCAGGCCCAACTCGCGCCGGATCGCGCCGGCCTGCTCACGCATCCGCGCGTCTTTGAGAATGGCGCGCATGGTGTTCAGCGTCGCCATGCAGGTGGTGGGTGACACGATCCAGACGCGGGCCGCGAATCCCTCACGCACCAGTTCGGGGAAATTCGCGTGCAGCTCGGCATAGACCGCCTCGGACGGCAGGAACATCAACGCGCCGTCTGCGGTTTCACCCTCGAGGATGTAACGTTCGGAGATATCCTTGATGTGTTTGCGCACCGACAAACGCAACTGCTGCGCCGCGCGGGTCAGCTGATCCGACGTCTCGGCGCGGCGCAGCGCCTCATAGGCCTCCAAAGGAAACTTGCTGTCGATGGCAATGGGACCGGGCGGGTTGGGCAGGTGGATCAGGCAATCCGCCCGCTTGCCGTTCGAAAGCGTGGCCTGCAGCGTATAGCTGTCCGATGGCAGCGCCTTGGACACGATGTCGTTCAGCTGGATCTCCCCAAAGGCGCCGCGGGTTTGCTTGTTCGACAGGATGTCCTGCAGGCTCAGCACATCTCCGGACAGCTTGGTGATATTCTCCTGCGCCTTGTCGATCGCCGTCAGGCGTTGCTGCAATTCGCCCAGCGAATGCGCCGTGCGGCGTGAGCTGCCTTGCAGGTTCTCGGACATCCGTTCCTGCACCTCGGCCAAGCGTTTCTCCATCAGTTGCAGCATCGCGGTCTGGCTTTGCGCCTGTGCTTCGGAGACATGATGCAACCCACCCGCCAGCCGTTCCTGCCCGTCGCCCAGGTTCTGCACCCGCTGGCCCAGCTGCCCCAATTGCAACGCCAACGGCTCCGCCGCCCGCGCCGAGCGCCCCGCCGCACGGACGGCCATGATCAACAGGATAAACAGCAGGAGAAGCGCCGCCACACCACCCAGCGCCGCCATCACCAGCGGATCTTCAAGGCTATAGCTCTGGTCGCCGATCTGGATCATGTGCGGCCAAACAGACGTTCGATGTCGGTTAATTTCAGCTCCACATAGGTGGGGCGGCCATGGTTGCACTGGCCGGAATGCGGTGTCGCCTCCATCTCGCGTAAGAGCGCGTTCATCTCTTCGCCGCGCATCCGCCGGCCCGAGCGGATCGAGCCGTGGCAGGCGACACGGCTGAGGATCGCCTCGATCTTGGCCTGCAAGAGGTCGCTTTGACCCTGGTCCGCCAGTTCATCCAGGATGTCGTGGATGAGTGCCTTGGCGTTCACCTCCCCCAGGATCGCCGGCGTTTCGCGCACCGCAATTGCTCCCCCGCCAAAGGGCTCGATACCCAGCCCCATCGCGTGCAGCGTCTCGGCATGGGTCAAGAGCCGCGCACAATCGTCGGGCGACAAATCCACCACCTCGGGGATCAGCAGCGCCTGCGCGGCGACGCTGTTCTCTGCCATCTGGCGTTTCAGCCCCTCATAAACCAGCCGTTCATGGGCCGCGTGCTGATCGACGATGAC
>JASJCC010000229.1 GCA_030066175.1 Paracoccaceae bacterium | reverse complement strand
ACACGTTATAGGCCATCATCGGCTTGTAGACGTTCAGCTCGAAATGCCCCTGGCTACCGGCAAAGCCCACCGCCGCGTCATTGCCCATCACATGCGCGCAGACCTGGGTCAGCGCCTCACATTGCGTCGGGTTGACCTTGCCCGGCATGATCGAGCTGCCGGGTTCGTTTTCCGGTAGGATCAGCTCGCCCAGCCCGCAGCGGGGGCCAGAGCCCAAGAGCCGGATGTCATTGGCGATCTTGAAGAGCGAGGCGGCGACGGTTTTCAAAGCGCCCGACATCTCGACCATGGCGTCATGCGCGGCCAGGGCTTCGAACTTGTTGGGCGCGGTGACGAAGGGCAGGCCGGTGATTTCGGCCATGTTGGCCGCCACGGATTCAGCCCAGCCTATGCGGGTGTTGAGCCCGGTGCCCACGGCGGTGCCACCCTGTGCCAGCTCATAGATCCGGCCCAAAGCGTCGCGCACGCGCTGGATGCCCATGGCGATCTGGTGGGTATAGCCGGAGAACTCCTGGCTGAGCGTCAGCGGCGTTGCGTCCTGCGTGTGGGTCCGGCCAATCTTGATGATGCCGTCGAATTCCTCGACCTTGGCCTGCATCGCGGCGTGTAGTTTCTCCAGGCCCGGGATTAGCACCTGATGCGCGGTCATGGCGCTGGCGATGTGCATGGCCGTGGGGAAGGTGTCGTTCGACGATTGCCCCATGTTGCAATGGTCATTCGGGTGCACCGGATCTTTGTTGCCCATGGTGCCGCCGAGGATTTCGATGGCGCGGTTGCCGATCACCTCATTGGCATTCATGTTCGATTGCGTGCCCGAGCCGGTCTGCCAGACCACTAGCGGAAAGTTGTCGTCGAACTTGCCGTCATAGACCTCACCGGCGGCCTCAATGATCGCATCGGCCAGCGTTGCGTCCAGCGTGCCTTGCGCCTTGTTGGCCTGGGCGCAGGCTTTCTTGATGCAACCCAAGGCCCGCACGATGGCGACGGGCTGTTTCTCCCAGCCGATCGGGAAATTCAGGATCGAGCGTTGCGTCTGCGCGCCCCAATACTTGTCTGCGGGGACCTCAAGAGGGCCAAAGCTGTCGGTTTCGGTCCGGGTGGCTGCCATGGGTATGCTCCTTGGGTATGCAATTGCATGCCGTTTAACGCCTGCGACCGCAGGGGGCAATCGGCCAGATGCGCGCGGGGTTATTTGCGGAAGGAATCGAGGCTGACAACCTCGGCATCTTTGGCCGTGTCGTCGGCCTTGTCGGTTGGCTCTGGGCGCGGGGGCGGCGTTGGATCGTCATCGCCATCCTCGTCTTCGCCATCCTGGGTTTCGAACCGCAGCCCAAACTCGACCGACGGATCGACAAAGGTCTTGATGGCGTCATAGGGCACGTAGAGCCGTTCGGGTGCGTCGCCGAAATTGAGCGTGACGGCAAAGCCTTCGTCGCTGACATCGAGATCGTCAAACCAGTGCTGCATCACCACGGTCATCTCGCCCGGGTAGCGATCCGACAGCCAGTCGGCCAGCTCGACATCCGGGTGTGCGGTGTCGAAGGTGATGAAGAAATGGTGGTCACCCGGCAGGCCGTTGGCGGCGACATCCTCAAGAACCTTCTGGATAAGGCTGCGCATCGCACGATGCATGAGATTGCCGTAGTCGATGCCGCCGGACATGCGGGTTCCTCTCTGGTTGTGCCTTCACCATATTGGATTCGGCAGGGAACGGAAGGGCGCGCGGGCAAAATTCGCCCTCAGAGCGGATTAACCGCCCAGGCTGCTGCAGAGGTCGCCAAAAGGGTCAGCGGCACACCCCTTTTGAACTGGCCCAACAGCAATGCGGCCAAGGCGATCAGCGGCAGCACCTGCCAGCGCAGCGACGTGGGATCGGGCAGGGTCAGGCCAAAGGCGCCGGGGCCGACCTGGGCAAAGAGCACGTGGAAGGCAAACCAGAGCGACAGGTTCAGGATCACGCCCACCACCGCGGCGGTGATCGCTTCAAGCGCGCCGCGCAGACGCGGACGGGCCAACAGCGTATCGACATATGGCGCGCCGGCAAAGATCCAGAGAAAACAGGGCACAAAGGTCATCCAGAGGGTCACGGCACCGGCGATCAGGGCGAGGGTTATGCCACCCTGGAAATGCCCAACCAACTGGCCCACAAATTGCGTGACCAGGATCAGCGGCCCGGGTGTGGTTTCCGCCAGCCCCAGCGCATCGACCATCTGTGCTGCTGTCAGCCAGTCGCGCTGCTGCACCACCTCTTGCGCCATGTAGGCCAACACCGCGTAGGCGCCGCCAAAGGTGACCACGGCGAGCTTGGCGAAGAAGGTGGCGATATCGAATAACAGGGTCTGACCGGTCAGCCACAAGAGCGGCAGCGGTGCCAGCCACAGAACCGCCCAGAAGAGCAGGGTGGCTTTGGAGGTCGGCTTTGACGTGGCCGGCGGGATGACCTCGGCCTCGGCCCGGCTGGTCGCAAAACCCCAAAACGCGGCGGCGCAGATGATCAGCGGAAAGGGCAGGTCAAACGCAAAGAGTGCCAGGAAGGACAACAGCGCCAGGGCGTAAGCGGCGCCGCCATTCAAGGCCTTTTGCGACAGGCGCATCAAGGCTTGCACGACGATCACGATGACCGTGGCCTTGATGCCCAACAACAGGGTTTCTGTCTCTGGCCTTGCGCCGAACTGCGCATAAAGCAGGGCCAAAAAGGCGATCACCAAAGCGCCCGGCAAAACGAATAGCCCGCCGCCGATCAGCCCACCGGGAATGCCGCGCAAGCGCCAGCCGGCATAAGTGGCCAGTTGCATCGCCTCGGGCCCTGGCAAGAGCATGCAGAAGGACAGCGAGCTGAGGAATTGCCTCTCGCCCAGCCAGCCGCGTTCCTCCACCAATACCCGGTGCATCAGCGCAATCTGCGCCGCCGGCCCGCCAAAGGACAATAGCCCCATGCGGCCAAAGACGCGGATAAGGGTTGGGTAGTCAGGTGCAGAAAGGGGCGCAGCCGCCCCCATCACCCCATCACGCGCGAGATTTCGCGCAGGATCTTTTGCTTGATCGCGCGGGCGTAGTCGCGATGTCCCCGTGCGGTGACAACAAACCCATCCCGTGTGGTCACCTGACGGCGGTAGAAATTGGTAATGGCCACGCCCAACCCCTCGATCGCAAGGCCGTTGATGGTGATCCCCATCCGCTCAGCCCGGAGCCTTTGCGGCCCAACCTCGCCCCCGGCATTGGGTGTGCCGTCGCCAGACATGTCGATCACGTGGCGCGCACAATCGGGCACATCGGCGAATTGCCGGATCGCCACGTCCATCGCCTGTGCCGGAGCGGTGTCCGACAGCACGTAGGCCCGCTCCATCCAGCGCGCGCGGTCGGCAAAGGCGCCAACCGTCGCCGGGCTGATCATTCGGGTCCAAGGAATGGTCATCTCCTGCCGGTCCGCACCCGACCATTGCATCACCGCCAAGGCCACCTGATCACGCACCAGGATCTCGGCAATCTCGGGGTCGCGCAAGGCGGCCTCCAACCCCTCGACCTGCAGCCGGTACTCACCAGGATCGACCGAGTTCGACACATCCATCGCCAGCAAAAGCGCCGTTTGACAGGCACTTGCCGATACCGGCATCAGGGCTAGACACAGCGCGCGCAGCATGTGCCCACCTTTGGACAGCGCGCTGGCACGGTCAAGCACATGAAAGGGATGTGAGAGGGAAAATGCAGGCTTCTGTTGCCAGGTGCCTGCGAACCCCGCCTCAGGCGGCTAGGCCCAAGGACTTAGTTTTCGGTCTTTCGGACTGCTTACGCAGCCAGAGCAACCGGAGCACGATTGTCGTTGGCAATTATGCTAGGTGTACCGATAACGGTGGTAACTCACCGGGACAAAGCTAACCCCTTTAGACGTTCGTCGATCCTGTTTCGGCCCCATATCCCTCCAACGACGGGTGATTTGGTGGAGCCGCCGGGTACCGCCCCCGGGTCCGATCCGCTTATTACGAGCGCGTTTATGTCCATAGTTCCGAAGAACAGGTGTAATATCACCTTCGCGCGCGTGGATTTCAAGAGGGGTTTGGCCGAGGGGGGCTGTGGTTGAGCGGCGTGGTTCTTGCCTGTTCGGGCAGAAAAACGACGCCAAGGCGGCGAGAACAGGCATGTGGCGATGGGCGACTCGGGTTTGACTGACCATGACGCCCAAGCAGGAGAGGCTCATGACCCCCGATACACTCGCCGCCTATCGCCGCGATGGCTTTGTCGCCGGTCTGCCGGTGTTGTCTTCGGCTGAGGCCGCGGGTCTGCGCGACCAGATCGAAACACTGGAGCGGGATCACACAGACGGCGCCGGCGGGCATGACCTCAACCAGTTCTTCCGCGTCAATGGCCATATCGTGTTGCCGCTGCTGAGCGATCTGGCGCGGCATCCGGCGATCCTCGATACGGTGGAGGCGGTACTGGGGCCGAACCTGCTGGCCTGGTCGGTCGAGCTTTTCATCAAGGAACCGGGCAGCCCGAAAGCCGTGTCCTGGCATCAGGACATCACCTATTGGGGCATGGGCGAAACCGATCACGAGGTGACGGCGTGGATTGCCCTCTCGGACGTGTCGGTGCAGGCCGGCTGTATGCGCTTTCTGCCCGGCAGCCACAAAGGCGGCATCGTCCCGCATGCCGACACCTTTGATGACGACAACCTACTGTCCCGCGGGCAAGAGATTGCCGCCGTCGATGAAACCCAGGCCCGTCATGGCCCGTTAAAGCCCGGCGAGATGTCGCTGCATCACGGGCGCTGTTTCCATGCCTCGGGTCCCAACATGTCCGACGATCGCCGGATCGGCGCCGCGCTCCGCTATGTCACGCCTGAGGTGCGCCAACCCGGCATGCCGCGCGACTACGCGATGCCGGTGAGGGGCGTTGATGACGGGCAGGGCTGGATCCCGGTAGCCGGGGCAGGGGGCCTGTTCCGCGCCGCGGATCTGGCGCTTTACGACCGGATCCTGCAGGATCAGACCGCGACACTCGCCGCCGGCGCCGACAGCGATGTCGGTCTCTATGCCAGCCAAACCACAGGAGCAGCGCTATGAGCGACGGGCCGAAGGTGTCTTTCACCCAGATGAAAGACGGCACCAAAGACGACTACATGCTGCTGGAAAAGCTGGAAAAACCCTATCTTGCGCTCACCGCCGACCGGGTGCTGGATGAGCTGCGCCGTCAGGGCGAAGTCACGCTCGAAGGTTACCACATCACCCGGCTGCAACACGGGCTGCAATCGGCCACCCGCGCCGAGCGCGAAGGCGCCGATATCGACTGGATCGTTGGCGCTTTGTTGCATGATGTGGGCGATGGACTCGCCCCACAAAACCACGACCGGTTTTCGGCCGAGGTGATCCGGCCTTTTGTCCGGTGGGAGGTCGCCTGGGTTGTCGAGCATCACGGCATCTTCCAGATGCTCTATTACGGCCATCACTATGGCTGGGACCGCAACGCGCGCGACCGCTATCGCGACCATCCCTGTTTTCAAAGCTGCGCCGAATTCTGCGAACGCTGGGACCAAGCAAGCTTTGATCCTGACTATCCCATGGAGCCGCTGGAACACTTCGAGCCCATGGTGCGCGAGGTTTTTGCACGCAAGGCCTATGACCCGGCGGTGATCCGCGAAGGCGACGTGGTGGGTCTGCCGCCGCTTGCCGCCTAAGCTCAGAAGTTCAGCCAGATCAGCAGCGCGGCCGGGATCGCCTCAAAGAGGAACCAGACAAACGCCTTGGGCATCGGCGGCTTGTCGATGACAATCGACACCAGCCGGCCCGCCGCGGCACCGGCATACGCCACCCCCAGCATCGCATAGGCCATCGGCGCCTGCGTGAGCACGCAAACAATGCCCACGGCGACAAACAACCCACCCGCCGAGGCCCGCAACTCGCTCAACCCCATCGTGCTACCCTGCGGCGCCATATCGAGCACTTCCGCCGTATAGCGCGGCGCAACAAACCCAAAGAGACCGAAGGCCACGGTCATCACCGCCAGCGCAATGTTGAGAAGTTCGATCATGGGGCCTCCGCTCAACCTCTTGTCGGAGATAGTGCGGACTAAACGGAAAGGAAGACAATTGTTTTGCCCACAGCGGCCCACCTGCATCTCAAGTCATATGCGTTGACCTGAGACCCGTTTCCTCCTCCGATTTGAGGTAGAGTCCGTCCCAACGAAGGAGACGGACAGAATGAAGAGATC
>JASJCC010000058.1 GCA_030066175.1 Paracoccaceae bacterium | reverse complement strand
TCAGCGTGGCGAACCCGGTCGACCAGACAGAGCACAACCCAATGTTTTTCCGGAACCAGATCCACGATCTGAGCGCCCTGCCGCCCCCGGATTTCCGCAGCTATTTTGCCTCGCTCCGGCAGGCCTGCGAAAGCCAATCCGTGTACGAAGGTCTGCTGGATCATGTCGCTCTGAGCATCGAGGGCACGCGGGGCTGTTTTGCCAAATGCGACTTCTGCAGCCTGAACCGCAACTGGTCCGGGTTTCGCAAGAGAACCGGCGAGACCGTGGCGAAAGAGACGCTGGCCCTGCGCCGGGCATACCCGGCTGGGAAAGTCTATTTCACTGACAATGTCTGCGACACCTGGGCCGAAGACTACGCGGACGCATTGATTGCCGGGGGCCAGCGGGTGCGGTCGCACATGCAGCTTCGTGCACATCATCCGCCCTCGTTCTGGATCAAGCTGGCGCTGTCCGGGGTCGAGGTTGTGCAAATCGGGGTCGAAGCGCTGTCAGCCCCACTGCTGTCGGTCATTTCCAAGGGCACAAAGCCGGTCCAGAACGTTCGGTCGCTGAAACTGCTGGCCGAACTAGGGATCAACTGTACGGATGCGTCGAACATCATCACGCATCATCCGCGCTCGACGCTCGCGGATGTAGCCGAGACCCGTCGGGTCCTTGAGGCCATCCTGCACTTTGGCACCTTCTCGATGGTGCCCTTTGCCTTGGTACCGGGCGCGCCGATCTACGAGGAACTCAGCCGCGAGGAAAAGGATCAACTCAGGATCGACCCGCGGGTCCCCCTGCCCGGGGCACTGTCGTCCTACCTTGTGGAAAAGCACATGACAAAACCGACACACTGGCGCGATCCGGAACGGGACGAGGCTTGGGACGCGGTTGTCACCTGGTATTTTGCGGAGAAGGCGAAGGAGACCGGCGGGAGCGGCCTGCGCCTGCTCGAAAGCACGCCTGAGCAGGTCTGGCTTCAGGGATATCAGGCGGGCCGCTTTACCGAAATCGTTCTGGACGGACTGGATGCGGCGATTGTCGATGCCTGTCACGAAGGCCCGTCCACCGAACAGCTTGCCGGTACGTTGGGGCTGACCACCGCCGAACTCATGCCCATGTTGGACGGGCTGGCGGAGCTTGGTATCCTGCTGGCAATCGGTGGACACTATCTGACAGTTGCCCTGCGCAGCCGCGATACCGTGTTGCTGCGCTACTTCCGTGAAACCGGCCCGGTCGGACGCGACGACGGGGCGCTGCCGGACGCCGGGGCAATCATCCCGCCTTTCCACCCGGAGTTGACACCGGCCGAGGCGGGGAAGGGTCGGCGATGAAAGTGTCCGTTCATCTTGTCTCCACACCCTGGGCCGATCCGCGTATCGCCCCGATCCAGACCGCCTGCCTGAAAGCGTGGCTCGCCACGCATACGCCCGACGTGCCGGTGTACACCTACGCGCCGTTTATGGAGGTGCTGATTGGCTTGAAAGGCGGCGACTACCTCGATTTCGTCGGACACATCCCCGAGCAGGCCCGGGAGTTCGTGTCGCTTTTCGCCTACCTGCGCCGCTACGCCGGGGCGGCGATGACCGAGCGCGAAGTGCGTGCGGTCGAACACGTCATTGCCAACATGGTGTCCCCCAAAAGCATGACCTCTTTCGAGAAGGCCAACCGTGCCTCCGGAAACCTGCGCCAGAAGCTCGCCGGAGAGTTGAACCGGCATTTCGCAGATGCCTTCGCGGCCGAAATCACCGACTACGTCGACCGGGAACTGCGACCGAAGCTTTCGCGCACGCAAGTCAACGTTGTCGGTTTTACGCTGAACTACCATCAGAATTATGCCGCTGCCCTGATGGTCAAACATCTTTTGGAGCGCGAACCCGACGGGCGCTTCCTGTTCCTTTTCGGCGGCGGGAGCGCCTCGCATCCGGCGGTGAGACGGGCCTTTTCCTTCCTCGGACTGCCCGGCTACGTGGTGTTCGGCGAAGGCGAGAGCAAGTTGCAGCGCGTGGTCGAACTCGCCGGGTCCTGCGAAGACATGGCAAGCCTGCACCAGGCGCTGGACGAACAGGTAAGCGGGGTGCTGGCGGTGGATGACCAGCGAGACACCGATCAGGACAACCTCGACTACGTCCGGGAACAGATCACCGAACTCGATACGCTGCCCGCCCCGGATTACGCCGACTATTTCGACGCGCTGCGGCGGGTTGTGCAGGACGAGGAGGCCTTTGTTTTGCTGCGCGGCCTGTCTCATATCACAGTCGAAGGCACGCGCGGCTGTTTCGCCAAGTGCGATTTCTGCGCGCTCAACCGACAATGGTCCGGCTTCCGGAAGAAATCGGCGGCGAAGGTATCATCCGATGCGCTGGCCCTGCGCCAGCGTTACCGGGTAAACTTCATGCATTTCGCCGACAACGTGTGCGACACTTGGGCGGAGGATTATGCGCAGGCGCTGATCGACCAAGGGATCAAGGTTCCGGGTCTGATGGAACTGCGCTCGCACCATCCGGAGGCCTTCTGGGGCAAGCTGGCCCTGGCGGGGATCAACGAAATTCAGATCGGAGTCGAGGCGGTTTCGCCGCACCTGCTGCGGGCGATGAACAAGGGCACCCGCGTGTTCCAGAACCTCAGGGCGATGAAATACCTTGCGGAACTGGGCATCCTCTGGGCCCCGATATCCAACATCATCACCCACCATCCGCGCTCGACGCTCGAAGACGTTGTGGAAACCCGGCGCATTGTACGCGCCTCGCGGCATTGGGGATCGCCGAACCTTAGCGTCTTCCACCTCGATCCGGGCAGCCCGCTTTTCGAGACCCTCTCGGGAAGCGAGCGCGCGCGCCTGCGCCCGCTTGTGCCGGAGGGCTGGCCCGAAGGGTTGAGCGACTACCTTGTCAGCCGGCACGTCACAGTACCCGAAACCTGGAGGGATGGGGCGGTTAGCGCCGCCTGGGATGAATTCACAATGTGGTACGAAGACTTCCGAGTGTCGTCGCAGGCGCATGTGACGGACATTTGGGAGGTCGAAAATGGCGCAGACGGGCTCTGGCTCCGCGTTAGTGAGGAAGGGGGCGTGCGCAACCATTATTTCGACCGCGACACCGGACGCCTCTATGCTCTATGCCATCACACTGCCGGGGTAGAACGGCTCGTGGCGCGGACTGGACTGCCGGAAACATGCGTCCGGGAGCGTATCGGTGAACTGGAAGAGCGCGGTCTGATCTTGCGCACGGAAGACCGGTATGTCTCCACGGCGCTACGGGATCGGGACCGACTGATCCGGCCATTGCTTTGTAGTCAGAACGCGAAATTCGCCCATGAAATACCAGCAGAATAAACAAGAATTCGAGACCCAGGGCTTCACGGTGATCCGCGGCTTTCTCGACCCGGATTTCACCCACGAAATCCGCGAGGCGGCGGAACGTTTCAACCGGGAAATCATCCCGAAACTGCAGGAGGATTTTGGCTTTTTCGAAGACCGGGCGCGCCCGGACACGCTGAGGCAGGTCAACAACATGTACCTGCATGACGACTATTTCAGAGCGCTGTTCAACCATTTTCACTGGACCGAATGTGCATCACAATTGCTGAGCGAGGATGTGCAATGCGTCGGCATGCAATGGTTCGACAAACCGGTTGGCACGACGCATGAGACACCGCCGCATCAGGACGATGCGTCGCTTTCGACGGTGAATCAGAATGCACTGGCGATGTGGGTTGCGCTGGACCCGGTCGACGAGGGAAACGGGTGTCTTCGGTATATCCCGGGGTCGCATCTTGAAGGTTACCGTCATCACGTCACCAAGAACGCGACCGGGTTTTCGCGCAGGATCGACGCCTATTCGGAGAGCGATCGCCAAAGGGAGTATCCCGTTGTCATGAAGCCCGGCGACCTCGTTGTGCACCATCCGCTGACGATCCATCGGGCGGATGCCAACAGATCGCAGTACCGCCGTCGTTCCTTCCTTCAGTTGTACCAGGGCGTCTCGTGCGAGATCGACGCCCGCAGATACTCCGAATATATCGAAGACTTACAGAGAATTCGCCGGGACCTCGGGCTCGAAGAATTCGCTTTTGCCGGTCAGGATGCGGAGAGGGCGGATGGCTGACATCATGCTCAGCTGGCGGTTCGATGTGGACAGCACGATCCGCTGGCTCGTTGAGCAGGCGTCGCTATGGCGTTCAGATCAGGCGGGAAATGCGATTTTCGCGGACCTGCGCCACCGCGGGGCACTCCTGCCCGAAGTCAAGGACTCCCTGGCGGCGTTCGCCGCATGGCGACGGCAGGATGCGGCTGACAACGAACCGGACCACAACCCTAAGGCGCCCATCGGCGCCGAGATGCTTAGCGAGGCCGCAACTCATCAAAGACGCACTCTGGCAGCTCTGATAGAGGGCACCTGCGATGCGCCCGCGTGTTTCCAGACTGGCCAGGATCGTCTGCGGACCGCGCTAGACAAGGACATCCGTTCCGCCAGTCTGGCCGATGTTGCCGCCGAGCTTGCGGCACTCGCCGAAGAAGCCGGAGTGCGAGATTGGTTGCAGCGCGTGTCCCGCCTGATCTGGGCCGACAAGCTGGGCATCGACAACGTAACGCTCGAAATCCGGTTGATCTGGAGCCCGGTTCCGGCGAGTGCAACGATATTCGGAAGTTTTATCCTCCTGCCGGTCTCGTCGCAGGAGATGGAGCGCACGACATGGAAACAAGCCATTCTCGGCGTGGTGGTGCATGAATTTGGCCACTGGTGCGTGAGCCGGCTGCCGCGGCGCGACCGTGTCTGCTTGACCAACACGATCTTGGCCGCGGGATTGCCTAACCGGTATCATTTCAACCTTGTGGAAGAAGCCATTCATACTGCCATCGGCAATATCCTCTTTGTCAGGGACAAATTCGGAGAAAGCGCGCTCAGGCCTGTTGTCTACGGGTATGAAAGTCAGAGCGACTATCCCTACGCGATTGACAGCCTGTCCCGGGAGGTTGCGCCGGAAATTGACCGGCTGCTTGATCCGGAGTCCGGTAGCACGTTTGGCGATGCCGTGGCGACGGTACTGCGGCATCAGAGGGACGTGCTACCCCCCAAACCGATCCACTTTACGAGGATCGGCCTGCTGGTCACTAATAATGCCAGCGCCCAAAGACTGTTCAAGGGGCTGTTTCCGGCCATGCGGCGTTGGGAGATTGGGGAGGGTGATCTGAACCTTCTGATGTCGTTTCCGGATGCCCCGCATTTGCCCCGCTGGTTCTTGTGGGTGGGCGCTTTGACCGATCTTCCGGCCAATATCCCGCAGGATATGGCAGCGGCGGCGCAATCGGCCTGCCACGCAGGCTTCAACGCCTGGTGCGCGACTCGCATGGCCAAAACCCAAGCGCACGCCTTTGATGCGGTGGTTTGGGCGGCTTCCGTGCCAGACATGCGGGAGGTGTTAATAAAGCTCCACCAAGCCACTGGCTTGCCCACCGTCTCCAATCCGCTGACGTTGCACTATCAACTGGCGGCCAAGGCGTGACAGATGCAAGTTCTCGGAATTTCGGCATTTTATCACGACTCCGCCTGCTGTCTTCTACGCGATGGCAAGCTTGTCGCGGCGATTGAACAGGAAAAACTGTCCCGCCTGAAACACGACAAGTCCTTCCCCGACCTAGCCTTGCGTTTCTGTCTCGACGCCGGGCGGACGTCGATCGAAGCGATTGACGCAATAGCCTATTACGAACGCCCCGATCTGAAGCTGGAGCGACAGTTGAGCATGGCTTTGCAGCCAGAGGCGTCGGAGAGCATGCGGTATGCGATATCGCAAAACCTCGATCCGGACCGGGTAGAAGCGGAAATCCGGACGGTCACGGGATTCGAGGGGCCGGTCTTGTTCTTCGGTCACCACCTTTCGCACGCGGCCAGCGCTTTCTTTTTCTCTCCCTTCGACTCCGCGGCGATCCTGACATGCGACGGTGTCGGGGAATGGGCGACAACGACATTTGGCTACGGAGACGAAGCTGGTATAAACCTGATGGCCGAAATAGAATTCCCGGATTCAATCGGCCTTTTATACAGCACTTTGACGTCCTTTCTAGGTTTCAGCGTCAATGATGGCGAGTCCCGGGTCATGGGGCTAGCGCCCTACGGTCGACCAACTTTCGTCGACGCTCTGAAGCACTTGTATCGGGCAGGGCGCGGACTGTCATTCCGCCTCGACCGGCGCTACTTCGACTATCTCGAAGGGGAGCGCATGTTTTCGCAAAGCCTGACTGATCACCTTGGCATACCGCCCCGCAAAAGAGAGGCGGCAATCAGTCAGGAATACAAGGATCTGGCGCGCAGTCTGCAAATCGTTCTGGAAGAGATTCTTCTCGAAAAGATCCGCTATCTTCATGATCGGACGCAGTCGGACTCGCTTTGCATGGCGGGCGGTGTCGCCCTGAACTGCGTCGCCAATGCAAGGATCAGGCGCGACGGGCCATTCAAGCGCCTGTTTGTGCAACCGGCGCCCGGCGATTCTGGTGGCGCGCTCGGTGCGGCTGCGCTTGCGTATTCCAGCATGTCGAAGGGACAGAAAATCAAGACGCCGCTGTCCGATGTTTATCTTGGCCCTAGTTGGAATTCGGAAGAAATCGCCAGTTTGCTTGAGGGCAGCGGGGCGACTGTTGCGGACTACCGGGGGCGTGAAGAGGCGCTTTGCCGGGAGGCGGCCCAGAGGCTTTCCAAGGGAGAAGCCGCCGGATGGTTTTTCGGCGCTGCGGAGTTTGGTCCGCGCGCCCTAGGGAACCGGTCGATACTTGCGGATGCACGAAGACCGGACATGCGCGATCATATCAATTCGGTCGTCAAGAAGCGCGAAGCCTTCCGTCCTTTCGCCCCGGTTGTTGCGGAATCCGAGGCCTCAGAGATATTCGAGATTGACGTATCCCTGCCCTTCATGCTCGAAACCTGTCAAGCCCACGACCCTGACAGCTATCCCGCCATCACCCATGTCGACGGATCGGCCCGGGTACAGACAGTGAATGCCAAACAAAACCCGCGTCTGTGCCGGCTGCTGGATCATTTCAAACGGGAAACCGGCGTTCCGATTCTGCTGAACACATCGTTCAATATCAAGGGTGAACCGATTGTGTGTTCGCCGTTAGACGCGATAATTTGCTTCATAAGGTCCAATCTCGATTTCGTGGTATTGCAGGATTTCCTGATAGAGCGGTCCGGCATTCCCCCGCATTGGATGCATATCTGTTCAACACCGCTGAATTGCGGTGCAAAAGCCGTTTCCGATGATATTTACGCGATGTTCTGAGCCGAAATGACAGGGAAGTTCAAAACCATGCGCGAGCATATCGCTGACTGCCTTCGCTCAGGGTTGGCAGGGGAGGAGCTTGCCAGTGAAGTCGGGCTTGAACTCCCAGATCCGAGCATGCGAGCCTGGTCCGGCGGTGAGGAAGGGGTTCTGGGAAAATGGCGGCGCATGCCGGCAGGCGACTTCGCAGTTGATCCGAGTCTCGATTGCCTGCCGGATGCCTGGAAGTGGGCTCGCATTCCCCGCATCCTGCCCAAAGAGGGTCGCCGCCGGATTCTGCTGTTGGGCGAATCCGTGGCACGCGGATATTTCTACGATCCGAAGTTCACGCCAGCGCTTGTGCTGGAGCGCATGCTGGCAAGGGTTTGGCCCGAGGGCGTTGATGTGGTTGACCTTGCGGCAGTGGATCTCGGCGTCGGGACATTGATCGACCTATTGATCCGTTGTGGCGACCTTGACCCCGACATGCTGGTGATATTCGCGGGCAATAACTGGCTCGAGAACGCACTATCGCGCCTTTGGTCGGTTCCCCGGGTGCGATTTCAGGCGGCTGGAATCCTCGCGAACGGCGGCAGTGCGGAGCTCGATTCGCACATGATCCACGAGGCGGAAACGCTGATCGGCGAGGATGTCGAAACAATATCGCGCCTTCTCGATGCGTTATCTATGCCGACCGTTGTGATTGTCCCTGAATTCAACCTTGCGGACTGGCGGGACACAGGGTCTGGGGAATGTCCGGCGTGGTTGCCGCGGGACGACAATTTCCTGTGGGCCGAAGCTTCTCGCAAGGCAGAGGAGGCTTTCAGAACGGGAGCGCCCGAGATAGCACGGAATGCGGCCTGCGCGATGTCGGCACTTGACCGGGGTACAAGTTCACGGGGTGCCAGGTTCCTCGCTGATAGCGGCTCTGCCGGTGCCCAGACCACCCGGCGATTGCGCGCAGCAATGACCGCCGGAATCGGATTGGGACGCCGCCGCGCGCCGAGATGCACGCCTTTCGTACAAGATCGTCTGAGGTCTCTCGCTGGCGGGAAAACCTGCGTGGTAGATTTGCCTGGGATTTTTGAAGCCGGCGGGTCCGACAATTCGGATGAACGGTTTTTCCTGGATTATTGCCACCTGTCATCGCGCGGCATCAAGGTGGCGATGGGTGCTTGCGCAAAAGCGTTTGTGCAAATGAGCGGGGCGCCATTATCCAGCATCGAACTCCGTGTCGAACCCGGCGAGGATGTCGAGGCCCTTGCCTATTTGCTGGCGGGAATACACTGCGCACACTGGCAGCAACCAAATGAGATACTGGACGCGTTTTTTTCCAGAGCGTTCGCGGACTCGCCGGAGGCGCGGAAAATTGGCGGTGCGATCTGTCAATTACAAGGCGGTGCCACGCCGGGTTGGCTGGTCAACCCACCCGAGATATGCGGAGATACGGGACCGCAAAGCGTCCTCGCGGTCTATTTCGACATGCTGCGTCACGATTCGCGGGCCAGTTTTCTGGACACAGCCTGTCTTGACCGAATTGCCCATGCATTGAAGGCCCACGATGTGGATGCCACGCGAGCCCTAGCGGCGCGGCGGGTTTCTGACTGGAGCACGAGGGTGTCCGGGCGCCTCAACATCCTCGACAGATCCCGGCGCGATCACTTTTTCGACCGAAGCTGGCCGGGTAGAGATCGCCAGTTCTACCGGGTCTACGAGCCCATTGTGCAGTTTCATTTCGAAGATGAGGGGCGCGGCCCGAGGCGCTTACGCTTGGTCATACGATCCAGTCCGTTTGCCATTCCGTCCGGGTGCTTCAATGTATACCTCAATGGAACGCGGATTGGGTCTGAACCACTTCAGGCGCATTGGGGCAAATTTTCGATTGACTTTTCCAGTCTCAGGCGCGGCAGGAACACGCTCTCTTTTAAGTTTCCGTCGGTGAAATGGTCTACCGCGGAGGCATTGAGTGGATTGGAAGTAGATTTGAAGAGAGGGCGCAATATCCGGCTTTTGGAGTTTTTCCCTTCTTACGCGGATATTCAATGCCTAGATTTAGCGGAAGTGACGCCCTATTCTCCTGAACAGCCCGCGAATTGAAGGTCGCCTGAGAGTTTGTTTCCGCAATTTGGCCATGTTGACAAATGGCAGGGCCAGAGGCGGATTATGCCTCCGGTTTCAACTCGTTTGTAATCGACCTTAGAAGTCCGCAAAGTCCGCGTCTCGCTTGTTCCGGCACCACGCAGCGAAAATGAAGTGTCGATTTGATGTGATGAAGCCGGGTTGAGTGACTGCATTGGCGAATGGAGCTGCAACGCGGCGAATTACCTGCCGCGAACGCGAAGCGATACTGCACCAGCGACGTGCGAAAAACCAATGACGGCAAAGCCAGCATCTTCCCAGTCTGACTTCGGCGCAGCGAATGGAGGCAGCGGATTCGGCGGCAGATCGTGTCTGGCAATGGCCGGTTTGGGCAAACCCGCTGCGCTGGCGAACTCCCGGCGCTGCAAGCGTGAAAGCCGAAAGCGACTTTGCGAGGTCTAACTCGCCGCACCTGCACGGGTCTCCTCCGTCCCGCGACCCGGTCATAGCCGGTGAATTCCTCTCTGCAATTTGCCTCAACGGCAGCTTCTCTAGCTGCGTCGCGGTCACGATTTTCGGGGTGCAGAGGCGATTTTATCTCTGCGAGCGCGCGCAGCGAGAATTTCCTTGGTCTCCTGTGGGCTCGTAGCACCCAATGCCGCATAGATCATCAATGGTCAGTGCGGGCTCAGAGCCGCCATGCGGCAGTGCTGAAGTTCGTTGGAGGCTCATGGCTGAATCTGCTACTCGATTAGCTGGAAAAACTCACGCGTTGATGTGGCAAAGCAGTTGACCTGAGACCCGTTTCCTCCTCCGATTTGAGGTAGAGTCCGTCCCAACGAAGGAGACGGACAGAATGAAGAGATCACGGTTCAGCGAGGAGCAGATCATCGCGATCCTGAAGCAGCAGGAGAGTGGCGTTTTGACGGCTGATGTTTGCCGGGAGCATGGGATCAGCTCGGCGACGTTCTACAAATGGAAGGCGAAGTTTGGCGGCTTGGAGGTGTCTGATGCTCGCAAGCTGAAGGCGCTCGAAGCCGAGAACGCGAATCTGAAGAAGCTGTTGGCGGAGCAGATGCTGGACAATGCCATGTTGAAGGATGTCGCGTCGCGAAAGTGGTGACGCCCGGCGCGAAGCGAGAAGCTGTGGCTCATCTGTGCAGAGAACATGAGGTGAGCCAGCGACGGGCGTGTTCTGTTCTTGGCGTAGACCGATCGAGCGTTCGCTATCAAAGCGTACGCCCGGATGATGCCAAGTTGCGCAAGGCGATGAAGGCCGTTGCGGCTGAGCGCCGTCGGTTCGGCTATCGGCGCGTACATGTGATGCTGGAAAGACGGGGCTGGCAGGTGAACCAGAAGAAGCTGCGGCGGCTCTATCGCGAGGAAAAGCTGCAGGTGAGGAAGCGCGGTGGCCGAAAGCGGGCCTTGGGGACACGCAGACCGATGCTGGTCCCGGAACGGGCCAATGAACGCTGGAGCCTGGATTTCGTCTCGGACGCCTTTACCGACGGGCGCAGGTTCCGCGTCCTGGCCATCGTCGATGACTTCAGCCGGGAATGCCTGGCGCCGGTGGCGGACACGTCGCTCTCCGGGCTGCGTGTCACCCGCGAACTCACGGCGATCATGGCGCGACGCGGACGGCCTAAGACCATAGTCAGCGACAACGGGACGGAACTGACAAGTATGGCGGTGCTCAGATGGTGCCAGGAGACACGGATCGACTGGTACTACATCGCGCCAGGCAAGCCGATGCAGAACGCATTTGTGGAAAGTTTCAACGGCAGCTTCCGAGACGAACTCTTGAACGAAACGCTGTTCTCGTCGCTGGCCGAGGCCCGCGAGAAGATCACCGCATGGAAGGACGACTACAACCGAAACAGACCCCACTCATCCCTCGGAAATCTCACGCCGGAGGAATTTGCAATGAAATCGAGACTGGAAACCAAGGCCGCATGAGGCCAGAAACCAACCGACGGATCCTCCCAAAGGCTGGAGGGAAGTCGGGTCTCAGGTCAGCTTGCATCCCCAGTCGGAAGCAGCGCAAGACCCCGGTCAAATAGGACAAGCGCCGGTACAAACGCCGGAACCACTCCTCTTGTGACACTGCTCCGCAACGTAATGCTAGACAGTGATCGAGATCATGTTCGGCAGGCTCGAGGATTGGAGACGCGTCGCGAACCGTCATGAACGCCGTCCAAAGGGCTCCTCTCGGCCATCGCGTTTGCGGCAACCGCAGACTATTGGCTATGAGTCCTGACCTAGGGGAAATACTCAAACGGCAACTCGGTGAATCGGTTTCCGAACACGTCGGTTACAAACCATTCATATTCAACCGTTTCAATCGGGGCATCCACCAGTTCCCACACACCATTTTCGCTCTGTTCGTATTTGTAAGCGTCTTTGCCTTTTATCACCCGGTAGCTTTTGGATTTCAAACTTGCGTCAAGGTTTCTGAGCAGTTCAGACGCAGCGCAAAAAGCGTGGACCAATTCCCCATCGGGACCATCGGCATTCAATAGCCGCTCAAGTTGCGAGATTTCCTTGTTCATGTAGCGAGAGCGCTCAATGAAGGGCAGTGACAGTGTCTTGGCCAATGTATCCGAGGGCGAATAGCTAACCGGATCATCTGTGATCAATGAAGCCAATTGGGACAAGTAGATGTTCAATCGGATGCCTGCATGGCCTTCAGGGTTACTGAGCCAATTGCAGAAATCCCGAAAAACGATACGTGTCCGGTCTAGCTGCTTTGGGCTCATTCGAACATAGGGAACCACTGAGGACGGCCCCTCCGGACGGATCCAGAATTCCGCGATAGAGCCTTGCGTGTGCGCCATTACCGCTTCGATTTCAGCTGCTGCCAGGACCTTGCGGTTTTGGGTTGTAACATCGATCAGAAATACGTCTTTAAGTCGTTCGGCTTCCCTCTGCGCGAAGTCGTCAGGCAAAGCACAGTCCTCGGCACGTGAGGTATTCAAGCATTGCACGAATTCGCGAGAAAAGTCAGCGAGGCCTTGTGCCTCGTCCCAGGCCGCTTTGATCGCAGCCGTAATCTTACCTTGAACCTGGACTTTTGATTCACCTGTTGTGTCCCAAAGACTGTTCTGAATATTGAAGGCCGAAGTGCTCGTCTGAGCCACCTCGTTGACTATCACTAGAGCTTGCTCCTTTGCTTTTTGCCGGGCCGGAGGGCTCCAAGTGGCATTGGTTGTGTCGCCCGTAACCAGTATTGGATAGTACGCAACCTCGTTTGCGTTCAATTCAGCCACTACTGTCGCTATGCTTGTCTTGCCCCGAAAGCCGCCCGGGTTTTGCTTGCTTGGTAGGCCAAAGTCGCGAGAGCCATGGTCGAAGATGTGAATAATCATCCGAGACTTGCTGGCACCGGACCAGGCGACGTTTTTGGCCAACCAAGCCAATGCGTCCAGCGGCGCTTCAAGTTTATCCATGTCCCGCCCACCTACATCATAGTGGGTTTGTTCATACCGCGAAGCGATCTGGTTCAAGGTCTGCGAGAGCCGTGAGAAATCACGGGGCGCGGTGAAATCCCGGATTGACTCCAGTCGGACGATCCCGGACGGGTCATAGTCACCATAGGAAAAGATCGCGATCCGTACCTGACCTTGCGCGTCACCGATGTTCTGCGGCAGCGTCTGTGCAAACTCTTGGATGGCACGCGCGGCGTATGTAAAGTAATCCTTCATGGATCGAGTTCGATCTAACAAAAAGACAATGTCAGCATTTGCCGCATTAAAAAAATCACCGATTATGTTGGTCGGCTTTGGCTGAACAAGACAATTGCCCTCTGCGCAGGGCAGCGTTGGCAGTACAACCCGGTATTCTTCCACCTTTACGCTTTGGCGCGCCGCCAGAGCCTCCCGTATATCGGTACTGTCTGGAAATGTACCAAGAACCAAGTGTTTCGGGGTCGCGCGACCTTCGATCTCGGTCGTTTCAAGGCTGCCCGATACTGGCGTCCGATCCGGAGTATTCACACCTGGATCATTTGGATCAGTGACGGCAAAGATTTTGACTTGATCATCATCCACGCCGACGGTTACCAAACTGGTCTGAACATAGAACTCCTCGGCACGTACCCAGCCATAGAGTTTAGAAACCTCTCGGTTCGTCCTGTCGCCCAAAAGATAGTAGAAACCGGGTGGCGCGCCGCCTGCTTCTGCTTCCGTCAACCTGTGTTCTGCATAGATGCCGTACGGCGCTGTCTGAAACCGTATTTCAACCTGTTCAGGTTTGCCCATCTCGACGTAAGCGCGCGGGTTCTCATTGGCTGCTCGTTGCAGATTGTGTACAACGGCCTTGGCCACCAGGAGATTTTTGGGATCGTCAATTAAATCCCGTACCTCGAACGGTGCGGGGCCCGCATTAAAGGTATCGCGGTGGACATCGCCTTTTGGCCGCAATAAGCCCGCCGGTTTTGCCCAGGCGCACAACCATTGGTCCCTTTCATCCGGATTAGGACGCCAGGCAATCAACCATTTTTCTCGGTTTCCCGTTTCATTGTTGTTCCCAAAAACGCGAACAGAGCGCAACGCGGGCGGAGGGGCTACGATCACCGACTGGGAAGAACGGAACGGCGTCGTTTCGAGGTTAAGAGCATCAGGCGACACCACATATGTGAACCCCAAGAAATCCAAAGAAACATCGAGGACTTCTTTTCGGCAAGAAGCGTCGGGACTTGTTTGGTAGTCCTGCAAGTAGGGGACAAGAAACGGATCTGTTCGTGTTCCTTGACCTAAGGCGACCCCTGTAGTCAGAAGCGATACGGCTAATCCAATCGTTAGAACGTTCAGAAATCCATGCATTGCGATTACTCCCTTACGTCAATCACGAGCCATTGTGTCAAGAGCGGTTTCCGCGGCTAGTTTTGCGAGAGACGTCCTCACCAGGACGTTCTCTGCGTTTTGAACGTTGAGTTGAAGAACCGTTACTTGAGGGCTCCCTGGCTCAGACCCGTAAACGCATTCCTTTATTGGTTCGGCATCGGCAGACATCGAACCGCCCGCCGAAGTTGGGTTGGTGAACTCGATAATTGTAAAGCGTCCTCCTCTGGCTTTAACAGCATTGAGAAAGGCCGATGACGGGCGCGAGAATTCTCCGCATAAGGACGGGTCTACGCCATTGCTTTGAATACCAAAGTCGGACGTATCCATTGAGATAATAAGAGTGTTTGATCCGCTTGAGCTGAATTTATCGAGATTCCGTTGAATTTGGTTGGACCCACTCGTGACAAAGTCATCGCTGCTCACTTGCATCGCTCTTTCAAAAAGGGTGTTGGCGGCTTCCACCAAGTCTACGTCTATAGCTCGCAAACGTTCAGGACCTTCAATTTCAGACCTCCATTCAAGCTCGTCGCCAAAAATGACGCCAGTTCGATAGCGCTTGTAGTCGGGCTTGCGTTGAACTAGGGAGTCGGACAGGGCCGTATTCAATTGATTGATTAAGCTGCCAAAGCTAAGACGGCTTAACCCATGAGCACCGCCTGCCGCACTTCCACCCATATAAACTACATCCAAGGTCAACCCAGACAGAAAAGCGTCGACCACCGCATAGCCAACGTTTTCCTCAGAATCGTAGACAATGTCGCTAAATTTTACCAAGTGTTTCTTTCGACGGTCTTCGAAATAGCAACTGTCATCTTCGCCAAACTGATATTCCAGCGCAGTGATGTCAGCGGCGCCTTCAAAGTTAGGTTTGGGCATTTCCACAAGCTCGCTTGACGTGTTGCGGATTGTATAGGCGTCGGTGACTTCGTCTTTTTTGATGAAGGCATCACTTTCGTTCACGCTCACATCGCATTGCGCAAAACGGTCTTCGCCGCTCAAACGCAACACGAAGTCGCTAACTGGCAGCGTTCTAGCGCCAAAGTTCAGAAATACTCGGTCTTGGTCGAGGTCTAGTGCGACAGTTCTCAATTCAAAGCCGCGTAGAATAGCATCGATGCTTGATTCAGAAAGTCTGGCTTTCTCGCTTGGTGGTATCTCAATTCGTTCCCCACGAATCAAACGATAATTTCGGCCAGATAAATTAATACTCCACAAGCCGGGACCTTCGTCAATTACATTGCCCCAAAAATCTGTCAAATTTGTATGGATCCAAAGAGTCTCTCTTTGGGTGGGGCACTCTCTCTTCTCGAGATCTCGCAAGTCGAACTGCCAGGACGTCGCCTGTTGCCTTATAGTGCAATAAGGGCCGTCCAACAAATCTTCGAACGAGCGCGCCAATGCGACGCAGAACAGCGAACCTTCTTGAAATGGCACCTGATGCTTCACGATGTCCAAGTCATCCCGTTGTGACAGGTCGATTTCCAGCGCATCGCTCGGATCGAAATTGTCTTGGCAACGGCCGGTTTCGGCGGCACTAGCGCTGAAGTAGACCTCATCAGCGGATTGCGTTTCAAAAAACACCAAATCACGTGTCCTTAGCGTTTCTTTTGGTTTTTCATCGACTCCATGACGCTCAATTATTTGTAATGGTTCTGTTTTAGGCATCATAGGCCCAATCTGCTGGGTCGCAGATGTCAACGAATTGAGAACACTATAAACCTCACAATTCAGAAGTTTTGTACAGAGCGCAACAATATGCAGAGTCATGCCGTTGTGTCTGATTTTCCAAGACCAATGATCGAGCTGGACTTTCGCACCAAAATCAATTGCATTATTGAAGTTGAGAAGTGAGTCGCGACTAGTGGTGAAGGCCACGTCTTTTAATCTGTTCTTGGTTTGACGCGCGTCAAGAACAATAGCTTGGCTCAACACATCGTCGGCGTTTAGTTCCTTTGCAGGAAGAGCCCATCCTTTAGCCAAGTCATAGCTGTTTGCATCGGTATGCTCGTAAAAAACCACGTGAAAGACGTCCACACCGTTCTTGCGCCATTCCTCTAGCTGTTCTTCGTCAAACGGTAGCGCATCGTTGGTCACGTGCATCCGAATGTGGGGGTCATTTTCGCCGCAATAATCAACGCAATCTTGAGCTATTGCTGAACTTGTCGCCAGCGCTAACACGAGCATCATAAGGTAGGCAGCGAGTACGTTTTTTGTGTTGGAAACGTTCATTGTTCAACTCCCCTCACAAGTATGTATGCCTGTTTAGGGTCGTTAAAAATGGGTCTATCATGAAGAACGGGCTTGTCGTCGCGCCACGCGCAGATCGCTGGGATTCCGTCGGTTTTCATCCAAAACCCTGATGTTTGCAGGAGATGACCAACAGGCAATGAGTTTTGTATAGCCTGACAGAGGGGTTCGCCGTGCAATGCCTGGTCCTTGTTAAAAAAAACCGATTTTTCAAACTCCCCTTCCTTCAAAAGAATTGGATTGCCAGCATTGTCTGTTGGGATGATGTATCCACCAGGAACCGCGATGTCACAGTTGCTGACACCGTTCGACGAAAGGATGATGGTCGGTGCATTGGTAAGGTCTCGGATTTTGTCCACGGCACTCTCCAAGAGTTCGATTGGACCCCTGTTGACACTAATGGACATCACCCCCCAACCAAGTCCTGAAATCTCGAAATCCAGGCAACCCAGCTGCTCTATTTCTTTCTTCACAAAATGCCGAACAACCTCGGGTGCGAGTTCAACTGCTTTGTCTTGTTGTTGCTGCATCTCGAATATGGTTTGATTTGACAGCCGCAACTCTGTCTCTAACCAGTTGCTACGTTCCGTTTGCACAGTGACTGTGACACGTGCTGTTTCCAAATCCGCTTGCAAATTGGCAATTGTTTCCAGCGCATTATCTGCTTTGGCTTGGGCTTGCTCCAACATGGCTTGCGCTTGTACCAAACGCGCAAGCGCATTTTCAGCGCGCTCCATTTCGGCATTAAGCGCTGTATCGGCGTTTTCCTTTAAAGCTGTGATCTCTTGAGTTTTCTGCTCCAAACTCTGTGCCAGACTGGTGTTCTTTGCCTCGACGTCCGCCAAGTCGGTTGATCTTTGTTCCAGTTGCACGGTCAGGTCCGCATTATCAGCCTCAAGCTCGTGCACCATTCCACGGGCCAACGCAGCGTCATTTTGTGCTTCTTGAATGACGACAGCTTGGAGCGCTAATTCGTTAAGCGCTCCCTCCAACTGTTTTTTAAGCTCAGCGTTAGCAGAGCGGGTCGCCTCCAAGTCACGCCGCGTTCGCTCGGTTTCCGCTGTCAGGGTTTCGATTTTGACGCGGTTAGCCCCATTGATTTCGATTTGAGTGAGGTAGCTTGATCGCAGCTCATCACATGTCGGCCTAGCTTCAAGGTCGACGAGATCGTTCTGCAGTTTTTGGTTCTGCGCATGGCAAGCGTCCATAATCGCAATCATTTCTTGTTCAGGGGAGTCAAATGCCTTGACGGGCCCAGAAAGAGCGGTTGCCGCTGTAGCAACAACAAAGAGAACCAAAAAGCGACTACCCATGGCTCGACCTCCTTATAAGGTTTTCAAGATCGGATTTCTGGGCGATTAGACCAGACAAGAACCAGGCCATGGCGGCCAAACCCACGGTGATGCATACCAATGGTGCGGTTAGAAAAAGCAACTCCGTTCCACTGAACTGACTGCTACGGGTCTGCGTACCCGCATATGCGCGGAAGAGGGTTGAGTATCCGCCCCAAAGAAACGGAACATAGCATAGGCAAGCGACCACCAGTGGTTGCTGAAAGGCAGACCAGTAAATGACAAAAAGGTCTATCTTCCCGGCTCCAAAGGCCCGCTGCGTTGCCATGGAACGTGCTGACGTTTGCCAAACAATCAGCCCGACAAGTCCAATAAGTCCGACGCCAAAGATCAAAAGGCTAGCAAACGTCTGGTTGTAGACCCTGTTAGTTTTTTCCGCGATTTTGAGCGACTTGATCAGTTGCTCAAATCCTGCCCCGATGTTTAGGTCATGAACGTTTTTCAGATTGTATAACTCTAGCTTTCCAGCGTGCAGCGCGTTTTCTGCATGCCAAAGCGAGATTAAGCTGGGCGCAGGTAAATCGCCGTTTGTGGGCCTCACTTCATCGGTACGCTTGGAAAATACCACTTCGGGCGGAGCGTAGCCGTGTATTTCCAACAGATCGAATGGGGTCGTTTGAGGAACCTGTCCTGTGATACGTGCAGGAACGAAGATGCGCTGCGGGCCCTTCTTCCAGACTTGAAGGCAAACCCACTGTCCCACTCCGAGTCTTAGATTCGTCATCACGTCGTCGCGCAAGATAATTTCTATATTTGCCGAGGCGTCACGAACGTTTGTGGCCGCAAAGCTTTCAAACTCGGGCCGTGCAACGGTCATTGCTGAGTTGGATCGGCTTAAACGCTGGTTGATTTTCTCCAATTCAGCTTCAGAAATTGTGGAAAAACTAACTCGCTGTCTGCCATTCGGTGTCTTGCAGTTCAGCAAAAGAGGGTCGTCCACTTGATACGCTGGCGCGCCAATTTCGAACTGTGCTTCTGCCCGATAGAAAATTTCCGCGCCTGTCTTGATCAGGTCTTGGACGCACTTCCTTGTGTCGGAACGGTTAGGGTCGTCTTCGACGGTGGTGTCATTTGCGCTAACGCACCCCTGAGTACCGATTAGGGTTGGGTTTAACAATTCTGAACGCAACTCTGCTGAAAGCCACCTTTGGAAGGCATTGTAACTGGTGATACTATACCCAGCGAACAACAAGACCAGTAGTGTGCTTAGCAGTTGAACAAGGCCGGTAAACGTCGGAGCCAAACCGATCATTCGCCCGGCCAATGCGGGCCAAAACAGAATTACACTTGCACAGAACACCGCGATGAAGGTCATAAGACTTTCGGCAAACGGACTGATGCGTATTGCCGTTGCAACGACAGCAAAGCCAACAAATAGAAGGAGAATAACGAGCGCTCCCCAAACTGGCGCATCTTGGGTGCGCGTGGTGATGGACTGACCCAGCAATACTAGCGCAGAGCGCAATTGGGGGGGCGGTCGACGGGCATCGCCCACCTCCAATTTGTCGCCATTGGTGATATCAGGGAACTCAACGACCGATTCCGTTATTCGTTTGCGCACACTTGTTTGATGTGTGACCCAAATCGCAATGATGTTGTCGCGCGCAACTATATCTTTCACCATAGTCATAACTTCCAGCGCCGTTTCTTCATCTAAGCTTGCTGTAGGTTCATCCAAAAAGAGGATCTGCGGCTCGCGAATTAGTGCCCGAAGCATTGCGATTCTTTGTTTTTCCCCGCCTGAGAACTCGTCGACGGGATGATCCAGCTTGGCCTCTGGCAATCCAAATCTCGCCCACAATTCGGCGAGCTTAGACATGTCCAGTGTCACACCTGCAGTCTCGCAGGCCGCTTGAATGTTAGCGCGAGCGCTGGCTCCTGAAAGCAAGTGGTGGTCCTGGAACACGAATGCGCACAACTGATGAAATTTGCGAACCTGTGCCGGACCAAGGTTCAACAGGTCTTCGAT
>JASJCC010000230.1 GCA_030066175.1 Paracoccaceae bacterium | reverse complement strand
CCTCGATAAGAGCCAAACGCTCAATCGGGCCGGTTGCGGCCCAGGCATCCGGGTCCAGGCTGTTCATCGCGTCTTTTGCAAGCATGGGATGAGTCCTCTCTGAAAACACTGTTGATTGGGCAGAAAAATACTGGGCCATGCTGCAGTTGAAACAGCGTTTGAGTTGCATTTCGCGCCAACTGTGTACCGAATGACGCCAGGCTGGCGCGTGCTGGTCGCCCTTCGCCCTGTCCAAGGCTACAGCTGTCGGGCATTTAAGATGGAGCCGCCCTTGCCCGAGACCGAGCATTATCAAGTCGACCAGCTTTTGCAGTTGGCCTGTCGCATACTTAAGATTTCGCCGGACGAGGTGTTGCGCCGCGCACGGCTTCCGGCACGCAATCTTTCGTCAAAGGATAAAGGTGTGACGGCCGAGCAATATTTCGTGCTGTGGACGGCCACGGAGGCCTGCTACGGCAAGCGCAACATGGCCCAGAAACTGGGCATCGCCTTAGCGCACGGCCCGTTTGTGCCCGCGTTTTTTGCATTCTCTTGCAGTCCGGACATCCGTGCCGGGATAGAACGCCTTGCCCTTTTCAAGCCGTTGGTTGGCCCCGTTGAGCTGATTACAGATGTGCAGGACGACTCGTTTGAAGTGCAGATTCGACCGAACAAGCCGAGCCTGCATATGTCACCAACGCACGCATATTACGAGGCGGTCCTCTTTCTTGAGTTGTGTCGGACCCACACCGCGACGCAGATCAGGCCACTCGAAGTTGGCTTGCCCGATCCCGCCATCGCCGACCAAAGCTATCTTGGCGTGGAACCACACAGACAAGCTGTGACGATCCTAAAGACTTCGCGGGACGACGCCCAGCTTCCTCTTGTAAGCGAGAATGCTGACATGTGGTCTGTCTTCGAGCCAGAGTTGCGCCGTAAACTGGCCGAGAAAATGGCTGTCAGTGGTGTCCAGGAGAGGTTACGCAACGCTCTGCTTCAAACCGTGCCCGGCGGGGTGACGAACAGCGAAAAGCTCGCGACGATGCTGCATATGAGCAAACGCAGTCTCCAAAGAAGCCTTCGAGAAGAAGGGACAACGTATCAAAAGGTTCTTGATGACACCCGAGCTGACCTCGCCCGGCATTATTTGATCCAAACCAATACGCCATTGGCGCAGGTGTCATTCTTGCTCGGCTATTCCAGCCAAGCGTCTTTCTTCCGCGCCTTCAGTTCCTGGTTTGGAACGACGCCTTCCAGCTACCGCTCGGCAAATCGCACGAGGGGGCGCCCGGCTCGAGGCGACATCGCATCATAAGAGAAGCCAACCTTCGCTGCGCCATGATCGAACTCAAAAGGCGCGGGACCGAGCAGATCTTGCCAAAGAAAGCGATTATGTTTGCTCTTCCCCATGATGGGGCCCCCTGACCGGAGAGAATTCATAGAGGAATATTCTCCGGCGTCAGCACCTGAACGGTTGAGATTGGCTTCTCCAGCAGATCGTTAGACAGCCGGTGGTAGGCCAAGAATGCGTTGAAGGCGTTTCTTATATCCAGTTGCAGATCGTGATGCAGGACGAAATCCAGGCGCTTGTCCAGGATCAGCTCTCTATTTTCCCTATCAAGGTCGTGGGCCACGTAAACCTGGGGGCGAAAACCATTGTCCTCCAGCGTGCGTAGGATCGAACGGTTGCCGCCCCCCATCGAATAGACCGCACGCAGATCGCGAATGTCGTCCAAGGACTTCGTCAGGAGCCTTGACGTTTCAAAGTCAACTCCGCTGCCGCCTTGAACAGCAAGGACCCGTAGATTTGGGCGCTCGCAGGCCAAGGCTTCGACAAAGGCCAACGCGCGCTCTTCCTCTCCCAGAAAGCGTTCATGGCTGCGCGTGGCCAAGACCATACCCTGCACATCTCCAAGCGTTCGAGAGATAAGGTAGGCAGCAGTGCGTCCTGCACCGGCGTTGTCCAACCCGACATAGGCAAGACGATCGAGGACCACGATGTCGGTTACAAGCGTGACCACGGGGATTCTGGCGTCGGCCAGCAATTTGACCGCGTCTCTTATCTTTACTGTGTCCCGGGCCTTGAGGCAGACACCCTGGCTGCCGCGTTTCATGATCCGCCTCAGCGCAGCAACGACCTCCTCTTCTTCCATGACGTCCTGCATAAGGAAACGCGGACGGCAAACAGCGGTTCCGATCTGGGGGAGTATGGCCATTGCGGCCGCCTTCACCTCGCGGCTGAAGCGTGATGGCGCCTCAACGACGAAGTCGAAGAATAAACGTCTTCCACGGGCAGCAAGCTGGGCTTCTTGGGCCTTCAGCTCTTCCATTGCGGACTCAACACGCAGCTTTGTCTGCGGGCTCACATGGGCCCGGTTATTCAAAACCCGGTCGACAGTGGCGGTGCCAAGACCTGCCTGGCGCGCGATCTCTTTGATGGGAAAGCGGTGTGTCATTTGATGTGTTTTTGATGCGTTTCTGGGCCCAACGCAATCCTCACGACCGTATCCTGTCCGGGACAAGGGAGGAGCCGTCATGAAGGATACCACCTACAACACCTTCGCCTACTACGACCCCGATACCTGTGATCTGGGGGAGTTCACGGCACTGATAAGTCAAGCGACACGTAGCGAGCAGGTGCCGCATGCGGCTGAAATTGAAAAGAACATCCCGATCTACGACATGGCGAACCTGCGTTCGGTTCTGGAAGATGACCGGACCCGCCGAGGGATCATGACGGAATGGGCGCAGGTCCTACGCTCCGGTGCCGGGGTCGTGGCCTTGAAGGGAGCCTATGCCGATACGACGGTTCTGGATGAAGCAACCCGCATCTACGAGAGTATTATCGCGGAAGAGAAGCAGGGAACTGGGGGCGCAGGAGATCATTTTGCGGCGTCGGGAGCAAACGATCGGATTTGGAACGCGCTTCAAAAGCTCTGCGAAGCCTCGCCCGAGGGGTTTCTGAACTACTTCGCAAACACTTCTATCGCGGCAGTTTGCGAAGCTTGGCTTGGGCCGAATTATCAGATGACAGCGCAGGTGAACCTCGTGCACCCTGGAGGCGCAGCTCAACAAGCCCATCGCGACTACCATCTGGGGTTCCAAACCGCGGACGTCAGCGCTTCATATCCTGCGCACGTCCACGATGTCTCACCAATTCTGACTCTTCAGGGCGCTGTTGCACATTGCGACATGCCTTTGGAAAGCGGCCCGACCAAACTGCTGCCCTTTTCGCAGGCATATCGTCCGGGCTACGCGGCGTGGCGCCGAGACGACTTCCGGGCGCTTTTTGAGGAACGCCATGTCCAGTTGCCGTTGGCCAAAGGAGATGCCGTGTTCTTTTCCCCCGCTCTGTTTCACGCTGCAGGTGCCAACACGAGCCATGACATTCACCGCTTCGCCAACCTTTTGCAGGTGTCATCGGCCTTCGGTCGCGCAATGGAGACTGTCGACCGGGACAAGATGTGCAAGCTGCTGTACCCGCACGCGGTTCGGGCCAGAAAGGAAAACAGATTGAGTGCAGCCGAGCTTTCCGCAGCGATCGCGGCGACTGCCGAAGGGTACTCGTTTCCGACAAATCTTGATCGCGACCCGCCGACAAACGGCCTGGCACCGGAAACCCAGGCCGCCTTCTTTAAGCGTGCATTATCCGAGAACTTTGATGCGCACGTCTTCGCCGAGCAGCTTGATCAGGTTCGTAAAGCACACTTGGCTTAAACCTAGGCGCTTTGGCAATGGACGTCGGAAGCGGTCGTTGGCTGTACACTCAACCTTCGTCCGCTTGGGGCTCGTTCCAGACATTCGCCGCACCAAGCATCATTGTCCGCGAAGCGGGACGAAGCTGCCGGAAGTGTGGCCTGTTCAGATGCCCGGAGAGATATGCATTCCGGCCATTCAGGGTCCTGCGCCCTCCGCAAACTGACGGCAGATTTGACCTCGCTCCGAGGTGAGTTGAGAACTTCATTCAATCGTCCGCCTCGTTTGTATGGCGATCTATTGACACTAGGTATTCTGCAAGAGCGGAAATAGCCAAACCCATGTCATGTGATGACGCGAGTTCCGCCGGTCCATGGCTGACCCCGTCGCGGCAACGCACGAACAGCATGGCGACTGGGCATAGGTCCGCCATCGCTGAGGCATCGTGTGTTGCGCCGGAAGGCAACGCCATGCCCTGCGCTCCTATGCAGGTTGCTGCTCGGGCGAGACGCCTGGACAAGTCGACGTCGCAGGGCTGCGCCACCTGCTCGTAGGTCTTTCGGACCTTGATTGTGAGGTTTCGCCGCAACGCCAGCTCCCCGACAAAGCTATGTAGCGCTTTTCCTGCATCGCAGCGTGTCATGTCATCAGGGGAACGGGACTCGGCCGTCATCCTGACACGGCGGGGTACTGCGTTGACGACATTCGGCTCGACGTCAAAAGCACCGACAGTTGCGCGCAGGTCCGGGGTGGATTGCCCCGACCGGTCGACTTCGGCGACAATGGCTGCCGCAGCAACAAGCGCGTCACGTCGCCCGGACATGGGCAGCGTGCCGGCATGGCCGGTCTCGCCAATCACCTCGATCTGGTGCCGTTCGATACCGCAGATCGCAGTTACGACGCCTATGGCCTCGTCTGCGTGCTCAAGAACCGGGCCCTGTTCGATGTGGGTTTCGACAAAGCCGATCACCTCACCCGGGTCCCGCGCCAGCGTTCCAATCCTTTTCGTGTTCAGCCCGAATGCCGCCATCGCATCCCGAAGTGTCACGCCCCGCGAATCTGCCATGGAGAGTACGGAAGCATCGAATGTCCCCGCCAGCGCGCGCGGGCCGATCAGGGCCGTCGGGAACCGCACGCCTTCTTCGTCGGCAAACGCCAGTACCTCGACAGAGAATGGGAGGTCGATGCCGTCCGACCGGAGCTTTGCCAAGGCCAGGAGCGGTAGAGCGACGCCCATGATCCCATCATATGCGCCACCTTCTCGCACCGAGTCCTGATGTGACCCCATCAGCAGCGTTTTCGATCCCGGTGGCCCCGCAAGTCGGCCAATTAGGGTTCCGGCATGGTCAAGCGTGACTGTTAGGCCCAGCGTTTCCATTTGCGCCTGAAGCAGGTCAATCGCCGCGCGGTGTTCCGGCGTGAAAGGGAGCCGTGTCACGCCCGGTCCCGGCTCAGAACAGGTCGCCAGGTCGTTCAGCAGGCTTTCGGCGCGCACGCCCCAGTCAGTCAAGGACGCGCTGCCTGTCGGATGCTACGGGAACCTGCCGTGTCCATTCGGCGTATTCGCCGGATGTGGCCTTTTGGTGGAGGTGTTCCAGCGCACCGATCGGATCATCGGCGTGGTAGTCGATCCTCAGCGTCAACGGCGGACGATCCGGGTGGAGGACAAGCAAGGCGGCTGAGAGTAAGCCACGAAAGTCGCTGCCCGCGTCATGGGCTGCTTTCAGTGACTCCAAGAGGCGAAGCTCGAAGGCCTGGTCCGATTTGGCGGTCTCCGCCATGGCGCTCAACACGGCTTCGCTGCCCAACATGTTTCCCGACACTATACCGCCGGGAAAGTGCAGGCTGCCTTTGACATCCTCGTTCTTTTCCCCGGTAAATGCCGCCGCGTTTCCTGAAAGATCAACAGCAGCAAGTTGCCGATGCGCCCGGCCCCGGTCCGCCGAAGTAATCCTTTTGACAGCCTCGGCGGCGTTGAGCCCGGACTGCATCGCGGCTAGGACGTCCTCGCCCCAGAGTGTCGAAGGAGCAGCGCCCTGGCTCGCGGACATGCCCGCCATCAGGTTGCCTCGCAATACCCAGCCACCGACACAAAGCGACCCAGTGGCCGCCGCGCCGCCAATCGCGCCGGTCTCGCTATCGTGGGCAAGCACAGAAAATGTCATTGCACGCTCAAAAATGAGGCTCGGAGCTTTATCATGACGTGCATTTTATCATGATAAATTGACCGAAGCAATTTATCATGATAATTTTTGGCCAGAAAATCCAACAGGGAGAACGAGAAATGACGCTACTTTCCTGGACCCGAAGGAGCCTGGTCGCGGCTGCCGGAGCCGCCCTTTTATTTGGCGGTCTAGGTGGACCGGCCAGCGCGCAAACCCCTCCCGGCGTGTTGATCGTCGGCCAGATTGCTGAGCCGAAATCGCTCGACCCAGCCGCCGTAACCGCGGTGAACGATTTCCGCATACTCGTGAATGTTTACGAGGGTTTGACCCGCTACAAATCCGGCACGCTGGAGGTCGAGCCCGCGCTCGCTACCGATTGGTCGATCAGCGAGGACGGCACCGAATACACCTTTACTCTGCGCGACGGTGTGACCTTCCACGATGGC
>JASJCC010000225.1 GCA_030066175.1 Paracoccaceae bacterium | reverse complement strand
CTCCGGCAGATTGCGACGGTGGATCATGCTGATATACGTGGATTGGTTACCACCGGACTTCACTGCGTCGCGGAGCTGGCCTTTCTCTAGCCTACCAAGGGAGGCCCCCCGGCTCTGCCGGGGAGGCTGTAGAAGTTTGACGTATCCGGGAGTCCATCAGGGAAACTCCAAATCGTGAGCCGCCAAAGCACACGAACAGGAGAATCCCGATGGACGAGTACAAGAGCCTAAGTCACACGACGTGGGACTGTAAATATCACGTGGCTTTCATCCCCAAGTGCCGTCGCAAGACACTGTATGGTCAACTACGACGGTACTTGGGGGGAGTATTCCGCCGATTGGCGGAGCAGAAAGGGAGCCGGATAGAAGAAGGGCATCTGATGCCTGACCATGTGCGCATGATGATCGCGATACCTCCGAAGTATGCGGTTTCGCAGGTAGTAGGTTTCATCAAGGGTAAGAGTGCAATCCATTTGGCCCGGGTCTACGGTGAAAGGAAGCGGAACTTCGTCGGGCAGCATTTCTGGGCTCGCGGATATTTTGTATCGACAGTGGGCCGGGATGAGGCGGTGATCCGAGAATACAACACATTGGGGCTTCCGCGCTTGGATTCGCGCGCGAGCATTTACTAAGCAGTGCATAAGTAAGCGAACACTGGTATACTGCTGCCATGCGCAAAAACGATGGCAGAAAGCTTGATCATGAGACGCTTGAAGCGATTCGCATACGAGCGGTGGAACGGGTTGAGGCGGGAGAGAGTCCGGAGGTTGTAATACAGGCGCTCGGGATGTCGCGGGCGCGTATCTACGAGTGGCTTGCCGCCTATCGCGAGGGTGGTTATGAAGCGCTCAAGGCGAAAAAGCTGTTTGGCCGGCCACCGAAGTTGACGGGAAAGGATCTCGATCAGCTTTACCGTATTGTCACAACGAAGAACCCGATGCAGTTAAAGTTTTTCTACGCGCTGTGGACCCGCTCGATGGTCCGGGAAGTTATCCGGGACAAGTTTGGCGTACGCTTGAGCGATGTATCGGTTGGGCGATTGCTTAGAAAGCTTGGACTGTCTGCGCAAAAACCACTGAGGCGGGCCTATCAGCAGGATCCGGAAGCGGTGGATCGCTGGGTCAAAGAGGAATACCCGCAAATACGCAAGTTGGCAAAACGTGAAAAGGCCCAGATTTTCTTTGCGGATGAGGCCAGTGTACGTTCGGACTACCATAGCGGAACGACTTGGGCGCCACGGGGAGAAACCCCTGTGGTACCGAGTACCGGAGCACGCTTCAGCCTCAATCTCGTGTCCGCGGTTAGTCCACGCGGGGAAATGCGCTTTATGACCGTTGATGGTCGCATGAATGCTGCCAAATTCATCGAGTTTCTACAGCGGCTCATGAAAGGGGCCGAGAACCCTATCTTCCTCATCGTTGATGGGCATCCCACCCATCGTGCGTTGAAGGTCAGAAAATTCATTGCTTCCACTCAGGGTAAGTTGCGTCTGTTTTTCTTGCCGCCCTACTCGCCGGAACTCAATCCTGATGAATCGGTGTGGAACTATGTCAAGAATCACCATGTCGGCAAGGCGACAATCACCGGCCCCGATCAATTCCGGGCATTGGTCCTCGGAACACTGTGGCGAATGCAGAGAATGCCTGCCTTGATCAGATCATTCTTCGGGCAAAGAGAACTACATTACATCACTGCATAATGTCCGCTTACTTACGTTCTTCTTAGTAATTGGGCTTGCTTTTCGGTCTTGGTCATCTATGCTTTGCGCATGCACATCGATGTCGTGTCCAATCGCAATTCCCGCCCGGCCTACTGGTTAGTCAATTAGATAATTTAGGATAAAGTCTCTTGAGCTTGATGCGAGCATCCTCAGTTGTGAAGCGCCAGTCTGCCGGCCGCGCTTTTTGATTGCGCTCGTTCACCCAAGCGGCGATTTCATTCTCGACCGTGGGCATGTCGGCTAAACGTCGATCAAGACATTGGCGGGCAATCACGCTGAATTCGCATTCGGCCAAGTTGAGCCAACTCCCGTGTTTGGGTGTATAGACAATCTCCAGCTTGTCCAGCACCGCGCGGGCGGTAGGAGGGGGAAACGCTTTGTACAAGGAAGCGCCGGTATGGGTATTGAGGTTGTCCATCACCAATGTGATGCGCTGAGCTTGGGGATAGTCTTGGTGTACCAAGCGATGTACCTGCTCTGCCCACGTACAGGCCGTGTGATTATCTGCCACGTGGACTCGCCGCCAATTCTCAAAGGGCGCATAAAACAACAGCAAATGCGCCACCCCATTGCGCTCATACTCGACATCATAGCGCTCACTGCATCCCGGTCGTGCGGCGATTGGTGCGCGCACTTCTTTGACACACTGCACGCTGGTTTCGTCCATACACACCACCGGATGTAGTTGATCATGTGGCCTCTTATAGACCGTAAGCGCCAGAGAATCAGCCCTTTTGCGTCAAGGCCAGACGTGACAAAGCCCCACGCGCATCCTTGCGCCTGGGGCTTTACGGAAACTCGCACCGGGTGACCTGTCCTTGTCGGTCGGCTTGCAACGTTCCCTGTCCTGATCGACTTTATGATGTCCGGGCTCAGGTCACAAATCACCCCGTTCCTGATATGCCCTGCGGCGGTCGACTGGGCGAATCCTGGAAGCTGACATGCCACGGCAGCAGTGCTTCAATCTTCTCGAGAGTATCCGCGGTCGCGATATGCGCGAGCACGTGGCGCAAGTACTGATAGGGCTCCAGCCCGTTGGCCTTGGCGGTCTCGATCAGGCTGTAGACGGTTGCACTGGCCTTCGCCCCGCGCGCGGTATCGGCAAACAACCAGTTGCGGCGGCCTACCGCGAAGGGGCGGATGGCATTCTCGGCCAGCGCGTTGCTGATGTTCAGGTTGCCGTCGTCACAGTAGCCGACCAGCCGTTCCCATTGGTTCAGCGTGTAGCTGATCGCCTTGGCCGTCAGGCTGTCTTTCGGCACCCGGCTGGCGTTGGCCTGTAACCAGATCTCCAGATCATCGAGCACCGGCCGGCTGAGCCGTTGTCGCTGGACCTGCTTCTGTTCCGGTTCCAGATCCTTGATCTTGTCCTCGATCCGATACAGCGTGCGGATCTTGCCGATCGCCACATCCGCCTTGCTGACCTTCGCGCCCTTCTTCTTGGTCGGTGCCGCCTGGCTCGCCTCGACAAACTTCCGCCGCGCATGATCCCAACAGCCGATGCGCCTGATCGGATTGTCGCGGCAGACCCGGTTGTAGCCGGCATAGCCGTCGGTCTGCAGCACACCCTCGAAGCCGTCGAGCAGGCGTGATGGAACCTCCTCACTGCGTGAGGCATCGTAATGGAAAAGGACAACCGGCTGATCCGGCGGTCCCCCCCGGACCAGCCACATCCATTTGTCCGCGGTCGCGACCTTGCCGGCGTCTTTGAGCACCTGGATACGGGTTTCATCCGCTTGCAGATAGTCACCGGATAATTGGTGCTCACGCAGCAGGTTGATCAGCGGCTTGAACACGTCATCCAGGCGGATGATCCAGTTCGCCATCGCCGTGCGGCTGATGTTGCCGCCGTAGCGCTTGAGTATCCGCTCGAGCCGATACAACGGAAGCGCATCGGCGTATTTGGCGATCAGGATATAGGCCAGCAACGCGACGCTGGCAATGCACTTGCCCAGCGGATGGGCCGGGCGTGGCGCGGCCTTGATCAGCGGCTGGCCGGTAGCGTCAGTGTCGTCGAACACGGCCTTTTCCTGCCAGTATTCGATCACTTGTGCTTGGGCCGGGATGATATCGAGCTCTTCCTTGACCTTGGTGAAGAAGGTCTTGCTGGCGCCCGCCTTCTCGTCGTCGCTCAACGGCAGGTCGACCCGGACACGCGGCAGCGTCTCGGCGAAGCCTTCGCGCTTCTTGCGCTGGCGTTGGGGCGGCGCGGCATCAGCCTGTTCCAGCTCGGCTTCGATGTCACCGAGCGCGACCTCCAGTTCCGCCTCGTCGAAGAAGTCACCCTGGAACGGCTGCTTCTCGCTGCTTTCACCAAAGCGCTTGTGCTTGGCCAGGCGCAGCTGCTCTTCGAGCAACTGCAGAAGCTTCTGCTGCTCGGCGATGAGGTGATCACGATCGGCAATGACCCGATCGCGGTCGGCGATGGCTTGCTCTTTCTGCTCGATGAGGTCGTCTTTGTGCTCGATGACCTCGAGTAGAGCCGGTATCGATACGGGCGTATCAGGGACAGGGTTTAGCGGTGTTTCCAGCGCATCCAGCATGCGCGAAAGTATAACAGAATCAGTCAGCTACGACTCAGAAAACGGCCTCGTAATGAAGCTTTTTATGCCCCTGCATCCGACCAATGTCATAGCCATCGAGCAGCCAGTTGATCTGCTCGCCGCTCAGCGCCATTACGTCGTCCTCGGGGCGTGGCCAGCGGAACTTCTCCTCAGCCAGTGCCTTGTAGTAGAGCACGAAGCCGTTGTCCTCCCAGAACAGCAGCTTGATCTTGTTGCGCCGGCGATTGGTGAAGGCATACAGGCCGCCGTCGAACGGGTTGTGCCCGATCTGCTGCTCCACCAGGGCCGCCAGCCCACGATAGCTCTTGCGGAAGTCGACCGGGTCCCGGTACAGGTAGATCCGCGGCATCGATACGGAAGGTCGAAAATGCCGGTTCATCACAACCGCGCCAACAGTTGCTGCACCACCGGTACGTTGTCCAGCGTCAGCCCGCGCAGTTCCATGCCGTTGGGCAGTAACAGCGACAGGCCCGGCGCCGTCGATGTGTAGGTCACTGGGACCAGTGCCGATGACCTGACCGGCCCCGCGTCGACATCGCCTCGTGCGAACTTTCGCCGCCAGTAGACGAACTGGTCATAGCTCAGGTCGTTCGCCCGGCAGAACGCCTTCTGCGTTTGTCCGGATCCGTGCCACGCGTCAATCAACGGCCGCCAACGTGCAGCCAGGTTTTCGGATTCTGCTTTGCTCGGCATGACAGGTCTCCTCGGTTCGTCGCCTGGAGACAGTCTCGGTCATGCGTGCGTGGGATCATAGGTGTCGATTTGAGGGCGCTTACGATGGTAGAGGCGTCGAGGGCGTAAACGGTGTTGTCCAATTCCACCCCGAAGTCCTCGTCCACATACAGATGCCGGGCGATTTGGATCAGGGCTTGGGCAAAGTCGGCGTAGATGCGCCAATCGCGTACCTTGTTGGCGTTGGCCAAGGTATTGCGCGAGACACCACCACGAATGCCCATGTGATAGAGCTTGTTCTGCTGGGCACGTAGACAGGCTTCGATGTCGCGCAGGCTCTCGCGGTAGGTCAACTGAGCGAAAGCCATACAGAGAAACTGATCGAGGCAGGTGAACGACTGGGTTTTGTGATTGCCGTTGTAACGCCGGACACATCTTCGAAAGGTGTGCATCGGCATCTGATCGATCACCTGCGCGAAAACAAGTTTGCCTGTATACATACGCCCGAGTCCTCTGCTCACCAATCAGCGGCAGAGGCTCGCGCCAAAGGACTGAGTCATTCAAGTCGGTGACAGGCACTTTTTGGTAATTTCGCTAATGTTGTTAAACAGTTAGGCAAACTCTCAGACCAAACGTTGGGACAGTAGTGAGCAAAAACAATAATTTAAAGGTGTACTGCATTGATTAGCTACGGACCGGCTACAGCTGGGACTAACCGCAGAATCACAAAATACCCGGTAATGGGGAAGTCGGATTGGGTCGTTTTCACAGTTTTTGATGTAAAATCCCAAGTATCTGGCCTTGGTGACGCCAGATGTGGCGCCATTGCATGAAAATTGATGAGGCTATCGAACTGCTGGAAGTGAAGCGTGCGTCTCTGAAGTGCGCGGAGTTGATTGCAATGCTTGAGGGTTTCGGATTCGAGGTCCGTGAATCTGGAAGACACTACGTCTTCAAGCATTCTGAACTAAGAGAGCAACTCGATTTCAAAGCCTCGAACTTCGCTTGTAAGCACGGACGAAACTCGGGTGTTAAGCCGGGGTATGTCGGGAAGATCAAGCGGATGTTAACAACGCAGAAAGACGCCTTATTGGAGTTGGGCTATGACTGAATTTGATGCGACAAGGTATTCGATTTCTGTCCGTAAGGAAGACACCGAAGACGGAGAGTTGTTCGTTGCACGAGTTGCCGAACTCCCAGATATCGAGATCTTTGAAGAGTCAGCTGACGAAGCGTATTCAGAGGCACTAGAGGTTATTTGCGCCGCGAAAGCCAGTTTCGATGAGGACGGCGAGCAGTTTCCAGAACCCGTGGTACCCGATAGCAAGGAGTACAGCGGTCGTATTCCTGTACGGATGGCTAAGTGGATGCACAAGAAACTTGCGGAGCAGGCCGAGT
>JASJCC010000226.1 GCA_030066175.1 Paracoccaceae bacterium | reverse complement strand
CCCCCCCCCCCCCCGCGCCCCCCCCCCCCCCCCCCCCCCCCCCCCCCCACCTCGGTCGGCGCCAAAGGCGCCGAAACCATTGGTCAATACGCGGGCTCCAACCGCGTGCTTTCAGGCACGACATGTGACTTCGACGGGATCGTGTAGAGCGCCAGGAAACACATCGCCGCCTTGGCCGATCCGCTCAGTTGTTTCAGCTTGCCACCCAGGCCGCCCTGCTTCTTGGCTTCAGCGATCTGCACATTGGCCTTGTGCAACTTTTCCAGATTCGCCTGCCAGCGCGGGTGATCGATGTCCAAAGTGATCGGAAAGATCTGTTCGGAAAGCTTCGAGGTCTTAGTGAACACCTCATGCGCGTACCAATCCGGGTCCACACCCAGCGCCTTGTGAAAGGCCGGGCGTTGGTGGTCGCGCACATACATCGTGGCATAGACCGCCGTCAGGAAGAACTTGATCCAGTAGACGTTCATACCCGAGGTCAGCTTGGGGTCGGTCTTCATCAGCAGGGCAAAGGCCTCGCCATGGCTGAACTCGTCATTGCACCATTCTTCAAACCATTTGAAGATCGGGTGGAAGCGGTGTTCCGGGTTCGCCTCGAGATGGCGGAAGATCGTGATGTAGCGCGCGTAGCCAATCTTTTCAGACAGGTAGGTCGCGTAGTAGATGAACTTGGGCCGGAAATAGGTGTATTTCTTCGACTGGGTCAGAAAGCCCAGGTTCACCCGCAGCCCTGCCTCGCGCAGCGCGTCGTTGATGAAACCCGCATGCCGCGCCTCGTCCCGCGCCATCAGCTGGAACAGCTGCACGACATCGGGGTTGTTCCCGCGCCGCTTCATTTCCTTGTAAAGCACGCAGCCCGAAAACTCGGCGGTGCAGGAGCTGATCAGGAAGTCGATGAACTCCTTCTTCAGCTGCGGCTCCATGCCGTCCCAATCAACATGGTCCCAGTCTTCGTTCTTCTTGAAGTGGCCCTTGTTCGGGTCGCTGACCATCTGCGCGATCAGCTTGTCCCAATCTTCGCGCACGCCCGAAACGTCCAGCGCATCCAGCTCATCAAAATCGGTGGTGTAGAACCGCGGCGTCAGTAGCGTGTTCATCATCGCCGTGTTGGTGGCGAAATCGTCGTCGTACTTGGCCTGCTCCTCCTGGATGGCCAGACCTTCTTCGACCGTTGTCGCGTCGGCGGTGTGCTTGCCTTCATAGGCATTCTGGTTCTGGACGTTCATAGCGCCACCTCCTCAGAGAAGGAAAACTCACACAGTTCCATGACCTCGAAATCGCCGGTCAGGCGGGTCCAGAGTTGTTCCAGCTTGCTAGCGCGGACGATGATCGCCTCGCGGTCTTCGCGCACGATCTCGCCAAAGGGCGCCATGATCTCGGGCCCTTGCACCTTGACCTCGTCGCCGGGGTAGATCACTGCGCCGTTGTTGAACCGCACATGCGCGTGCAGGCTTTCGAATTTGTGGCTGATCTCGACAGTGCAGGGTGCACGTTCGATCTCTTTTGTCAGAAGTCCCATTCCGGTTCCCTTTCGTCAGTTGAGCAGCAGCTTGGCAAAGGCTGCCGCGTTGTCCTGGCCGAACCCCATCAGGTCCGCACCCCATCCGGTGCTGGGATCAAAGATCGCCATCCGGCCGTTTTCCGTTGCGGTCACCCGCACCGGACCGTTCAAATCCACACGTGCATTGGTGCGTTCGCGCTGCAGCACCCGCCACACACCAGAAACGAACCCACCCTCTTCGGGGCTGAGATCGGCAATCACCGTGCCGGTGCTGTCGAGCACGCGGGCGGCACCCGACATGTCGCCTTCCAGAAACAGCACCACCTCTTTCACCACGCCGCTGACCGGCGGCGTCGATTGCTTGGGCGCGCCGGTCCAGACATGGGCGCTGACCATCAACAGGCACAGGCCGACAATGCCCAGCAGCAGGCGGATCATCGCCTTGGGCACCAGCTCCTCTGGACTGTGGCGATAGCCCGGGCCTTCCTGGCGGAGGGTTTGCAGATCTTCCATCACAAACCCCCTTATTCCGCCGCCACCGCGGCACCCGGTGTGGGAGCCTCGCGGCGGATCTGAGGCATGGTGACCCGCGCCTGAGCCGCGTCAGAGATCATCTCGGCGACCTTTTCGGCCTCGGGAATGCAGCGCAGGGTCGGCTGTGTCTTGCGCATGTACCAAGGGCGCACATGCGGCCAGCACACCAGATAGCTCAGCCGCGTTTCCCCCATCAGATCGAAGGCGATATTGCCCGTGCCCGATTTCCGCACCGACAAAGACGCATTGCCGATCTGCGTATAAGGCAGGTTCAGCGTCACCGTCAGCGCCGCCCCGATACGCATCGCCACGCGGCGGTTGGTAACGGTGTAGACCGTGGTCACCGCCTGTACCCAGCCGACCAGCGTCAGCAACGCCAGGACGATGGCGCCGAGGATCAGGAAAGGCACCGACGCGCCGATCGCCTGCGGCAACGGCATCAGATCGACCACCGCGATAAACCGCCAGACGGCGAGGAACACAAAGTAGCCGGCAACCCATGGCAGGCTGAGAGATTCCCAGCTCAGAGCCCACCAATCCGGTTTGCCCTGCCAAAGGATATGCTCCCCTTCCGGGGGCGCCTCTGGCAGGCCCGGTACCGGTTCTACGGCAAAGTCATCATGTGGCATCGGTCACCCCCCGTATTGCCGTGGCGATAGGATCAGATCTGCGGCTCGAGGCGGGATTCGTCGGCATAAAGCTTGCCGCCGCCGTAGTAGGCACAGATCTTTTCTTCTTCGAGCTTGGTCACCTGGCGGGCCGCCTTGGTCTTGGGCACACCGTTGAAGTGCTTGCCGTAGAGCGAGGCAATCTTGACCTGGTTGAACCAGATGCGCGCCAGCGTCAGCGGTACAAGCCGCGTGCCTTCGCCGAACTCCGGATCCAGCTCGATCTCGAGATAACGAACCAGCTGTTCCGGCTCGTCGATCCACATATCGGTGATCTTGCCGACGATCTCGCCATCCCCGGCAACCACGGGCAGACCGCGCGGGTCCTTACCGGCAGAGACGTGGAAATGCTCGGTCGCGGCCATCGGGATGATCTTGGGATGGCCCTTGCCATCCAGTTCCGGCTCATCTCGGCGTGCGGCCCAGGAGGCCGGCCCAATGCCATCGGCCAACGGATCCCCCGCCGGATCCCAGGGGAAACCGCCGGACTCAAAGTCACGCTTCATCGCATCGTGGTAATCATCCCGTTCCTCGGTCTGACCCGACGGTGCAACGTATTCGCCCCGGCCATGCGGCAGGATGAATGTCTTGTCATCCGGGTTGGGGAACACACCGCCGGCATCTGCCTGCGAGCCATCCTCATCAATCAGCGGATAGCCTTCACGCTGGTTCTCACGCTGGATCCAGATCACAAGAGCGACGAAAAAGAAAAAGAACAGCCAGAGCGCAATGCTCGCGATGTCCAGATTGCCAATGATATAGTCTTCGGTCATTGGAGTGCCTCCTTCATTGGGCCTTGGTCATGTTGGGAAATCGGCAAGGCCCAGCCCTGTCGGTTTCTGTTGCGATTGGTTGGGTTTACGACTGCGCGACACCAGCGGCCCCAGCGCCACAAGCGTCACGAACAAAAGCGCGATTTCGGTGTGGTAGACGACGGAATAGCCGGTTGCGGGTGAATTCAGCGCCTCACCCCAGACACCGGTCCGCGCAATGCTGCCGATCCCGTCGCGCATGGCACCACCGATCAGCGTCGACAACCCCGCCGCTGTGGCCTGCGCCGCACCCCAGGCACCCAGCGCCAGGCCGCGCCCGGCAAGGCCCTGGGCCGGCATGGTCATCGCTGCCGTCAGGGTCGACACGGCAAAGAGCCCGCCGCCAAACCCGATCAGCGAGGCCCCGGCAAAGAACAGCACATCCGATCCCATCGGGCTGGCAAAGATCACCGCGCTAAAGGCCGCCACGCCCGCCAGGATGCCGCGCATCGCCATGCGGTAGGGATGCACACCCTTGGCCAACCATCGCGCTGCCAGGGCAAAGCCCACCAGCGCACCCGCGGCCCAAGTGGCCGTCAGCAGCGTTGTCGCTGACACGCTGAGGCCAAGGATCTCGCCGCCATAGGGCTCCAGCAAAACGTCCTGCATGTTGAAGGCCATGGTGCCCAGGAAAACCACCGCCAGCAGCCGACCCGCCGTTCCGCCAGCGATCAGATCGGCCCAGGCTTCCTTGAAGCTCGGCTGCGGCGCCTCACGCTCGGCCTTGCTCATCGGATTGACGCGTTCCTGTTTCCAAAGCGCAATGACGTTCAGAACGATGGTCACAACCGCGGTGCCCTGCACCACCTGGATCAGCTTGATCGAGTTGAAGTCGCGCAGCAGCCAGCCGATCACAATCGCCGACAGGCCCATACCAATGAGGAACATCACGTAAAGCAGCGCCACAACCCGCGGGCGGGTTTCCTCGGTCGCGCGGTCGGCGGCCAGCGCCAGCCCGGCCGTCTGGGTCATGTGCATGCCCAAACCGGTCATGATAAACGCCAGCGCCGCCAGCACCTCTCCTGCAAAGGGGATGTCATATTCAACATCACCGCCCAGCACCAAGAGACACGAGGGCATAATCGCCAAGCCGCCCATCTGCCAAACGGTTCCGAACCACAGATAGGGAATTCGCTTCCAACCAATGGCGCTGCGGTAATTGTCGGACTTGAAGCCCAGAATGGCACGGAACGGCGCAATCAGCACCGGCAGGGCCACCATGATCGCCACAAGGGTCGCCGGCACCGACAGCTCGACAATCATCACCCGGTTCAGCGTGCCCAGCAGCATGACACCCGCCATGCCCACCGACACCTGGAACAGCGCAAGCCGCAACAGCTGGCCCAAAGGCAGCTCTTCCGACGCTGCATCCGAAAACGGAAGCGCCCGCGCGCCCAGGCGCTGTATCTGGGAGCGGCTGACGATCATGGCGTGAACTCCAACGCCTGGCTGATGTAGAACCCGCTGGTCACCCGCCCGAGATTGGCCAGATCGCCAATGTCAGAGACGGTATTGCGCAGCCGCTCCGGCGCGTGCGGGATCATCACCGGTGACCGGTCAGAGCGCGGAAACGCCTTGCCCGCGTACCACATCGTCATCAGCAGAGGCGTGCGCGGGGCCACGGTGAACACCACGCTGCCGCTGGTCCGCTCCGCCAGCGCGCCCAGCGCGTCACGAATATCCGGCGCGCGGTAATAGATCAGGCTGTCCATCGCAAAGACGTGGTCAAATTCGCCCAGATGCGCCGACAGCATGTCACCACTGGCAAATGTCACCTGCCCCCGCAGGCTGCCCGGCAGCCGCTTCTTGGCAATCTCCACAAGGCTGGGCGAGATATCGACCGCCACCACCTCGGCCCCTCGGCGCGCCATCTCGATCGTCGCGGGCCCGGCGCCACAGCCGGCGTCCAGCACCCGCATGCCCGTCAGATCCGCCGGCAAAGCGGCCAGCATCTTGGCCCGCATCCGGTCCCGCCCCTTGCGCACTGTTTCGCGTATCCGGCTGACCGGCGCGTCCGAGGTCAGACGCTCCCACACCTTGGTGGCGGAGCGGTCGAAATAGGTCTCGACCCGGTCGCGCGCGCTTTCATAACTCGCAGAGACACCCCCGCCCCGGACGTGATCCGGGGCCTCCCGCATGAGGTCCCGGGTCAAGCCCGGGACGGGTTGGGAAAACCGACCAGGCATCAATCGAACCCCAGCAGTTCAAAGATCTCACGATCCGGCAACGGTTCGGGTGCAAGCGGCTCTGTTCCGGCCCAAAGTGTCTCGGCCAGCCGGATATACTCCTTGCGCGCCAACACGATGTCGTCCTCGTCCGGCATCTCAAACAAAGTCTTCTTTTTCAGCCGCGACCGACGGATCGCGTCGTAATCCGGCATATGCGCAATGCGCTTGAAGCCCACGGTGTCGCAGAACCGATCCACCTCATCCGTGGCTTTCGACCGGTTGGCCACGCAGCCCGCCAGCCGCACCTTATAGTTGCTCGATTTCGCCTGCACCGCCGCGATGATCCGGTTCATCGCATAGATGCTGTCAAAGTCATTCGCCGTGACGATCACCGCCCGGTCGGCATGCTGCAAAGGCGCTGCAAACCCCCCGCAGACCACGTCGCCCAAGACGTCAAAGATCACCACGTCGGTGTCTTCGAGCATGTGATGCTGTTTCAGAAGCTTCACGGTCTGCCCCACGACATAGCCACCACAGCCGGTACCTGCCGGCGGCCCACCCGCCTCGACACATTTCACGCCGTTCCAGCCTTCGGTCACAAAATCCTCGGGCCGCAGCTCTTCGGCGTGGAAATCTACCTCTTTCAGGATATCGATCACGGTCGGCTGCAGCTGCCCGGTCAGGGTAAAGGTGCTGTCATGCTTGGGGTCGCAGCCGATCTGCAACACGCGCTTGCCCA
>JASJCC010000227.1 GCA_030066175.1 Paracoccaceae bacterium | reverse complement strand
CCCTTGCTGGCAAGGCGCGCGGCGCATGCGGCCACCCCCGCGGCCATCACCCGCCTGCGCGCCACCGACACCCGTCTCGACCGCGCCATCGCCGCCGGTGACGTGCAGGGCTACCTCGTCGAAAACCACCGCTTCCACGCCGAGCTCAACGCGCTCGCCGACGCGCCCATCCTCTGCGCCCTGGTCGACGGGCTCTGGCTGCGCTTTGGCCCCTCCCTTCGCGTCGTCTGCGGCCAGTTCGGCACCCGCAACCTGCCCGACCGCCACAAAGACATCCTCACCGCCCTCGCCAGTGCCGACCCTGACGCAGCGGCAGCCGCGATGCAGGCCGATGTGGAACAGGGCATGGCCCAGATCGCCGCCACGCTGGGCGATTCGATTGACAGCGGATAATTTGATCATATTCTGGCGCTACCCCCTCCAACGATAGGTGCGCCCATGTCCGTCATCTCGACCAACACCCCCACGTCCGAGCTTCAGGCCCTCGACGCCGCGCATCACATGCACCCCTTCACCCATGGTGCCGGTCTCGCCGACAAAGGCGCGCGCATCATCACCCGGGCCGAGGGCTGCTGGCTGACCGACAGCGACGGCAACCGCATCCTCGACGGCATGGCGGGGCTCTGGTGCGTCAACATCGGCTATGGCCGCCGTGAACTGGCCCAGGCCGCCGCCCGCCAGATGGAGGAACTGCCCTACTACAACACGTTCTTCCAGACTTCGCATGTCCCCGCGATCCAGCTCTCCGCCAAGCTCGCCGAACTGGCGCCCTACGACCTCAACCACGTCTTCTACGCCTCGTCGGGGTCCGAGGCGAACGACACCAACCTCCGCCTCGTCCGCACCTATTGGCAGCTCTTGGACCAACCCAACCGGCAATGGGTGATCTCCCGCTGGAACGCCTATCACGGCTCTTCCGTCGGCTCCGGCAGCCTCGGCGGGATGAAGGGTATGCACGCCCAGGGCTGCATGCCGATCCCGGGTATCGCCCATATCGACCAGCCCAACTGGTGGGCCGAGGGTGGCGACATGTCGCCCGAGGAATTCGGGCTGGCAACGGCCCGCCAACTCGAAGACAAGATCCTCGAACTCGGCCCCGAAAACGTCGCCGCCTTCATCGCCGAACCGGTGCAGGGCGCGGGCGGCGTGATCGTCCCACCGGAAACCTACTGGCCGGAAATCCAGCGCATCACCCGCGAATACGGCATCCTGCTGATCGCGGACGAGGTGATCTGCGGTTTCGGCCGCACCGGCAACTGGTTCGGCAGCCAGACCATGGACATCCGCCCCGACATCATGACCGTGGCCAAGGGGCTGTCGTCGGGCTACCAGCCCATCGGCGGCTCGTTGGTCTCTGACCAAGTCGCCCGCGTCATCGACAGCGCCGAGTTCAACCACGGCTACACCTATTCCGGCCACCCGGTCGCCTGCGCGGTCGCGTTGGAAAACCTGCGCCTCCTCGAAGACGAGGCGATCGTCGAACGCGTCCGCGACATCACCGGGCCGTACCTCGCCGAAAAGTTCCGCGGCCTGACCGACCACCCGCTGGTGGGCGAGGCGCAGATCGTCGGCATGATGGGCTCCATCGCTTTGACGCCCGACAAAGCCGCCCGCGCCCCGTTTGAGGCCGATGTCGGCACCGCCGGTCTGATCTGCCGCGAACGCTGCTTCGCCAACAACCTGATCATGCGCCATGTCGGCGACCGGATGATCATCTCGCCGCCGCTGGTGATTTCGGAATCCGAGATCGACACGCTGATCGACCGCGCCTGGCAGTCGCTCGATCAGGCGCATGCGGATCTCAAAGAACAGGGCCTGATGAAAGCGGCGCCCCGCAACTGACGCACTCACATCGCGATTCATCAATACGTCCTGTTCAAAGGCCTTTCAGGACGTATTGCTGCCCGTGCCCACCGCGCGGTGCCCGTAACGCCCCCGCGCGCTTGATCAGATTTTCCAAGCAACGGCTCTGGGGCGTAGCAATCCGTACCGAAATTGGCACGAATCGGACGTATTGCTCCCCAGGGGCATAGAAAAAGGCGCGGAAACACACCCCGCGCCTGCCCGTGATTTTCAACCAAAGCCAGCGAATTAACCGCTCTGGCAAGGGAATTCACCGGCTCTTCATCAATCCACCCGATGCGGCGCGCCGGTCGCCATATTGGTGCCGATATAGGGTTTCTTGCCGCCCTTCCACGCCGCGAACCCGCCCCCCATATGCGCCACCCGCGCGAGGCCCGAGGCAATCGCCTGCCGCGCCACCTTTTCCGATCGCACCCCCGATCCGCAATGGAACACGATGCGCTTGTCGCTCTGTCCGGGCAGGCCCTTGGCGGTGAAAAAGGCCAGCGGCATCAGTAGCGCGCCTTCGATATGTTCGAACATGAACTCCTGCGGCGTGCGCACATCGATCAGCACGATCTCTTCCTTGTCGAGCGCGTCTTTGACCTCGTCCACGGTCCAGGTCTCGAATGTGGACTGGCCCACCTCTTCGCTTTTCATCGCCGATCTCCCTTGCTGATGCCCTGCCTCCAAGGTGAAAGACCCCGCGCGCGAAAGCAAGCCTAAGCCGCCTTCAGCGCCTCACGGCAATGCGCCACCATGAAATCGGAAAACACCTGCACCTTGGGATCGCGATGCCGCCGCGACGGTGACAGGCAGGCCAGCTGCGTGGGGTAGGGCGGCGTGGCGGTCGCCACTGGGATCAGCGCACCGCTGCGCAGGTGCTCAGCAATCTCGAATTCCGGCTTCAGGATCACCCCGCAACCCATCAGCGCCCAGTCGGTCAGAACGTCACCATCATCGGATTCAAACGGCCCGCTGATCTCGTAACGCTTTGGCCCGTCTGGCGTTTTCAACGTCCACTGAAACTCTTGCGCGCCGGGAAAACGCAAGTTGAGACAGTCATGCCGGTCGCGCACCAGCGCCTCACCATCCGCGGGCATGCCCTTGCGTGCGATATAGTCGGGTGCGGCCACCAACACGCGCGGGCAGTCCGCAATCATCCGTACTTTCAGGTCGCTGTCCTGCAAAACGCCCAAGTGAAAGGCCAGATCCAACCCCTCTGCGGTGACGTCCACCATCCGGTCCGACAGCCGCAATCGCACGTCGATTTCCGGGTATTTGGCGCGAAACGCCTTCATCGCGGGTGCCAGAATCCTGCGCCCCAGCCCGAGCGGGGCAGCCACAAACAGCGTGCCACGCGGGCTCTGCGTCGCCTCCATTACCGCGGTTTCAGCCGTCTCGATTGCCTCCAGAATCCCACGCGCGCCGTCATAGAACAGCCGCCCATGTTCGGTGGGGCGTAGCGCCCGCGTCGTCCGATTGAACAGCCGCACCCCCAGATGCCGCTCCAGATCGGCGATCCGGCTCGAGGCCACGGCAGGCGAGGTCCGCTGATCCCGCGCCGCCGCACTCATGCTGCCCAGTTCATAGACCCGGACAAACATGCGGATGTTGCTCACATAGGCCATCGCCCGCCCCTTTAACGCCTTGCCCGTCTACATCGGGTACCTTGGAGGATGCCGCCCATTTTGGCGTCTGCGCAAATTCTCAGCTTTCGGGGATTTTTGAAAGTCCCTCAGAATTTTCAAACTTAACCTTCAACCGGTCGTGCGTATACCCTCCCCAAAAAGCGGGAGACTCGACATGTACGACCTGGCCGCCATGGGGGCGTGGATCGAATTTGCGGTGCGCTGGCTGCACGTGATCACCGCCATCGCCTGGATCGGATCTTCGTTTTATTTCATCGCCTTGGACTTGGGGCTGCACCGCGATCGTAACCTCGCGTCCGGGGCCGATGGCGAGGAATGGCAGGTCCATGGCGGCGGGTTTTACCACATCCAGAAATACCTCGTCGCGCCCGAACACATGCCCGACGGGCTGATCTGGCACAAATGGCAAAGCTATTGGACCTGGATCAGCGGCTTTATCCTCTTGGCCCTGGTCTACTACCTCGGGGCCGAGTTCTACCTTGTCGATCCCAACGTTCTCGACCTCGCCGCCTGGCAGGCGATTGCGATCTCGCTGGCCTCCCTCGCGTTCGGCTGGCTGGCCTACAACATGCTCTGCCGCGTGTTTGTAAACGCCGACCAGAACGTGCTGGTGGGCGCACTCTTTGTGGTGCTCGTCGGCATGTCGTGGTTCTACGCGCAGGTCTTTTCGGGGCGCGCCGCGCTGCTGCATCTGGGGGCCTTCACCGCCACGATCATGACGGCGAATGTCTTCTTCATTATCATCCCAAACCAGAAAATCGTCGTCGCTGACCTGATCGCCGGCCGCACCCCCGACGCCAAATACGGCAAGATCGCCAAGCAGCGCAGCACGCACAATAACTATCTGACTTTGCCGGTTATTTTCCTGATGCTGTCGAACCATTACCCGCTGGCATTCGCCAGTGAGTACAACTGGATCATCGCGTCACTGGTGTTTCTGATGGGGGTGACGATCCGGCATTATTTCAACTCGATGCATGCCCGCCAGGGTGAGCCGACCTGGACCTGGTTGGCCACCACTGTGCTGTTCCTGATCATCATGTGGCTATCGACCGCACCGCTTTGGCAGCAGGACGAACAGGATCTCGCCGAAGGGCCTTTGGCGCGTTACGCGCAGGCCGATGGCTTTACCGAGGTGCATGACATTGTGCTGGGCCGCTGTTCGATGTGCCACGCGGCGGAACCGGTTTGGGACGGGCTGCTCTGGGCGCCCAAAGGCGTGCGGCTGGAGACCGAGGCCGAAGTGGCCACGCATGCCCGCGCGATTTACCTGCAATCCGGGCTCAGCCACGCGATGCCCCCGGCCAATCTTGCGTGGATGGAGGACGAAGAACGCGCCGCGATCCGCGCGTGGTATCGCGCGGCGCAGGGCGGTTAAGTCATCAGCCGCGGGCTTTGACCAGCGAGACCGGGCGGAACCAGGCCTTGGCGAAGGCTTCGCCGTAAACCGATGCGATGGTTTCGTAGGTGATCAGCGGAACCAGCATGACAGATACTCCTCGATTTTGTCCTCTGATTTGGGACCTAGCGCAACATTGTTACGCGGCAAATACTACTTTTGTTTTAATATTAGTTCCACGATTTACCGGCTAGGCCGGGAACATTTCACGAAAACCCGTTCCAGAATCGCCACAGTCTTGCTAGATATAGCGGCATGACGCGCCATAACCCCAACATCCGCCCGGTAATCCGGCAACTTGACGAGGCAGCGATCAACCGGATCGCGGCGGGGGAAGTGGTCGAACGCCCCGCGTCCGCCGTGAAAGAACTGGTGGAGAACGCCATCGATGCAGGGGCCACGCGGATCACGGTCGATATCGCGGATGGCGGCAAAACCCTGATCCGCGTGACGGATGACGGTGTCGGGATGCGGCCCGAGGATCTGCCGCTGGCCTTGTCGCGGCATGCGACGTCCAAGATCGACGGGACAGATCTTTTGAACATTCACTCCTTCGGCTTTCGGGGCGAGGCGCTGCCGTCGCTTGGTGCCGTTGGTCGGCTGACGATCCAGAGCCGGGCAAAGGGTGCGGACGCGACCGAGATCGGCGTCAGCGGCGGGGCGCAAAGCGCGCTAAAACCCTGCACGCTGAACCAAGGCACGGTCGTGACCCTGCGCGATCTTTTCCACGCCACCCCGGCGCGGCTAAAATTCCTGCGCAGTGATCGGGCGGAAACGCAGGCCGTGAGTGACGTGGTCAAACGATTGGCGATGGCAGAGCCCGCGGTTGGCTTTACCCTGCGCGATGTATCGGGCGGTGGCGAACGTGTTACCTTTCGCGCCGATCCCGAAAGCGGTGATCTCTTTGACGCGCTGCGCGGACGGTTGGCGCGAGTCATGGGCGCGGAGTTTGTCGAAAACGCCCTGCCCATCGATGCCGAGCGTGAGGGCATCCGCCTGACCGGCTTCGCCGCCCTGCCCACCTATTCGCGTGGCACTTCTGTGGCGCAGTACCTCTTTGTCAACGGCCGCCCCGTGCGGGACAAGATGCTGATCGGCGCGCTGCGCGGCGCCTATGCGGATTTCCTCAGCCGTGATCGGCACCCGGCCGTTGCGCTTTTTCTCGACCTCGATCCGCACCGGGTGGACGTGAACGTGCATCCGGCGAAGTCCGAGGTGCGGTTTCGCGAGGCCGGGGTGGTGCGTGGTCTGATCGTCTCGGCCCTGCGCCATGCCTTGGCCGAGGCCGGGCATCGCGCCTCGACCACCGTGGCCGGCGCCACCCTTGGCGCATTTCAGCCGGAAGCCACCGCGCCGCGCGTCTACCAGATGGACCGCCCGCGCCCTGTGCCAGCGCCGGGTTTTGCCGAGCTGACCGAAAGCTATAGTGCCCGCATCGATACGGTTGTTGGCACCCCGCAAACGCCCGACGAGACGGCACCCACTGACCTACCGCTTGGCGCCGCCTGTGGGCAGGTGCATGAGAATTACATCATCGCGCAGACCGCCGATGGGCTGGTCATCGTCGATCAGCACGC
>JASJCC010000228.1 GCA_030066175.1 Paracoccaceae bacterium | reverse complement strand
TCCATATGCTCGGGGTCGATATTGGTGACGATGGCGATGGTGGCGGGCAGGCGGTTGAAGGTGCCGTCGCTCTCATCGGCCTCCACCACCATCCATTCGCCCTGCCCCATCCGCGCGTTTGAGCCATAGGCGTGGATGATGCCGCCATTGACCACCGTCGGATCAAAGCCGCCCGCGACCATCAGCTCGGCCATCATGGTGGTCGTGGTGGTTTTGCCGTGGGTGCCGGCGACAGCGATGTTGGATTTCAGGCGCATCAGCTCGGCCAGCATCTCGGCCCGGCGCACCACGGGTAAACCCCGTCGGCGCGCTTCATCCAATTCGGGATTGCCGGGTTTGATCGCCGAGGACACCACCACCACCTCAGCCGCATCGAGGTTCTGCGCCCGCTGGCCGACAAAGACATAGGCCCCCAGCTCTTCCAGCCGTTCGGTGATCTTGGAGGCCTTGAGGTCGGAGCCCTGCACCACATAGCCCTGGTTCAGCAGCACCTCGGCGATGCCCGACATGCCGATACCGCCAATGCCGACGAAATGAATGGGGCCCACATCGCCGGGCAGTTTGGTGGCGGCGTTCATTCGGTGACATCCTCGCTGCTTGGGTCTGGTGTTGCGTGGCCGGCCAGGGTCTCGACCAGCGCTCCTAGCTCCTCTGCCGCGTCCGGTTTGGCGACGGTCAAAGCGGCCAGCGACATCTGCAAGGCGCCGTCGCCATTGTCTAGCACCGACTTGATCATCTCAGTCAGCGTCTCGACGCTCAGCTGGCTTTCCGGCATCAGGATCGCAGCGCCGGCATCGACCAGCGCCCGCGCATTGGCCGTCTGTTCATCGCGGATCGCCGCAGCGTAGGGGATCAGGATCGCCGGACGCCCGATCACGCTGATATCGGCGACGCTGGAGGCGCCTGAGCGGGAGATCACTAGCTGCGCCTCGCTCATCCGTGTCGGCAGGTCGTGAAAGAAGGGCTGTACCTCGGCGTCCACCCCATGCTCGGCATAGTAGGTCGCAACGCGCTCTCCATCCTCGTCCCGCGCCTGATGGCTGACCCGCAGGTGTTGAATCTGAGCCATCGGCAGCGCCGCAATCGCCGGGGGTACGATATCCGACAGGATGCGCGCGCCCTGGCTGCCGCCAATCACCAGGATCGACATCGGGTAGTCGCCGGGCGGGATATAGCCGGCCCCGGCCCGCTCATGCACCGCCAGCCGCACCGGGTTGCCCACATGCACACCCTCGACGCCATCGGGCAAGTCGGTCGGCCAGGTGCCGCAGGCGACACGGTTCACACGTTTGGCAAAGATCCGGTTCACCCGCCCCAGCACACCGTTCTGTTCATGGATCATGCGTGGCAGCCGCAAAAGCCAGGCCGCCCCCAAAGCCGGGATCGACGGGTAGCCGCCAAACCCCACCACCACATCCGGCCTGTCGCGCCGCATGCGCAGCGCCATCGAGACGATCCCGCCCAGAATCCGAAACGGCACCAGCGCCTTGGCCAGCACCCCGCCGCGCGCAAAGGTGGCGCTGGAAACTTCCTCGATCTCAACCGTGTGGGGAAAGCCGCCGGTATAGCGCGCCCCGCGCGCATCGGTCGACAGTTTGACCCGCCAGCCGCGGCGCAGCATCAGCTCGGCCAGGGCCTGCGCCGGGAACATGTGCCCGCCGGTACCCCCCGCGGCCATCACCAATAGCGGTGGTCGAGATTCTTGGCTCATACCCCTTCACCGCAGGCCATGCGCGGCCTGCCCCCCAAACCAGCTTACCGCAGGCGTCCCCGCAGAATGTCGCCAATTTCGCCTTGCGGACGGGTTCTTGTAAAGGCCAGCAGCATACCAACGGCAATTCCGCCGGCAATCAGCGACGATCCGCCATAGCTGACAAAGGGCAGCGTCATACCTTTGGCGGGCAAAAGCCGTACCGCCACACCCATATTGATCATCGCCTGCACGCCAAACATCGCGGCAAGGCCGGTGCCGGCAAGGCGAATAAACGGATCCCGTTCGCGCATCAGCCGGATCATCGAGCGCACGACGATGGTGGCGTAAAGCACGATGATCGCCAGCACCATGACCAGCCCGTATTCCTCGGCCGCCACAGCGATGATGAAATCCGTATGCGCGTCGGGCAGGCTCCATTTGACCTGGCCTTCGCCGACACCCACGCCGAAAAAACCGCCTTCACGGATGGCATTGGTGGCATAGCCCAGCTGGGTTGTGGGATCGACCTCAGGCGTCAGAAAGCCATCGATCCGGCGGGCAAAATGCTCAGACGCGCTATAGGCAAAGCTGCCAGCCAGCACCACAAGCCCCGCCAGCGCCAAGAGCAGGACCATCGGCGCCCCGCCGACAAACCACATCACACCCCAGCCGAAAAGCACCAGACAGGCCTGGCCGAAATCCGGTTGCATCGCCAGCATCAGCACAATCGCCACCGTCAGCATGAACGAATAAAGCCGCCCCGGCGGCCCACCCAGATCCTGCGCCGCCGCAATCAGCCAGGCGGCGGCGATGATGAAGGTGGGTTTCAGGAACTCCGACGGCTGGATCGAGGCAAAGCCCAGCGAATACCAGCGCACCGCCCCCTTGCCAAAATCCGTGCCGAAAAACGGCAATAGCGCCAACGCCACGAAGGACGCCAGGAACCCCAGCACCGCCAGCCGTCGCACCACCACCGGCGACATCATCGACGTCAAAAGCAGCGCCACCAGCGCCATCGCGCCAAAGATCACCTGCCGCTCAACATAGTGAAACGGCGAAAACCCGTTGCGCTCGGCCAGGGGTGGCGAGGCCGCAAGCCCCAACAGGATCCCGATCCCAAAGAGCATCAGAATGCAGGACAAGGTCCATCGATCCACCGTGCGCCACCATTTCGGCAACACAGGTTCGACATCGCGCACAGGGGTTGTGCCGTACACCATTTCTGTCATGGGACCACCGCTTTAACTGCCTCACATCGCCCGGTTTTCCGGGTCTGAAGCCGACTCTAGCGGAAAAGAATCACCACGGCTAGACAAAAGCGAATCACCGCGCGCCCTTGCACCCGGCGGCGTTCCATGGTCAGGGGCGGCATGCAGGTGACAACCCTTATCCTTGGCGCCGGGGCCGCGGGGCTGATGGCCGCGGCGCAATGCGGCGACGACGCGCTGGTGATCGACCACGCCATAGCACCGGGCGAAAAGATCCGCATCTCCGGGGGCGGGCGCTGCAACTTCACGAACCTTTATTGTGAGCCTGCGCGGTTTCTCGGCGAAAACAGACACTTCCACAAATCCGCTTTGGCACGATACACGCAATGGGATTTCATCGATCTGGTGGACCGTCACGGCATCGCCTGGCACGAAAAGACCCTGGGCCAGCTCTTTTGTGACGGCAAAAGCACCCAGATCGTCGCGATGCTGCTGGCCGAGGCCGAGGCGGCGGGCGCCCACCTTTGGCTACAGACGTCTTTTCGCGATCTCAGCCACGCCGACGGCCATTTCACCGCTTTGCTCGACCGCGAAGGGCGCGCGGTTACCGTCACCGCGCGCAATTTGATCGTTGCCACAGGGGGCAAATCGATCCCTAAGATGGGTGCCACCGGGCTCGCTTACGATATCGCCCAGCAGTTCGGCCACCGGGTCACTGACACACGCCCCGCGCTGGTACCCTTCACCTTTCCCGAAGGCCGGTTTCGTGACCTGTCGGGGGTCTCCTGTCCTACAAGGGTGAAAAACGCCCGCCAAAGCTTTGACGAAGCGACTCTTTTCACCCATCGCGGCCTCTCCGGCCCGGCCATTCTGCAGCTCTCCAGCTACTGGCGTGATGGTGAGCCGATCCAGATCGATCTGCTCCCCGACATCGACCTCAGCCAGATCCTCGCAACCAAACGCCAAAGCGACGGTCGCCGCAACCTCACCACCGAGCTTTCCCACCACCTGCCCGCCCGGCTGGTCACCCATCTGGGTCAACAAATCGACCTCAGCGGCAACCTTGCCGATCTCTCGGACAAACGCATCACCGCGCTGACAACCGCGCTGACCGACTGGCAACTCACCCCATCCGGCACCGAAGGCTACCGCACCGCCGAAGTCACTCTGGGCGGTGTCGCCACCGACGGACTCAACTCCAGCTCAATGATGTCCAACACCGTGCCGGGTCTCTATTTCATCGGCGAAGCGGTGGATGTCACCGGCTGGCTCGGCGGCTACAATTTCCAATGGGCCTGGGCCTCTGGCGCCGCCGCCGGTCGCCACATCGCGCAAGGCTGATCAAACGGGGTCGGCCCGCCACAGGGTTCCTCCTCCCCCATGGGAGGAGGCCAGGAGGAGGGGACCGGCATGCTCTTGCGCCGCAAGGCGCGCAATTGGATCAGGCCAAGCCCAATGCCGCCCGCACACAGGCGGTGAAATCCTCGCCCCGCTTTTCGAAATTGTCATATTGGTCAAAGCTCGCCGCCGCCGGGGCCAGCAGAACCACCTCGCCCGGCTGCGCCTCAGCCACAGCCCGCTCCACCGCCCGTGCCATCTCGGTGAAGACCTCCGCCTCCACCCCCGGCAGCCCCAGCGCAAAGCCCTGCGCCTCGCGCCCGATCACATAGGCCTTGATCACATGGCCAAACCCCGGCGCCAACCCATCGAGCCCACCTTCTTTCATCAACCCGCCACAAATCCAGCGCACCTTGTCAAACGCCTGCAGCGCCTTCACAGCGCTGTCCACATTGGTGGCCTTGCTGTCATTCACATACCGCACGCCCCCCGCTTCGGCGACGATCTGGCTGCGATGCGGCAGTCCTTCAAAGCTATGCAGCGCCGCCTCGATCTCGCGCGGGGCAACCCCCAGCGCCCGGCACGCCGCATAGGCCGCGCAGGCATTCTGGTGGTTATGCGCCCCCGGCAGACCATGCACCTCGCGCAAATCGATCGAGGCCACCTGCCGCCCCTTGCGCCATTCCGCCAAGAACCCCTTACGCGCAAAGACATTCCAGCCCGGCCCCAGCAGCTTGCCGCCGGAAGACACCCGGATCACCCGGTCATCCGCCGGCCCCTCGCTCAGCTGCCCGGCCAGGAACCGGCCCTCGGCCTCATCCACGCCGATCACCGCCCGGTCCGGCCCCCCTTCGGCAAAAAGCCGGCGCTTGGCGGCAAAATACCCGCCATGGCCCGCATGCCGATCGAGATGATCGGGCGTCAGATTGGTGAACACCGCCACATCCGGGGTCAAGGCACGCGCCAGATCGGTTTGATACGATGACAGCTCCAGCACCACGATCCCGCCATCACCCGGCGGGTCGATATCGAGCACCCCGCGCCCGATATTGCCCGCGAGCTGACACTGCCGCCCAGCCGAACGCAGGATGTGATCGATCAGCGCCGAGGTGGTCGATTTCCCGTTTGACCCGGTCACCGCAACCACACGCGGCGCCACATCAAACCGGTCCCACGCCGTGGTGGAAACCGACCGAAAAAACAGCCCCACATCATTGTCCACCGGTACCCCGGCCAGCAACGCCGCCGCAATCACAGGGTTCGGCGTGGGATAGAGATGCGGGATGCCCGGGCTGACCACCAGGGTCGCCACCTCGTCAAACGCCTCCGCCCGCGCCATCTGCCGTACAGCAAACCCCTCTTCCTCGGCTCGCGCCCGCGCCTCGGCGCTGTCATCCCAGACCACAACCTCCGCCCCACCGGCCACCAGCGCCCGCGCCGCCGACAGCCCCGACCGGCCCAGTCCCAGAACCGCAACCGTCTTGCCCGCAAAGCCTTGCACCTGGATCATCTGCTCACCACTCGATTGCTTTTTTGTCGCGGAAGAACCCGCCGGTTGGGCCATCCGAGGGCAAGGTCGCCAGCCACAAAGCCGTCTCGGCCCCTTCCTCTGGGCTACGCGTCGCGCTTGCCCCGCCCATCTGCGTGCGCACCCAACCCGGGCACATGGCATTTACCTTAACACCAACCGGCATCTCACGCGCAGCCGCCACCGTCAGCGCGTTCAGCGCCGCCTTGGCAACGCCATAAGCCCCCGGTCCGCCCAGCCCTTCGCCAAAGCTGCCCCAGCCAGACGACAGGTTCACAATCCGGCCATAGCCACGTTCGGCCATGCCCCCCCGCGCCCGCCGCATCAGCGCATACGGCCCCAGCACCATGACGCGCAGACACTCCTCGATCCGCGCGTCGACGCTGAAAAGCGGCGCCTCAAAAAGCACGCCTGCGTTGTTGATTAGCACATCCACCTCGTCGAGTTCCGGCGGCAGGGTCAGGTCCTGCGCCGCCAGGTCATGTGCCGACAGATCAAGCGGCACGCAAGTCGCACCAATCTCCGCCGCGGCGACCATGCCGCTGTCGACATCCCGGCAAGCGATCCAAACCTGCATGCCCTCCGCCACAAGCCCAGCCGCAATCGCCTTGCCGATCCCGCGGTTGCCGCCTGTCACCATCGCCTTGAGCATCGCTGGTCCTCC
>JASJCC010000008.1 GCA_030066175.1 Paracoccaceae bacterium | reverse complement strand
CCCACCGGCCCGCCGATGACCCGCGGCGAAAGCGATGCGCTGCGTGTCGCGGTACAGGCCTGCTGGGTGGTTGATGTTGGCTCACAAGCGGCCAACGTGACCGTCACGCTGGCGATGGAGATGGACCGCGACGGCAAGGTGGTGCCCGGCACGCTGGAAATGATCGACGCCACGGGCGGAGACACCATCGCAGTGAACACCGCTTTCAATGCCGCCCGCCGGGCCGTGCTGCGCTGCCAGGGGCAGGGCTATGACCTGCCGGCGGAGAAATACGAACAATGGCGCGAGCTCGAGATCGTGTTTAATCCGTCCGAGATGCGCCTGAGGTGATGCAAAACACCGGCAATTCCCCGCCAATGGGGGCGTGACGCAGCAGTTTTTAAAGGGCAAAAAGCAGGCTATGGTAGGCCAACGGGCAGGAAAACCGCCACAGCGTTCCGCAGATCGGGCCGCCATGTGGCGAGGGAGGCAGAGATGAGACAGGCAGTGACCGCGGCGCTGATGCTGGTGCTATCGGGGATCCTGATGCCCCTCGCGGCGCTGGCGCAATCCGGCCCCTTGCGGATCGAGATTACCGAAGGGGTGATCGAACCGCTGCCCTACGCTGTCCCCGGCTTTGTCGCCGAAAGCTTTGAGGCGCAACAATTGGCGCAGCAGGTCACCCAGGTGATTGCCGCTGACCTGACCGGTACCGGGCTCTTCCGCGAAATCCCGCGCGAGGCGCATATCAGCCAGATCACCAGCTTTGCCAGCCCCATCGCCTTTGCCGATTGGAAGGCGATTAACGCCCAGGCGCTGATCACCGGGGCTGTGACGGTGGATGGTGCCGGTGGAGTGGTGGTGAAATTCCGGGTCTGGGACGTCTTCGCCGGGACCGAGCTGGGCCAGGGCATGCAGTTTTCCTCGACCGCCGATGGCTGGCGCCGGCTGGCGCACAAGGTGGCGGATCAGGTCTATTCCCGGATCACCGGTGAAACCCCCTATTTCGACAGCCGCGTGGTCTTTGTATCGGAAACCGGTCCCAAGAACGAACGCGCCAAGCGGCTGGCGATCATGGATTATGACGGCGAAAACCTGCAATACCTGACCGACAGCAGCGCCATCGTGCTGGCGCCGCGGTTTTCGCCCGGTGGTGACCGGGTGCTTTATACCAGCTATGAAACCGGCTTTCCCCGCGTGCATGTCCTCAGCGTCGGGAATGTGCAAAGCCGCATCCTGCAGACCACCGAAGGCGTGATGAGCTTTGCGCCGCGCTTTTCGCCTGATGGCACCACGGTGGTCTATTCAATGACGCAAGGCTCCAACACCGATATCTGGGCGATGGACATCGCCAGCGGGGCCACACGGCGGCTGACCACCGGCCCGGCAATCGACACGGCACCCAGCTTTTCGCCTGATGGCAGCCAGATCGTCTTTGAATCCGACCGGTCCGGTAGCCAGCAGCTCTATATCATGCCCGCCGCGGGGGGTGAGGGCACGCGCATCAGCTTTGGCCAGGGGCGTTATGGCACGCCGGTCTGGTCGCCGCGCGGCGATCTGATTGCATTTACCAAGCAGAATGCCGGCCGTTTCCACATTGGCGTCATGCGCACCGATGGCAGCGAGGAACGCTTGCTGACCGCGTCCTTCCTCGACGAAGGGCCGACCTGGGCACCCAATGGCCGTGTCATCATGTTTTCGCGCGAAACCCAGGGCGCGCAGGGCGCGACAGCGCTTTATTCGGTCGATATCTCGGGGCGCAACTTGCGGCGGGTGCGGACGCCTTCGGGCGGGTCGGACCCAAGCTGGGGGCCGCTGCAATGACGCATGACCACAGGTGAATTCCAAACGCGGCAGCGCTGTGATAGCCTGCCGGCAATGATAAGAGCAGGAATAAACAACATGAAACACACATCCAAAGCCCTGATGCTGGTGGCGGCGCTGGCGGTCGGCGCCTGCACCAATGCGGACCGGTTCGACAATGATCCAAGCGGCGGCGGTGGCGCCGGGGCTGGGACAGGCCAGAGCACCGGGATCATCCCGGGCAGCGCCAACGATCCCACTTCCTCCGCCTATTTCCAGCAGACCGTGGGAGACCGCGTGCTCTTTGCCGTCGATCAGTCAACCCTCGGCCCCGAGGCGCGGGCGACGCTGGAGGGGCAGGCGCAGTGGTTGCTGACCAATCCCGACTATCTGGCGGTGATCGAAGGCCATGCCGACGAACAGGGCACGCGGGAATATAACCTCGCTTTGGGCGCGCGACGGGCGAATGCGGTGATGGAGTACCTGATTTCCAAAGGTGTGGCCGGCAGCCGGTTGAAATTCGTCAGCTATGGCAAGGAACGCCCGATTGAAGTGTGCTCGGAAGAAGCCTGCTACGCCAAGAACCGGCGCGCCGTGACCATCATCTCGGCCGGTTTGACGGGGTGATCTGATGCGACGGCTGGGGTTTGCACTGACTTTGTTGCTCTGCGCGGGGGTTCTGCCCGCGCAGGCCGAAACTCTGGCCGATATCCGCCAGGATCTGGCGGTGCTGACCTCGGAATTGCAGCGTCTCAAGCAGGAACTGGCCACATCCGGCGACAGTGGCGTGGCGCTGGGCGGCAGCGCGCTGGACCGCATCACCTCGATCGAGGTGGAGCTGCAGCGGGTGACCGCCAAGACCGAAGAGTTGGGTTTCCGCATTGAGCAGGTGGTCAAGGACGGCAGCAACCGGCTGGGCGATCTGGAGTTTCGCATTTGTGAGATGGAACCCGGCTGCGATATCGGCGCGTTGGGGCAAACCGCACCTTTGGGTGGTCAGACAGCGGCGCAGACACCCGCGGCACCGCCGCCTGCGCAAAGCACATTGCCCTCTGGCGGGGTGCAACTGGCGATGAGCGAGGAAACCGATTTTCGTGCCGCGCAAGAGGCGTTTGCCGCCGGCAACCACCGCGACGCGGCCGAGAAATTCGCCACCTTCCGCATGACCTATCCGCAGGGCCCGCTGGAGGCGGCCGCTTTGCTGGGCGAAGGCCGGGCGTTGAAGGCGCTGGGCGACACACGAGAGGCCGCACGCCGCTTCCTCGACGCCTATTCCGGTTACCCCGATGCCGAGGTCGCGCCCGAGGCGCTCTGGCGTCTGGGGGTCGCTTTGGCCGATCTTGGGTCGATCCCCGAGGCCTGCGTGACGCTGCAAGAGGTTGCGGGGCGGTACCCGGGGGCTGCGGCGGTCGCGGACGCGCAGGCGGCGCTGGCGCAACTGACCTGTCCGTGACAGAGACCTCGCTCGACCAACGCTATGCCGACGCCATGGGCCAGCTCTTGGGTCCGGATTTCCCAACCGACATCGCTTTGGCCGTCTCGGGCGGCGGCGACAGCATGGCGATGCTGACGCTGGCGCATAATTGGGCGCATCGCTGGGGGGTGAAACTGTGGGTGGTGACCATCGATCACGGCTTGCGGCTCGAAAGCGCGGACGAGGCGGCCCTGGTCGCCGAAGAGGCGCGCGCTTTGGGTCATCCGCATGCCACCTTGACTTGGGACTGGGTTGGGCAAGGCAACAAGATGGACGCCGCCCGCCGCGCGCGGCTGGACCTGATTGATCAATGGCGGGGCGGGATTCAGCATATTTTGATGGCACACACACGCGACGATGTGGCCGAAACCTTTCTGATGCGGCTGCAACGGGGATCGGGTGTCGAAGGGCTGTCCGCGATGGCGGCGCAACGTTCGGTCTTTACTGAGGGTACGGCCAAGGGGGACATCACCGGCGATCAACCGCCCGATGCCGGGCGCACAGACGGTTTCACGTTGATCCGTCCCTGTCTGGGGATGCGCCGGGACGAACTGCGCCACTATCTGCGCACCTTGAAAGGACGCTGGGTCGAGGATCCGACCAACGAAGACACGCGCTATGTGCGGGCGGAAATCCGGCAGGCATTTGCCAGCTTCGAAGAACTCGGGTTCGACACCGACATGCTTGCCGCCACTGCGGCGCGTTTGGCGGAGGCGCGCGATGCCCTGCGGGCCCGCGCAGCACAGGTGTGGCAAGAGATCGGCCAGGAAGGGCATAGCCACGGTGCGCCAACCGGCGAGCTTTTGTTTGACCGGACCGGGTTTCAATCGATTGAGCGCGATACGCAACGGCGCCTGCTGTCACATGCGTTACAGTTCATTGCATGCACAGACTATCGCCCACGCGGCGCGCCTCTTTCCGCGCTCCTTGACCGGCTGCTCAGCGGCGGAGGCGGCACATTACATGGCTGCGAAGCGCGGATGGAGCGCGACCGGTTGCGCATTTTTCGTGAATTGCAGGCGGTTGGCCCGGATATCGACAGGCTAGACGGCAACGCGCTTTGGGACGGCCGCTGGTGGGTGTCGGACCTCGGTTTGAACGCGCAAAACGGCAGCAACCTGCGCGTACGGCCGCTCAATGAAGACGGCTGGCAGCAGGCAACCGGCGACCAGCCGGTAGATGCGCCGCCGCATGCCTCGGCACGGTCCTTGCCGTCGATCTGGGAGGGCGAAACGCTGATCGCCTGCGATGCTCTTTGCATCGGTCCTGGCGGGACCACCCAGCTGCGCCCCTTTGGACGCCCGCAGCGCAGTTTCACCGCGTTTCTTCTTTCGCATTGAATGCCTGCGACCGATAGCTATGTTATTGATCAAAGGCCCTGCCACGGCAGGACTGTCTGCCATTCAAAGGAGTTTCCCCTTGGGTAACGCACGCAACATCGCCTTTTGGGTTGTTCTGTTTCTGCTCATCCTGGCGCTATTCAACCTGTTCTCGGGCGGCGGCAGCACGCTGCAAAGCCGCGAGGTCAGCTATTCCGAATTCGTCAGGTCGGTCGAAGATCAGGCCGTCAGCTCGGTCACGCTGGACGGTGAACAGGTCCGCTTCCGCGGCAATGACGGCACCGACTACGTGGCGATCAAGCCAGAAGACGCCGCTGTCACCGATCTGCTGATCGAAAACAACATCCCCGTGAAAGCCGAACAGCAAGAGCAGTCGGGCTTCCAGTCCTTCCTGCTGTCGCTCTTGCCGTTCCTGCTGCTGATCGGTGTCTGGATCTATTTCATGAACCGGATGCAAGGCGGCGGCAAAGGTGGCGCGATGGGCTTTGGCAAGTCCAAGGCCAAGCTGCTGACCGAAAAACATGGCCGCGTGACGTTTGACGACGTGGCCGGCATTGACGAGGCCAAGGAAGAGCTGGAAGAGATCGTCGAATTCCTGCGCAACCCGCAGAAGTTTTCGCGTCTTGGCGGCAAGATCCCAAAAGGTGCGTTGCTGGTCGGCCCTCCGGGCACCGGTAAGACGCTTCTGGCCCGCGCGATTGCGGGTGAGGCCGGTGTGCCGTTCTTCACCATCTCGGGGTCGGACTTTGTGGAAATGTTCGTCGGCGTGGGCGCAAGCCGCGTGCGTGACATGTTCGAGCAGGCCAAGAAAAACGCGCCTTGCATCGTGTTTATCGACGAGATTGACGCCGTGGGCCGCGCCCGTGGCGCCGGCTATGGCGGCGGCAATGACGAACGCGAACAGACGCTGAACCAGCTGCTGGTCGAAATGGACGGGTTCGAGGCGAACGAAGGCGTGATCATCGTCGCGGCCACCAACCGGCGTGACGTGCTGGACCCTGCGCTCTTGCGTCCGGGCCGCTTTGACCGCCAGGTCACCGTGCCGAACCCCGACATTAAGGGCCGCGAAAAGATTCTGGGCGTGCATGCGCGCAAGACCCCTCTGGGCCCAGATGTGGACCTGCGCATCATCGCGCGCGGCTCACCCGGATTCTCCGGCGCGGATCTTGCAAACCTGGTGAACGAGGCGGCGCTGATGGCGGCCCGTGTCGGCCGGCGCTTTGTCACGATGGAAGATTTCGAGAACGCCAAGGACAAGGTCATGATGGGCGCCGAGCGCCGCAGCATGGTTCTGACCGACGAACAAAAGGAAAAGACCGCCTATCACGAAGCCGGTCACGCGGTTGTTGGCCTGGCGCTGCCGCAATGTGATCCGGTCTACAAGGCGACGATCATCCCGCGCGGTGGTGCTTTGGGGATGGTGGTCAGCTTGCCTGAGATTGACCGTCTGAACTGGCACAAGTCCGAATGTGAGGAAAAGCTGGCCATGACCATGGCGGGCAAGGCGGCTGAGATCATCAAGTATGGTGAGGACAATGTCAGCAACGGCCCCGCGGGTGATATCCAGCAGGCCTCGGCTCTGGCCCGTGCAATGGTGCTGCGTTGGGGCATGTCGGACAAGGTCGGCAATATCGACTATGCCGAGGCGCATGAAGGCTACCAGGGCAACACAGCCGGTCTTTCCGTGTCAGCGCATACCAAGGAGCTGATCGAGGATGAGGTCAAACGCTTCATCCAGGAAGCCTATGAGCGCGCCCATAAGATCCTCACCGAGAACGAGGAAGACTGGGAGCGTCTGGCCAAGGGTCTTTTGGAATACGAAACGCTGACCGGCGATGAGATCAAGCGCGTGATGAAGGGCGAACCGCCGACCTCGGATGACGACGATGCCGAGGATGATGCGGCAACGCCTGAAAAGCCCAGCATCACGGCAATTCCCAAGACCAAGCCCAAGACCAAGTCGCGTGGGGATGGCGGTATGGAGCCTGAACCAACTGCATGACGGTTGACGCAGAACATGACTGGAACCCCGGGGCCTATGACAGGTTCCGGGGTTTGCGTTTGCGGCCCGGGATTGATCTGCTGCGCGCGGTGGGCGGCCTGCCCGATGGTCCGGTCACCGAATTGGGCTGCGGCAGCGGCGCGGTGGGGCCGGCCCTGGCGCAGCTGCAACGGCCGCTGACCGGGATCGACCTTAGCCCGGCCATGCTGGCCGCAGCGCAAGAGACCGGTGTTTACGATACGCTGGTCAAAGGGGATGCCGCAACGTGGGCGGCGCCAGAGCCGCAAGCGCTGATCTTTTCCAACGCGGCGTTGCAATGGGCCGGCGATCACCAGGTGCTGCTGCCGCGCCTGGCGGGGATGCTGGCAGACGGCGGTGTGCTGGCGGTGCAGATGCCCCATCAGAACAAGGCGCCGTCACACCGGCTGTGGATGTCTCTGGCCGATGAGCTGTTCCCAGAGCGTTTTGACACCCATGGCGGCCCGGGTGTTCTGCCGCCGGTGACCTATCAGGAGATCCTCTCCCCGCTCGGGCAGTTCGACATGTGGGAGACCGAATACTATCAGGTTTTGCCCCCGGACGCGCAGGCGCATCCGGTGCGCCGTTTTACCGAGCCGACTTATGCCCGCCCGATCCTGCAGGCGCTGTCGACGGAGGAGCAGGCGCAGCTGATCGCCGCCTATGAAGACGTGATCGGATCGGCCTATCACACCCAGGCCGACGGCTCGGTGCTCTTCCCCTTCCGGCGCCTGTTTTTCACTCTGCGCCTCTGAGCCTACGGTCACGCGCTGATCACAACCTGTTATTGCTATTGACAGTTCTACCTATGCGGGCATTCTGTTTGTATTTACAGGAGAATTTTGATGCCTGCTTTGAAACCAACGGATTACATGGCCGAGGTCATTTGGCTGGGCGCGGTGCCGCCTGAGGGCACAGGGATCGCCGGGGCGGCCATATCGGACATGGAACTGACCTGGGACGGGCCAGTGGGTGAACGCCATGCTGGTAAGACGCGGCCTTCCTGTTCGCGGGTCACGTCGCAGCACCCGCGCGGCACGGAAATTGCCAATGTCCGCCAGCTGTCGATCCTGTCGGGGGAGGATATGGCCGCCATTGCGCGCGACATGGACTTGCCCGAGGTCGATCCGACTCTGCTGGGCGCGTCGATGGTGGTGGAAGGCATTCCCGATTTCACACGTATCCCGCCCTCGTCCCGGCTGCAGGGGCCGGATGGGGTGACGCTGGTGGTGGACATGGAGAACCGCCCCTGCACCTTGCCGGCGAAGGAGATCGAGGCGGTCCAACCCGGCTACGGCAAGGCGTTCAAACCGGCAGCCCTAGGGCGTCGCGGGGTTACCGCCTGGGTGGAACGGCCGGGCCGGCTGGCGATTGGCGATACGTTGCGCCTGCATGTGCCGGACCAGAGGGCCTGGGCGCCTGAGGGCTGATCTGGCGACCCGCTAAGGGCGCGGGTTTCCGATGCGCGACACAGGCGAAGGCAATGCGCCGCAAGAACACCGGGAAATGTCGGATTCGCGGCGCCGCTTAGTTGTATGCACAGGTATGCGTGGGGCAGTAATCGATTGCCCATGCAACAGGGACCGCGCCAAATGAGCTTTAAGACCGACATCGAAATCGCCCGCGAGGCCAACAAACAGCCAATCCAGGAGATCGGTGCCAAGCTGGGCATCGCCTCGGAGCATCTGCTGCCCTATGGCCATGACAAGGCCAAGGTCAGCCAGGAGTTCATCAACTCGGTTCAGGGGCGCGAAAACGGCAAGCTGATCCTTGTCACGGCGATCAACCCAACCCCGGCGGGGGAGGGAAAGACCACGACCACCGTGGGGCTGGGGGACGGTCTGAACGCCATTGGCAAGAACGCCTGTATCTGCATCCGCGAAGCCTCTCTGGGGCCGAATTTCGGCATGAAGGGCGGGGCCGCCGGCGGTGGCATGGCGCAGGTGGTGCCGATGGAGGACATGAACCTGCATTTCACCGGCGATTTCCACGCTATCACCAGCGCCCACAGCCTGCTGTCCGCGATGATCGACAACCATGTCTATTGGGGCAACGAATGTGAGATCGATGTGCGCCGCGTGGTCTGGCGGCGGGTCGTCGATATGAACGACCGGGCTTTGCGCCAGATCACGGCGTCATTGGGGGGTGTGGCCAATGGGTTTCCGCGCGAGGCCGGGTTTGACATCACCGTGGCGTCGGAAGTGATGGCGATCCTGTGTTTGGCCAAGGATCTGAAGGACCTGGAAAAGCGTCTGGGCGACATGATTGTCGCCTACCGGCGCGATCGCTCACCCGTTTATTGCCGGGATATCAAGGCCGAAGGCGCGATGACGGTGCTGTTGAAGGACGCGATGCAGCCCAATCTGGTGCAGACGCTGGAGAACAACCCGGCATTCGTACATGGCGGCCCGTTTGCCAATATCGCGCATGGCTGCAATTCGGTCATCGCGACGACCACGGCGTTGAAGCTGGCGGATTACGTGGTGACAGAGGCGGGCTTTGGCGCCGATCTGGGGGCCGAAAAGTTCATGAACATCAAGTGCCGCAAGGCGGGGCTCGCGCCGTCTGTGGTGGTCTGTGTGGCGACCGTGCGGGCGATGAAGATGAACGGTGGTGTCGCCAAGGCCGATCTGGGCGCCGAGAACGTGTCGGCCGTGCAGGCGGGCTGCGCGAACCTGGGTCGGCATATCGAGAACCTGAAGAGCTTTGGTGTGCCGGTGGTGGTTGCGATCAACCACTTTGTCACCGACACCGAGGCGGAGGTTCAGGCGGTCAAGGAGTATGTGGCGTCGCAAGGGGCCGAGGCGGTGTTGTCGCGGCATTGGGAGCTGGGATCCGAAGGCTCGGCCGATCTGGCGCGAAAGGTGGTTGAGGTGATCGACCGCGATGAGGCGGAGTTTGCGCCGATCTATCCCGACGAGATGTCTTTGGCCGACAAGGTGCAGACGATTGCGCAAAAGATCTATCGCGCGGACGCGGCGGTGATGGATCAGAAGATTTTGGGCCAGTTGCAGCTCTGGGAAGAGCAGGGTTATGGCAACCTGCCGGTTTGCATGGCCAAGACGCAGTATTCGTTCAGCACCGATCCCAACCAGCGCGGCGCGCCGACCGGGTTCAGCGTGCCGGTGCGCGAGGTGCGGCTGTCGGCGGGGGCGGGGTTTATCGTGGTGGTCTGCGGTGAGATCATGACGATGCCGGGCCTGCCGCGCGTACCGTCGGCGGAGAATATCCGCCTTAACGCGGATGGGCAGATCGAAGGGTTGTTCTGAGGACGGCGGGGCGCCGCTCGCTGCAAGCAGCATCGCCCCGCCCGCCGTCCCGTGGGTTTGGTCACGAAAGGAAAGAGGCATGACGGCAGAGATCATCGATGGCAAAGCCTTTGCCGCCAAGGTGCGCGGGCAAGTGGCTGAACATGTGGCGCGGCTGAAGGCGGAGCACGGCATCACGCCTGGGTTGGCGGTTGTGCTGGTGGGGGAAGACCCGGCAAGCCAGGTCTATGTCCGCTCGAAAGGTAAGATGACGGTTGAGGTGGGGATGAACTCGATCGAGCACAAGCTGGACGCCGACACCTCCGAGGCTGACCTTTTGGCGCTGATTGCTGCGTTGAACGCCGACGAGGCGGTGCACGGCATTCTGGTGCAGCTGCCGCTGCCGGGGCATCTGAATGAAGACCTGGTGATCAACAGCATCGATCCGGCCAAGGACGTGGACGGGTTTCATATCTCGAATGTCGGGTTGCTGGGGACCGGGCAGAAGAGCATGGTTCCCTGCACGCCTTTGGGCTGTCTGATGATGCTGCGCGATTTTCATGGCAGCTTGTCCGGGATGGATGCCGTGGTGATTGGCCGGTCGAACATTGTCGGCAAGCCGATGGCGCAGCTGTTGCTGGGTGACAGTTGCACTGTCACCATCGCCCATTCGCGCACCAAGGACCTGCCTGAGGTTGTCCGCCGCGCCGATATTGTTGTGGCCGCCGTGGGTCGGCCCGAGATGGTGCCTGGTGACTGGATCAAGCCCGGTGCCACGGTGATCGATGTGGGCATCAACCGGATCGATGCGCCGGAGAAGGGTGAGGGCAAGACCCGGCTGGTTGGCGATTGTGACTACGACAGTTGCGCAGCCGTGGCGGGTGCCATTACACCGGTGCCCGGCGGGGTTGGTCCGATGACCATCGCCTGCCTGCTGGCCAACACGGTCACCGCCTGCTGCCGCGCCAATGGGCTCGCCGAGCCGGAGGGGCTGACCGCGTAACGCGCCGCTCAGCCCGACACCAACCTGTCGAGGTTGTCGTAGCTGAAGGCCATACCCTCTTCCATGCCCGAGGCGACCGCAGCCTCGCGGGCCTCGGGGCTGTCATACGAGATCACCATGGTCATCAAGGTGCCACCGGCATCCGCGGCGAAATCGGTAGTGACGCGGCTCATCGGTGGGGTCTGATCCCCCATCTCCATGGTCTCTTCATGCACGATGCGGTGCGGCGGATCGAAGTCGAGAAAGGTGCCGCGGATGGTAAAGCTTTCGCCGTCCTCATTGGCCCAGGTATAGGAAAACGCGCCGCCGGGGCGGGCATCGACTTGGCAATGCGGCATAGTCCAGCCTTCGGGGCCAAGCATCCATTGTTTGACTTTTTCCTCTTGCACATGCGCGTCATAGACCGCTTGCGGCGGCGCGTTAAAGCGCCGTGTGACGCGCAGATCGGTGTCGCCGACGCGTTCCATCAGCATCTTTGTCATTGGTCATTCTCCTCACTGTCCAAAAGCGCATCCAGCCGCGCGTAGTTCGCTGCCAAGGCCGCGCGCAGGCGGCCTGTCCAAATGTGGATCTCGTCCACCTTTTGCGGGTTGAGCCGGACGGGCCGGCGGGTGCCCACGCGGCGGCGTGTGACCCAGCCCGCTTGCTCCAGCACCTTGATGTGCCGTGACACGGCGGGCTGGCTGATCGCAAAGGGCCGCGCGAGCTCGGTGGCGTCCACTTCCCCGGTTTCGGCCAGGCGGGCGACAATCTGCAGGCGGGTTGGATCCGCAAGCGCGGCAAAGGTTGAATCAAATTGCATAACATCATCACTATATAACGGTTGTGTTATTTATGAAAGCCCTGAGTTGTGCTTCTTAGCGTGCCTTCTGCCGTGGGCATGCTAGGCTTACCGTAGAAGACGTGATGGGAGAGACTGATGGCCAAGACCTACAAGGGCGCGAATATCGAGATTGGCTTTGACATGAAGCGCTGTATTCATGCGCGGAATTGCTATCTGAAGCTGCCACAAGTGTTCGATCCGTCGCGCCGGCCATGGGTGGAACCGGACGCCGCCCCCGCCGAAGAGATCGCGGCGATGATCCGAACTTGCCCGTCGGGGGCTTTGACGTTCCGGCGGCTGGACGATGGGCTGAACGAAACTCCTCCCCGGATCAATCGCGTCGCGGTGCTGGAGAACGGGCCGATTGCCCTTGCGGGAGACCTGAATGTCGAGGGTGAGGCCATGGCGCGCGCCACGCTTTGCCGCTGCGGTGCCTCGGGGAACAAGCCGTTTTGCGACTACGCCCATGTGGACGCCGATTTCTCGGCCACCGGAGAGCCGCAGACCGACGCCAATGCCGAGGCCATCGAGATGGACGGCCCGTTGATCGCGACCGCGATTCCGGACGGGCCGCTCAAGCTGGAGGGGCCGATGGAGCTGACCACCGGCACCGGCAAAGGCATCGGCAAGATGCGGCGGGCGTTTCTCTGCCGCTGCGGCGCGTCGAAGAACAAGCCGTTCTGCGATGGATCGCACAAGGAGATCGGGTTCGAAGGTTAGGCCGGCACCGGGACCATTGTGCCCTGCAGCACTGCGATCAGCGTTTCCGCACCGCCCTGTCGGCTGAACACCTCGGCCCCGACCACCATTAGCCGCTTGCCAGGTTTGTAAACCTTGCCGCGGGCGACCAGATTGCCGCCCTTGGCGGCCGCGATGTAGTTGATCTTGAGCTCGGAGGTGACCACCTCTTGGTCCTCGGGCAAAAGACTGAGCGCCGAATAGCCCGCGGCACTGTCGCCGATGGCAAAGATCAGCCCGCCATGCGCCATGCCCTGCTGCTGGGTCGCGTTGGGCAGGACCGGGCAGCTGATCGTGACGGCCCCGGGCGTCACCCCCGTCAGGCTCGCGCCCAGGGTGGCCATCAGGGCCTGCCGGTCAAAGCTCTTCTGGATACGGTCGCGCAGGGTCATGTCCGCACTTGGCCATGGCCCGCCGGTTTGTGCAAGGCCAGAGCCTCTTTAGGCTGGCCGGGCGCGGGGCATCGGCACGGCCAGGGCGCGCTTGCCTGTCAGGATCGACTGCGCATTGGGTGCCATCAACGCCGACAGCACGTTTGATGTGGTGCAGAGCCCACCGGTATAGGTGCCATAGGCCGGCAGGATCAGGCGGTTTGTGTCAAAGAGAAAACAGGGCCGCGAAATCAGCCGCCCGCGCGCCGGGATCCTCGCCTTGGGGTGATAATGCCCGCTGACCTCGCCTGTCGCGTCAGGCTGCGCGATGTGGCGAAAGACCAGCGACCCGATCTTCACCTCAATCCTGTGCGTGCCCCCCAGGTTCATCGGCCCGGGATCATGGTTGCCCTCAACCCAGATCCAATCGCGCCCGGCCTGCAACCGCGTGATCCAGAGCAGATCATCCTCGGGCAGCGCATGCCCCAACTCGGGCCGATCAAAGCTGTCACCGAGGCAGATCACCCGGCTGGCCCGGGTGGCCTCCAGATCGGCCTCTAACCGCGCCAAAGTCTCCCGCGCCTCATAAGGCGGCAACTGCGCCCCCCCCACCTGCGCCATCCGCCCGGCCTTACCCAAATGCAGATCAGAGACAACAAGCAGCCCCTCCTCCGGCCAATACAACGCCCCCGAAGGCAGCGCCACCAAGGCGGCATCAGCAAAAGAAAAGGCATACGTGTTCATGCCTTGTTCTTGCCACTCCATACGCCCATCGGCAAGGGGTGACAGCTAGCGGCGCGCGTGTATTCTACCTCTGCGTGATCGGAGTGCGTGTTGATGAATTTTCTGCCCGAGTGCCTTCTCAACGAAGCTGGGGATCTGATATTCAAAGGAAAAACCTGTTTTTTGGGTTTGGAGCCCTGGGATATATTGGGCTGGTTCGGCCTGCCGCCATTGGCGTTGATTTTGTTTTTCGTGCTATCGCGCGCACGCGCAGCGGCTAACCACGCCAAGGATTTGCTGCCCGAAAACCCTGACTGGCCCGAGGTCTCGAACCTTGCGTCGCAACCCGCTCCGCAGCATTTTGTGAAACGGAAAGAAAACGACGACCTGATGGCGAGCATCGCGCGTGCCGAGGGCACCGTCGTGCAGGCCGCCGTGGCCGGGATGGGTGGGATTGGCAAGACGACGCTGGCGATTGCGGCGGCGCGGGCGGCCCGGCATCGCTTTGCCGGGGTCTGGGTGCTGCCGGCGGCGAACATCGACACGCTGCAGAACGAGCTGATCGCCTTGGCCGAAACCTTGGATACGCCGAGCGCCAAAAACAGCGACCGCGCCACCGCGGCCAAGTCGGCGCTGAACGCCGTGGTGCAAAGCGGCCAGCCCTGGCTGCTGATCTACGACAATGCCGACGACCCGGCGCTGGCGCAGGCCTACAGCCCGGCCGAGGCCGACAATGTCACGCTGATCTACACCTCGCGGGCGACATCCTGGCCTGACCATTTCCGGCTTGATCTGGGGCGCATGACGCCGGCGGAATCGCTGGAACTGCTGCGTGAATCGCTGCCGCAGCGCGACCGAAATGAGTTGGCAGAGGTGGCAGAACGGCTGGGCCACTGGCCGCTGGCGCTGACCGCGGCGGCGGGGTACCTCGCCGAAAACCCCTCGACCACCGTGGCGGAGTATCTGGCGGGCTTTGATGCCAGCAAGACGGACATGACCGAACTGCACTGGTCAGGCTGCGCCTATTACGACCCCGACCGCCCGGAAACCTTCGACATCGCCGCTGCGCTGGCGCTGACGACCGACGGGCTGGCCGACGCGCCACGGGCGCTGCTGTCGATCCTGTGTTTTCTGAACCCCGACGATCTGTGGCCCGAGGTGGTCGAGGAAGGGGTGACGGAAGAGATCACCAACCCGTTTGACGGCCAGGCGTTGCCGCATGTGCTGACGCAGGTGGCGGGTGACGGCTGGGTGCGGCGGGCGATGGATGGCTTGCGAAAGGTGTCGCTTGTTGCGGAAGAGATGGCCGAGGGCGCGCCGGTCTGGCGGCTGCACCGGCTGGTGGCAGAGTTCTGGCGCGTCGCGCTGGGCGACGATGCCGCGCAGTGGTCGGGCGCGGCGGCGCGGATCGTGAATGCCAAGGCGCCTTATGGTGCCAGCAGCCCCAGCAATTGGGAAACCTATCGCCGCCTGCTGCCGCAGGCCCGCGCCTTGCTGGCGGCAGGGGCGGCGGATGCCGCGGCGGCACGGCTGTTGCACCAGATCGGCGGCTATGCGCTGCACCGTGGGGTGCAGAAGGGCGATCTGGACTTTGCCCGAAGCTCGGTAGAAATTAACGAGGCGCTGGCGCCGGACAGCGCGGAGCTCGCCGCCAGTCTGAACAATCTGGGCGGCTTTCAAAAGGCGCTGGGTGATCCGGCGGCAGCACTGGAAAGCTATATCCGTGCCCGCGATATTCAGGCGAAACTGCCGGAAATCGGCCCGCGCCACCCGTCTTATGCCGCAACGCTCAACAACATTGCGGGTGTGCATCGCGATCGCCAAGCGTTTGCAGAGGCGGAGGCGCTGCATGTGCAAGCGCGGGAGATCTTTGCGAAGGAGCTACGCCCCGAACACCCTAGTACGATCCGTCAAGACCGCAATCTTGGGGCCGTATGTGGCGAATGGGCCGCAACCGTACCTGTGGCAGAGGCTGCGCCGCTGTGGGCGCGGGAGGCGACGTACAAACAGGCGGCGCTGGACGCTGCACTGCAAAGCCTTGGGCCGCGCCATCCAAATGTGGCGGTGGACCGGAACAACAGCGCGCTACGCCTGCGGCGGGATGGGGCGCGGGACGCAGCCCTGCTGCTGATGCGGCAAGCGGCGGCGACGTGCCTTGATCTGCTGGGGCCGGGGCATGGCAGGGCGCTGCGCTTCCTCCGGGCCTATCTTGACATGGCTCAGGCGGCAGGCGAGGCGCTCGACGCCGCGCTGCAGGCGTTGGTGGCCGAGGCCGCGGCAGTCCGCCAGGCGCATCGGGAGTGGGGCGCGGCTCGCCTGCACACGCTTTGCACGCGTTACGGGATCGAAGGCGAGGATGGGGAGGCGAAGTGGCGCGCCTTGGTCGCCGTCGCAGATGTCAAGGCCGCGGCACTGGAACGCGATGGCGCACCGCATGAGGCGTGGACCTGGGTGCAACAGGAGGTCCGCGAGGCGCTGTACGCCCTGATGCTTGACCCCGATCCGGGGGCGGCGTTCGTGGAAACCCTGCAAACGGCGCTTGCCACGTTGGAAGCGCAGGACGCTCAGTAGGGCACGCGCCAGGTGCGGGGGCGGGGGTCTATTTGGGCGAGGCCGCTTTCGTTCAGGAGTTTGGTGACTTCTTCCTCCAGCAGGCGTTCGTCGGCGAGGCCGTTGACGGGGACGCGGCCGGGTTCGAGGAAAAGGGGGGCCGCCAGCGGGGTGACGCGTGACAGGCGGATGTGGTCGATGCGGTCTTCGACGCGGTTGGCCATCTCGCGGATGCGGGCGAAATCCACCAGGCCGCGCATCGCCTCTTCGCGGGTGATCTGCATCAGCAGGTGGTCGGGGTCGTATTTCAAAAGCGTGTCGTAGAGGATGTCGGACGACATCGTCGCCTGCCGTCCGGTCTTGCGCTGGGCGCCGATATTGCGCTCGATCAGCCCGGCGATCGTGGCAGAGGCGCGAAATGTGCGCTTCATCACCGCGTTGCCGGCAAGCCAGGTCTCCAGCCCCGCCTCCAGGGCCGCGATGTCGAACAAAGGCGCCGGATCGGTGACCGCGTCCAGCCCCCAGATCAGCGTCGCGTAGTCGGTCGACACAAAGCCCATCGGGGCGAGGCCCATCTCCTCCATCCGCTTGGTCAGCAAGAGCCCCAGCGTCTGCTGCGCGTTGCGCCCTGCAAAGCCGTAGACCACCATCTGTTCGCGCCCATCATGCGGAAAGCTTTCGACCAGTAGACGCCCGGGTTCGGGCAGTCGGCTGAGTTCCCGCTGCAGGGCGAGCCAATCGGCGGTGTGGGCGGGCAGATCGGGCCATGCGTCCTGTTGGAACATCTCTACGATGCGGGCCGAAAGCTGGGTGGAGGTGGCGAATTTGGTGCCCATGAAGGTGGCGATCTTGGGTTTGCGGCCCGGATCGCGGGTCACTTCGACGACCATCTCGCGCAGCCCCTCATAGCGAACGATCTGCCCGCCGATCAGAAAGGTGTCGCCCTTGGTCAGCGAGGCGGCAAAGCCTTCCTCGACCTCGCCCAGAGGCGCACCGCCGCGGCCGCGCCAGCGCACCTTGAGCGTGTCTGTGTCCTGGATCGTGCCGATATTCTGGCGGATGCGGGCAGCGCTGCGCGGGTCGCGCAGTTGCCATTGGCCGTCGGGGCGTTGCAGCAGGCGTTTCCATTGGTCATAGGCGCGTAGGGCGTAGCCGCCGGTGGCGCAGAAATCCAAACAGGCGTCAAAGGCGGCGCGGGTCAGGTGCGCATAGGCGCCGACGCTGGTCATCTCGGCATAGAGATCATCGGCGTCGAATGGCCCCGCACAGGCGGCGATCAGGATGTGCTGGCAGAGCACGTCGCGGGGGCCCGGGCCGCGCGGGTCTCCGTCCAAGTCATGCGCGCGCACGGCGTCCAAGGCGGCGACGCATTCCACCACCTCGAAGCGGTTGGCAGGCACCAGCAGGGCCTTGGAGGGCGCGTTGTAGCGGTGGTTCGCCCGGCCAATGCGCTGCACCAGGCGTTTGACGTTTTTCGGCGCACCCACCTGGATCACCAGATCGACATCGCCCCAGTCGATGCCCAGATCGAGGCTGCCGGTGCAGACGATGGCGCGCAGCTGCCCGGCGACCATCGCCGCCTCAACCTTTTCGCGTTGCTTGCGGTCGAGTGACCCGTGGTGGATGCCGATCGGCAGCGCGTCTTCGTTGGCGAGCCACAGGTTGTGAAAGAACAGCTCGGCCTGGGCGCGTGTGTTGTGAAAGATCAGCGTTGTGTTGTGTCTGCGGACCTGTTCCAGAACCGCCGGGATGGCGTATTTGGCACCGCCGCCGGACCAGGGTGGGGCCTCATCGGTGACCAGCATCTGGATGTCGGGGTCGGGGCCGGGATCGGCGCGCAGGATCTCGCAGGGGTCAGGGTGGCGCGCCAGCAGGCGGGCGATGGCGGCGGGGTCTTCGACCGTGGCAGAGAGGCCCACGCGCCGCAGATCGGGGCAGAGGCTTTGCAGCCGGGCGAGCGCCAGCATCAGTTGGTCACCGCGTTTGGATTCGGCAAGCGCGTGGATTTCATCCACCACGATGCGCTGCAGCCCGGCAAACATGCGCGGCGCGTCTTCGTAGCTGGTCAAGAGCGCCAGCGACTCGGGCGTTGTCAGCAGGATATGCGGAGGGTCGGCGCGCTGGCGTTTCTTGCGGCTGGCCGGCGTGTCGCCGGTGCGATCCTCGACGCGAATGGGCAGCCCGGCCTCGTCAATCGGCGTGCGCAGGTTGCGTTTGATGTCCGCCGCCAGCGCCTTCAACGGGCTGACATAGAGCGTGTGCAACCCGTCATGCGGCGCCTCGGCCAGTTCGGTCAGCGTCGGCAGGAACCCGGCCAGTGTCTTGCCGCCCCCTGTGGGCGCGATCAGTAAAAGCGCGGGATCGCCCGCGCGCTCCAGCATGTCGCGCTGATGCGGGTGGATCTGCCAACCGCGGGCGTCAAAGAAACCCTGCAAGGACGGGTGAAGCGTGCTCATGGTCGTCACTTATCGCGTGGGGGCGAAAAACACAGCCCCCGCGGATTTGCGATTGCACCTCTGCGTGGGGCGGGTTCAGATGGCGGCATGGCTCCGCTGACCGGTCTCCGCATCATCGAATTCGAGGCGCTTGGCCCGGCGCCGTTTGCCGGCATGCTGCTGGCCGATCTGGGGGCCGAGGTGATCGTGCTGCACCGCCCCGGCGCGCCAGAGACGCCCGGCAAAGAGGATCGCTACCTGCTGGATCGGGGTAAGAAATCGATCACGGTGGATCTGAAATCGGCTGAGGGGCTGGCCGTGGCCCGGGCGCTGATCCAGAGCGCCGATGGCCTGACCGAGGGCATGCGCCCGGGTGTGATGGAGCGCTTAGGTCTGGGGCCGGACGAGGCGCTGGGTCTGAACCCGGCGCTGGTCTACGGAAGGATGACCGGCTGGGGACAGACCGGGCCGCGGGCGGAGCAGGCGGGGCACGATCTGAATTACCTGGGGCTCAGCGGGGCTTTGTTTTACAGCGGCCTGCCCGGGGCTGTCCCGGGTGTGCCGCCGACGATGCTGGGTGATATCGGCGCCGGGGCGCTATACCTGGCGGTAGGGATGCTGTCGGGGTTGTTGCTGGCGCGTGCGACGGGGCAGGGGACGGTGGTGGACGCGGCGATTGTCGATGGGGCCAGCCACATGATGGCGTTGCTGCTGTCAATGGGCGGGCAGTTTTCGACCGACTCACGTGGTGCATCCCTACTGGACGGGCCGCACTGGTCGCGCTGTTATGCCTGTGCCTGCGGCGGGCATATCGCGGTGCAATGCCTTGAGCCGAAATTCTACGCGCTGTTTCTGGAGCGGATGGGGCTGGCGGACGATCCGGCTTTTCAACAGCAATTCGACGCAGCGCTTTGGCCCGAGCTGACCGCGCGGTTGGCTCAGATCTTTGCCACGCAGCCGCGGGCGCATTGGGAGGCGGTGTTTGCCGACTCGGACGCCTGTGTCGCGCCGGTTCTGTCGCCGAAAGAAGCGATGCGTGATCCGCATATCACCGCGCGGGGGATCTGGCACGAGGGCCAGCCCGTCGCCGCGCCGCGCTTTGACCGGGTGCCAGCCAACGCCCCCCGTGCCAGCCCCCTGAGGGGCGCGGACACAGCCGACATACTTGCCGATCTCAAGACCAAAGGCTTGCTATGACCGATCAGACCGATGCTTTTGCCCAGCTTCTGCGCGCGCGCTATTCCTGTCGTGGGTTCCTGCCCGACCCGGTTGACCAAACGTTGATCGACGCGGCGCTGAGCGACGCGCAGCACGTGCCGTCCTGGTGCAACTCGCAGCCCTGGCAGGTGACCGCCTGTGGTCGGGAGGAGACCGACCGCCTGCGCGCGGCGCTCTATGATCACGCCACCAAGGGGGCTGCACAAAGCGACATCCCGTTCCCCACAGCCTATGAGAATGAGTATCGCGACCGGCGGAGGACCTGCGGCTGGCAGCTCTATGAAGCGGTGGGGGTGGAGAAGGGCGACCGCGCCGGTTCAGCCAAACAGATGATGGAGAACTTCCGCTTTTTCGGCGCGCCGCATTTTCTGCTGGTCACCACCCCGAAAGCGCTTGGGCCGTACGGCGTGCTCGACTGCGGAGCGTTTGTGACGGCGGTGCTGCTGGGGTTGCAGGCGCGCGCGTTGGGTGGGATCGCCATGGCCTCGGTCGCCGGTTACGCGCCATTTCTGCGCGACTGGTTCGGGATTGCCGAGGACCGGGATGTGCTCTGTGGTATCGCCTGTGGTCTGCCCGATCCCGAACACCCAGCCAACCGCTTTCGCACCGAACGGGCCGCGCCTGCCGAGGTTGTGGACTGGCGTTAGGCGGAGGCCTCTTCCAACCGGTCGGTGGCGGGCGGAGGGGTCGGGCTGAGGGCCGAGATCCGCGCGTATAGTTCTGGTGTCATCTGATATTGCATCCCGGCCAGCGACGACGCCAGCTGATCCGGTGCGCTCGCCGACAGGATCGGCACCGGTGTCGAAGGGTGTGCCGCAACCCAAGCGACGGCGAGCGTGGCCGGGTCGGTGCCAAGCTCGGCGGCGAGCGCTGACAAGCCCTTGGCCGCCGTGTGCATAAACGCCTCGCCATAGCGCGTGGCGTAGCGGTTATCCTCGCTGATCCGCCCTGCGCCGCCCGCGCCATATTTCCCGGTCAAAAGCCCGCCGCCAAGCGGCGAATACGGCACGGGCAGGATGCCCTCACTCTGGCACATCGGCAGCAATTCGACCTCGGCTTGGCGTTTCACCAGGTTATACATCGGTTGGATCACGTTGATCCGGGTACCGAGGCGGGTGGCGACCGTTTGCGCTTTCATCACCTGCCACGCGGCGAAATTCGACACGCCAATATAGCGGGTCAGGCCGTTTTGCTGCAGCTCGGCCAAGGTCTCAAAGGTTTCCTCCAGCGCCGTGTCGCCATCCCAGCGGTGGATGTAGAGCAGATCGACCATGTCCATGCCGAGACGCGCGCGGCTCTGGTCAAACTGCGCCAGGATGTTCGCGCGCCCGGCGCCGCCGGTGTAGCCGGCTTTGGTGGCGATGAAACACGCCTCGCGCTCAGACTTCGCAAAGCCGCCCAGCAGGCGTTCCGCGGTACCGCCCGTGTAGGCAAAGGCGGTGTCGAAATGCGCGATGCCGGCCTCGAGACAGGCCTCGAACATGGTGCGAGAGGCGGCGGCATCGGCCTTGCCACCGAACTGCATGCAGCCAAAGGCAAAACCGCCGATTGGCGCGCCGGAGAGGGTGTGAAGCGTCGTGGTCATGTCTGCTGCTCTGCCATGGCAAAGCCGCCTGTGCAACCGGCGGGGCGACCAAAGCGGCAATGGACAGGGGGCGCCCCGCCTGTCACCTTTCACAGGTCCAGACCGGAGAGCCACAATGACCCGACGCCTGTTGGCCGCCAGCCTCTTTGCCCTGCTGCCCTGGGCCGCCGGGGCCTCGGAGAACTGCACCGAGGACGCGATGGTGGTGTTTGACGGCTCGGGCTCGATGGCCGAGATGGGGTTCAACCAGATCGGCGAGCCGCGGATCTTCGAAGCGCGCACCGCGATGCGCCGGGCTGTGCCCGGCATTGCCGAGGCGCGGCGGCTGGGGCTGATTATCTACGGGCCGGGGGCCACGGGCGCGGGCGGGTGCAACAGCATCGACCTGCGCTTTGACCCGCAATGGGAGGCGGCGGGGCTGATCATCAACGCCGTGGAAACATTGCAGCCGGCGGGCGACACGCCCCTGACCGAAGCGGTCGCGGCGGCGGCGGATGTGCTGAACTACCGCGTGGCGCCCGGCGCGATTGTGCTGATCACCGATGGTAAGGAAACTTGCGGCGGCGCGCCGTGTGAGTTGGCGGCCGTGCTGGCGTCCGACGCGGCGGACCTGACGGTGCATGTGATCGGCTTCAAGGTGCGCGGCGATCACTTTGGTTGGGAGTCCCAAGGCCGCTCCGATTACAACGACGCGGTGACCGTCGCGCGGTGTCTGGCGGATCGCACGGGGGGCAAATACGTGCGCGCGGAAACGCTCGACGATCTGGTGCGCGCCTTGCGGGTGACCTTGGGATGCCAGGTCATCAGTCAGAGCACGATTCGGGGCGCGATCCTGCGCTAGGCGGTTTGATGCCGGGTTTCTCTGACCCGCCCTCTGGGAGAGGGGTCGCGGATGCTCTACCTTCAAGACAGGTTGTTAGTCAGGAGCCGTCACATGGTGGTGCGTGCCGTTGCCCTTTTGCTGTCTTTGGCCTTGGTTGCCGGCCCGGTTGCCGCGCAGAACCGCGCCGCGGTTGAGCGGCAGTTTCAGGCCTGGCTGGGTCAGACGATCTGGCCGCGGGCCAAGGCTGAAGGGGTGTCGCGGCGGACTTTTGAGGCGGCTTTTACCGGGGTCAGCCTGAACTGGAAGCTGCCGGACCTGGTGCCGCCGGGTACCCGCGCCACGACACCGAAGAAACAACGCCAGGCGGAATTCGGATCACCGGGCAAGTACTTCAACCCCAACTCGGTCGAGGGCGCCACCCGCATCGGCCGCCAGATGGCCAGCCGCCATGCCAAGGTGCTCGCGGCTGTGGAGCGGCGGACGGGTGTGCCCGGGCAGATCATTCTGGGCATCTGGGGGCGCGAAAGCGGTTATGGCCAGGTCCCCATTCGCAACAATGCCTTCGAGGTGCTGGGCACCAAGGGCTTTATGAGCACCCGCGCGCCCTATTTCACCGATCAGTTGGTGGCGGCACTGGTGATCGCCGAGGCCGGGCATGCGCCGGGCAGCGTGATGAAAAGCAGTTGGGCCGGCGCGTTGGGACAGCCACAATTCATGCCCACGAGCTTTTTGCAATACGCGGCTGACGGTGATGGCGACGGGCGCGCCGATATCTGGCGGTCAGAGGCAGATACCATCGCCTCGATCGGCAATTACCTGGCGAAACATGGCTGGGTTAGCGGCCGCGACTGGGGGTTCGAGGTGACGGTTCCGGCCTCGGTCTCCTGCGCTTTGGAGGGGCCCGACCAGGGCCGATTGATCCGCGATTGGGAGAAGTTGGGGATCAATCGCGTGTCCGGCAAACCCTTTCCCGACCACGAACGCCGGGCGCAGGGGTTCCTGCTGATGCCGGCCGGGCGCAACGGGCCGGCCTTCATCGTCACGCCGAATTTCTACGTGCTCAAGGACTACAATATGAGCGATCTTTACGCGCTCTTCGTGGGCCATGTGGGGGACCGGATCCAATACGGCATGGGGGATTTTTCCGCGTCCTGGGGCAAGGTTGGCGGGCTTTACCGGTCAGATGTGGCAGCGATGCAGCGGGCGCTGGAACGGCAAGGCCATGACGTGGGCGGCGCCGACGGACTGCCAGGCTTCAAGACCCGCCGCTCTATCGGTCGCTGGCAAGAAACCACCGGCCGCACCCCCACTTGCTTTCCCGAAGCCAGCATGAAAGCCGCCCTCACGCGCTGAGGCGCGGCGCGAGCAGACAACAAAAAAGGGGCCGCGCGATGCGGCCCCTATGATCGCTATGTCAGCCGATCAGTTCGGGATTTCGGCGTCGATGCCTTCGATATAGAAATCCATGCTGAGCAGATCGCCGTCCGACGCGACTTCACCATCGGCCAGCCAGGCCGAGCCGTCGGCCTTGTTGATCGGGCCGGTGAAGGGGTGATACGTGCCTCCGGTGATTGCGTCGATCATCCCTTGGGCCTCTTGCCGCACGTTTTCGGGGATGACGTCGGTCATCTCACCCATCACAACCTCGCCTTCCGGCATGCCGGACCAGCTGTCGATCTGTTCCCAGGTGCCATCGATAACGGCTTTGACGCGCTTGACGTAGTAGGGCGACCATTCGTCGATGATCGACGTCACGCGCGGCCCCGGGGTGCCGTCGTCATTGGTGGCAAAGGGCGCCATGTCGGAAGCCTGACCGAACCCGATCACCGCGCCACCTTCCTTGGCGGCCTCGGCCAGAGGTGCGGTGCTGTCGGTATGGGCGGTGATCACGTCGACACCCTGGTCGATCATGGCGCGCGCGGCGTCGGCCTCTTTGGCGGGATCGAACCAAGTGTAGACCCAGGTCACAACCAGCTCGACATCCGGGTTCACCTTCTGCGCGTGCAGATAGTAGGCGTTGATGCCCATCACGACTTCGGGGATCGGGAAGGATGCGAGATAGCCGATCTTGTTGGTCTTGGTCATCGACCCGGCGATATGCCCGACCACAGCGCGGCCTTCGTAGAAGCGCGCATTGTAGCTCGACACGTTGGGATGCTCACGCTTGTAGCCGGTGGCGTGTTCAAACTTGATGTCCGGGAACTTGGCCGCCACGGCGTTGGTCGCGTCCATATAGCCGAAGGAGGTGGTGAAGATGATGTCGCAGCCCGACAGCGCCATCTGGGTCATCACCCGTTCGGCATCGGCCCCTTCGGGCACAGATTCCTGCCAGGCAATCTCGACCGCGTCGCCAAATTCCTCTTTCACGGCCAGCGCGCCCTGGTGGTGCTGATAGGTCCAGCCGCCGTCGCCGATGGGCCCGACATAGACGAAACACGCCTTGGTCGGATCCTGCGCAAAGGCGGCGGTGCCGAGTGTCGCGGCCAGCGCGGCGCTGGCAAGCAGAGTTCTTCTTTTCATGGTTTATCCCCTGTTGGTGGTTGTAAAACGGAACGCCTCTAGGTCGAGGCATGGAATGGACGGCCGAGCGATGCGGGTGCCCCATGCATGCCGCGGGCCGAGATGATGACGAGCACGAGGATCGTTATCAGATAGGGCGACGCCGACAAGAGCGCCACCGGCACTGCCGCGCCTGCCGCCTGCAGGTTCAGCTGCAAGACGGTGATGCCGCCAAAAAGATAGGCACCTACTGCGACGCGGCCAGCGCGCCAGCTGGCAAAGACCACGATGGCGAGGGCGATCCAACCCGCACCGGCGGTGATGCCTTCGGTCCATTGCGGCACGCGGACAAGGCTGAGATAGGCCCCACCCAGCCCGGCGCAGGCACCCCCGAAGAGGATCGCGAGCAGGCGTACCCGCACGACCTTGTATCCCAGCGCATGGGCGCTGTCGTGGCTCTCACCCACGGCCCGCAGAATCAGGCCAGCGCGGGTGTATTTCAGAAACGCCCAGACGGCGGCGACAAGGGCGAGGCTGAGATAAACCATGATGTCATGTGAAAAGAGCATGCGGCCCACCACAGGCAGATCGCTGAGCACGGGGATGTCCAGCTTGGGCAGGGTGGCGGTTTTCATGCCCTCATAGGGTTTGCCGATGAGGCTCGAGAGGCCCAGCCCCACCAGCGTCAGGCCCAGCCCGGTCGCCACCTGGTTCGACAAGAGGTACTGGGTCAGGAATCCAAAACTGAGGGATAGGAGCGCGCCGGCAAGCGCCGCGGCGACAAAGCCTAGCCCTGGCGAGGTGCTGTTGACCGCCACCGCAAAACCGACCACCGCACCGGTAATCATCATGCCTTCGACGCCAAGGTTCAGCACGCCGGATTTCTCGACCACCATTTCGCCGATGGCGGCGAGCAGGATGGGTGTGGCCGAGACCATGACCGAGGCGACCAGCAGGACGGGGTTGATGGCGCTCAGATCCATGTGACGTCTCTCGTGCAGACGGGTGAAAAGGGGCGCTGCCCCTTTTGGCCTGCGGCCAATTCACCCCGAGTTTTTTTTGAACCAAAGAAGGAATGGGTGCGGGATGGGGTCATGCGACCTCACTCCGCCCAAAGCGGACGCGGTAATTGGTGAAGACGTCCGTGGCCAGAAGGAAAAACAAGAGCATCCCCTGGAAGAGCTGGATCGACGCACCGGGTAGGCCGAGCATGAGCTGCGCCAGCTCCCCGCCGATATAGGTCAGCGCCATCAAGAGCCCGGCCAGCAGGATGCCAATCGGGTTCAGCCGGCCCAGGAAGGCGACGATGATCGCGGTAAAGCCGTAGCCTGAGTTGAAGTCGATGCTAATCTGCCCTGCTGGGCCGGTGACCTCAAACAGGCCCGCAAGCCCGGCCAATGCGCCGGAAATGCCGAGGCATAGAAAGATGATGCGCGCCGGGTTCACACCGGAAAAGCGTGCGGCGCGGGGGGCCTCGCCGGTCAGGCGGATGTTGAAGCCCTGGATGTGGCGGGTCAGCAGGACATAGGCAGCGATCACGGCGATGAAGGCAAAGACGACGCCCCAATGCATGCCGGTGCCTGCGACGATCTCGGCATTATGCGCGGCATCCCATTCCTTGAAATTGCGCGAGCCGGGAAAGCCCATGCCCTCCGGGTTGCGCAAGAGCCCCGACGATACCGAGGCCAGCACGTTTTCAGCCACGTAGACCAGCATCAACGAGACGAGGATTTCATTGGTGCCAAACCGGGTTTTTAGAACCGCGGGGATCGCCGCCCAAGCCCAGCCGCCAAGACCGCCCGCCAGGATCATCAGTGGAAAGATCAGCGGGCTTTCTGAGGGGTATAGCGCCAGCCCGGCAGCCGCGCCGCAGATCGCCCCCATGATGTACTGCCCCTCGGCACCGATATTCCAGATGCCGGCCCTAAAGCCAATGGAAAGCCCGATGGCGATCAGGATCAGCGGCCCCGCCTTGACCAACAATTGCGGGCGGGTGAAACCGGCGAATTGGGTGTTGAAGAGCGGATCCCAAAAGATCGTACGTATGGCTTCGAAGGGGTCAGTGCCGAGGGCCGCAAACATCGTGCCCCCGACGATCATCGTCAGCACCACGGCAATGAGCGGCGTGGTCGCTGTCCAAAGCCGCGAAGGCTGCGGGCGGCGCTCAAGATGGATCATCTCTGCGCCCCCGGTAGAGGTGCGCGGAAGAAATTTCTTGCAAGAAATTTGGGAAAAACCTTGCAAGGTTTTTCTGCGCGCTTGAGCAAACGGGCCACGTCAGACATGGGCCACCTCCATGTCATGGGCGCCGCCCATCATCAGGCCGATCTGGTCAATCGACAGCCCTGCGACCGGCCGGATTGCCGACAGTCGCCCTTCGTTCAACGCACCGAAGCGGTCAGAGATTTCCATCAGCTCATCGAGGTCTTGGCTGATGCACAGGATGGCGGCGCCCTGCGAGGCCAGGTCCAGCAGCGCCTGGCGGATCGCGGCGGCGGCGGCGGCATCGACACCCCAGGTGGGTTGGTTCACCACCAGCACTTCGGGCGCTTGCAGGATTTCCCGGCCGATCACGTATTTCTGCAGGTTCCCGCCGGACAAGGCCCGCGCGGCGGTGCCCGGTCCGGGGGTGCGCACGTCGAAAGTACGGATCACCTGCTCGGCAAAGCCGCGCGCTGTGCCCCACTGGATCATCCCATTGTTCAACATGCCCTGTCGCCGTGCGCCGGTGAGCACGGCGTTTTCAATCAGACTCATATTTGGCGCCGCCGCGTGCCCCAGACGTTCTTCCGGCGCCGATAACAGCCCGGCATCGCGCCGCGCAATTGGGCCTTCGCGGCTGACATCGCGGGGCCCCAGCCACACCGACGCCGCCGGGGCGAGCCGTTCGCCTGACAAGGCTGCGAGCAATTCGTCCTGGCCGTTGCCCGCGACGCCGCCGATGCCCAGCACTTCGCCCGCGCATAATTCGAACGACACGTCACGCAGCGGAGTGCCAAAGGCGCCCGGGGCGGGCAGGCTCAGCCCGTCTACCTTCAGCGCAACCTCTCCTGGGCTGTGTGGCTTGGCCTCCGGTGCGGAGAAGCTCGCACCAACCATCATCTCAGCCAGCTCACGCGCGGTGGTTTCCGCGGGCGTACAGGTCGCCACCTTCTGGCCCAGCCGCAGGATCGTTGCGTGGTCGCACAGGCTGCGGATTTCTTCGAGCTTGTGCGAGATATAGAGGATCGACGTGCCTTCCGCCTTCAGTTTGCGCAAGGTCTTGAATAGGATCTCCACCTCTTGCGGGGTCAAGACGCTGGTCGGTTCGTCCATGATCAAGAGCCGCGGGTCTTGCAGCAGACAGCGAATGATTTCAACGCGTTGCCGTTCGCCGGCGGACAGGGTTCCCACCGTCCGAGTTGGGTCCAGAGGCAACCCATAGGTCTCTGACACTTCACGGATTTGCCGCGCCAGGTCGCCAGGTTTAGGTGGGTTCTCCATCCCCAGCGCCACGTTTTCCGCCACGTCCAGCGCCTCGAACAGCGAAAAGTGCTGGAACACCATCGCGACACCGGCGCTGCGCGCGTCGGAGGGTTTGGCGGGGGCAAAGGGCACGCCGTCGAACGTCATCTCACCCTTGTCGGGTTTGACGAGGCCGTAAATCATCTTGACCAGCGTCGACTTGCCCGCGCCGTTTTCGCCCAGCAACGCGTGAATCTCGCCATGACGGATGTCGAACGACACGTCGTCATTGGCGATCACGCCGGGGTAGGCCTTGGTCAGACCTCTGAGGCTGAGGAGGTTATCGGCCACGATATCTCGGTCCCTGTTTGTGTCTTCAGTAGCTGCGCGGCGACCCCGACGGCAATGGCTTGCGGGTGTTTGCCCAGGGATTTCTGCCCAATTGGGCAGCAAATGCGGTCGATTTGGGCAGGCTCGTGCCCCATGGCGCGAAGCCGCTTGCGAAACCTCGCCCATTTCGTGTCCGACCCGATCAGCCCGGCCCAGGCAAAGCCACGTTTGAGCAGAGCGTCGCAGAGTCCGAGGTCCAGCGCGTGGCTGTATGTCAGGATTAGGTGCTCGGCTTCGGGCGGGGCGTGTTGTGCAAGGCGGGTCGGGTCCTCGGCCCAGAGCGGGGTGACGGTGTTGGGGATGTGCTCTGGGAACCGATCGGCGCTGGTGTCGACCCAGGTGATCGCGATTTGCGGCACGGGTGCCAACACGGCCACCAAGGCGCGGCCCACATGCCCGGCGCCCCAGATCCAAAGGTGACGGTTGGGCCGCAGGACCGGTTCAACCATCCAGCCCTGCACCAGCTGCGGCACCGGTGCCTGGCCACGAGCGCGGGCGCGGTCCATCAGGCGGTGCACGGCCAGCGGCATCTCGCCCGGACCGCGGGCGATCACGTCTTGGTCCGCCAGCGCGTTAAGTTTCTGGGCGTTGTAAACATCCGTCCAGAGCGTCACCGCCCCGCCGCAACACTGGCCCAGTTCCGGCCCCAAGGGATGGCGCGTTGCCCCCTGCCGGTGCAAAGCCGCCTCGGCCGCTTGCAACTCCAAGGCACCTCCGCCGATCGTGCCGCTTTGGCCGCCCTGCCAGACCAGCATCGCGGCGCCCACCTCGCGTGGGGCCGAGCCGGCGACCTCTGCCACAACCACGCGGGCCACTTGGCCATGGGTCGCCACAGCAAGTGCCAAAGCATCGCGATCAAAGCTCATTGCGCAGGCTCCGAATGGCTTTCAGCACCCTCTCGGGCGTAGCTGGCGCGTCAAGCGACGGGTAGCCATCGCCAGAGGCGGCCACCGCGTCTGACAAGGCCATCAGCACGGAGATCCCGTGCATAAACGGCGGCTCCCCCACCGCTTTGGAGCGATAGATTGTCTCCTCACGGTTTTCGCCGTCCCAGAGGGCGACGTTGAAGATATCGGGCCGGTCGGCGCAGGCGGGGATCTTGTAGGTCGAGGGCGCATGGGTGCGCAGATGGCCGGCCTCATCCCAGACCAGTTCCTCGGTCGTCAACCAGCCGGCCCCCTGGACATAGCCGCCCTCGATCTGGCCCAGGTCCAGCGCCGGGTTCAGCGAGGCGCCGCAATCATGCAGGATATCGGCGCGCAGGATGCGGTATTCGCCGGTCATCGTGTCGATCACCACCTCTGAACACGCCGCACCATAGGCGAAATAGAAAAACGGCCGGCCCTGGCCCTTGATCCGGTCCCACTCGACCTTTGGCGTCTTGTAGAACCCGGTTGAGGACAGGCTGACCCGGCCCTCGTAACAGAGCTGCGCGGCGCGGGCGAAGCTCAGGGTCTCGTCACCGATGATGACCTGTCCATCGCCAAACGTCACCGCGTCGGGCGTTGATTGGTAGAGCAAGGCCAGATGGTCCGCCATCCGCGCTCGGATCGTGTCACAGGCCTCGCGCACCGCCATGCCGTTCAGGTCCGACCCGGATGAGGCCGCGGTGGCCGAGGTGTTGGGCACCTTGGCGGTATCCGTCGCCGTGATCTTGACCGCTTCCAGCGGCACGCCAAAGCGGCTGGCCGCCACCTGCGCCACCTTCTGGAACAGGCCTTGCCCCATCTCGGTCCCGCCGTGGTTCATGTGGACCGAGCCGTCCTGATAGACATGCACCAACGCTCCGGCCTGGTTGAGATGCGTGAGCGTAAAGGAAATGCCGAACTTCACCGGGGTCAGCGCCAGCCCGCGTTTCAACACCGGGTTGGCGGCGTTCCAGGCTGCGACGGCTGCGCGCCGCTGTTCATACGCCGCCGTTTCTGCCAGGCGATCCGTCATCTCGTGCAGGATGAAATCCTCGACCGGCTGGCCAAAAGGCGTGGTCTGCCTCTTCTCGGGTTCAGAAATACCTTCGGAGGGGCTTGCCTCTGGCAAGCGGGGGGCAGACAGCCCCCCTCTGCCCGTCGCCCCATAGTAATTCGCCCGGCGGACTTGCAGCGGGTCGTAGCCCAGATCATAGGCGATGTGATCCATCACCCGCTCGATTCCCAGCATCCCCTGGGGTCCGCCAAAACCCCGGAACGCGGTCGCGCTCTGCGTGTTGGTGCGCAAACGGTGCGATTCAATCCGCACCGCGGGCAGGTAATAGGCATTGTCGGCATGCAGCATCGCGCGATCCGCCACTGGCAGCGACAGATCCTGCGCCCAGCCGCAGCGGGTATAGTGCCGGAATGTAATGCCTGCGATCCGGCCGGCCGGATCAAAGCCGACATGATAGTCGATGCGGAAATCATGCCGCTTGCCGGTGATCAGGAAATCATCGTCGCGGTCATAGCGCATCTTGGCCGGCCGCCTGGTGGTTGATGCGACCACCGCACAGGCAATCGCCAACGCGTTGCCCTGGCTTTCCTTGCCGCCAAAGCCGCCGCCCATGCGCCGGGTTTCCACCCGCACGCCATGCATCGGGATCCCCAGCGCATGCGCCACCTTGTGCTGGATCTCGGTCGGGTGCTGGGTCGAGGCGTGCACCACCATGTCGCCGCCTTCTTGCGGTAGCGCCAGGGCGGACTGGCCTTCGAGATAGAAATGCTCTTGTGCGCCCATCTCGATCTGCCCGCTGATTTGGCGCGCCGCGCTCGCGATGGCCGCCTCTGCCGCGCCGCGTTCCCAGACAATCGGGCCGTCTTCGAACCGCGCGTTTGCGGCGAGCGCCTCTTCGATGGTCAGGATCGGTTCGGCCTTATCATACTGCACCTGCGCCAACCGCACCGCGCGCCGCGCCTGCAGATGGGTCTCTGCTGCAACAAGGAAAAGCGGCTGACCCAGGTAGTGCACCGTGCCATCTGACAAGAGCGGTTCGTCATGCGCCGACGGCGAACAATCGCAATCCGTCGGCAGGTCTGCAGCCGTCATCACGGCGACAACTCCAGGGGCGGCCCGCGCAGCATCCAGCGCCATCGACGTAACCCGCCCGGCGGCAATGGACGCGAGGCCAAAAGCCAGATGCAGCGTGTTGGCCGGCAGCGCAATATCATCCAAGTAACGCGCCGCCCCGGTGACATGCAGTTTGGCGGCGTCGTGCGGCAGGGGTTTGGCGATGCTCATGGCGTCACCTCCAACACCGATACATCGGCACCCAAATCCTCCAGCAGGTAGCGTGACAGCATGTTGCGTGCGGTTGTCAGGCGATAGTCGGCCGAGGCGCGCATGTCCGACATCGGGGTGAAGTCCTTGTGCCAGGCCTCCCACGCGGCGATCAACGCCTCGTCGGTCCAGCGCTGGCCGATCAGCGCCTGTTCCACATGGATTGCCCGTTTCGGGATGCCCGCCATGCCGCCAAAGGCGACGCGGGCCGAGGACACCACGCCATCGTCGACGATGATGTTAAAGGCGCCGCAGACGGCCGAGATATCCTGATCGAACCGCTTTGACAGCTTGTAGACCCGCAGCCGGTTGGGCTGGCGCGGGAAGGAGACGGCCTCGACAAACTCACCCGGATGGCGGTCTTGCTTGCCGTAGTCGATATAGAAATCCTCCAGCGGCATTTCGCGATGCGTCTCGCGGAACCGCAGATGCAGCGTCGCCCCCAGCGCCACTAGCGCGGGCGGGTTGTCCCCAATGGGGGAGCCATTGGCGATATTGCCGCCAATCGTCGCCGCTGCGCGCACCTGGGCCGAGCCATAGCGCCGGACCATCTCGGCAAAGCTGGGATGGTGTTCGCGCATCAGCGTCAGCACCGAGTCCATCGTCACCCCGGCGCCGATCCGGATGGTTGTATCCGAGACCTCGACGCTCTGTAGATCGCGGCAGCGGTTGAGAAAGATCACCTCGGGCAGATCGCGCATCTGTTTCGTCACCCAAAGCCCGACATCCGTGGCTCCTGCGATCAGCGTCGCGTTGGGGTGACGGGCATAAAGCTCGGCCAAGGCGTCGCTGGTTTCAGGCGCGTGTACGTCGGGTGAGGCCGCATCGGTTGGCGCCGTCGCCCCCTCGGCCGCGGGTGGCACATCGTTCATCCAAAATGGCACCGGTGCCTTCTCGGCAGCCTCTGCGGCGCGGATGATCGGGGCATAGCCAGTGCAGCGGCAGAGGTTACCGGCCAGCGCATCGTCGTGATTGGTGTCGCCATTCAGATGCGCGCAGGCCATCGAGACGATGAATCCAGGCGTACAAAACCCGCATTGTGAGCCGTGATGCTCGATCATCGCCTGCTGCACGGGATGCAGGCTGCCATCCGGGCCGGCGATGCCTTCGACCGTGCGAATGGCTTTGCCGTGTAGTTGCGGCAGGAACAGGATGCAGGCGTTGAGCGGCCGCGCGCCGCTCTCATCCGTGACCATCACGGTGCAGGCGCCGCAATCGCCTTCGTTGCAGCCCTCTTTGGTGCCGGTCAGCCCACGGGTTTCGCGCAACCAGTCCAGCAGCGTCACGGTCGGCGAGACGCCGCGCAACTCCACGCTCTCTCCATTCAGAAGAAAGGTGATATCCATTGTGAAAACCTGCCGCCTTACCAAGTGGCCTGGTCCCGGCGCGCCCTCGATGCGGCGTAGAAAACGCGCGGCCTATCAGAGGTCAAGGCTAGGCGGCGGTCTGGCGGCTTGGCAAGGAAAAAGTGCTATTGCCGCGTTTGGGTGGTGCTATGTGCCTGAAATCCGGTCATTTGCCGTTTCGCTGGCGCGCCACGACCGGTTGCCATTGGCCATACACATCAACAAGGCATCCAGCCCGCCCGATTGCCGTGCGATGGTTGCGCGTTGCTGGGTCAGCCAGGCATCTGCCGTAGCCAGAGCCGCGGGGTTGAGGCGAAAGAAGCGGGTGCGCCCGGTTTTGTGACTGTGCACCAGCCCGGCCTCTTCCAGCTTACGCAGGTGTTTCATGAACGAGGGCAGGGCCATGTCGTGCTTGTTGTAAAGCTGAGAGACCGAGGCCGGACCCGCGCATAAGTCTTCGATCACCGTGCATCGTGTGGGATCGGAAAGCGCGTTGAAGAGATCCGAGATTTGATGAGCCATATGGCTAAGTAAAATCAAAAATTACGTTCTGTCAAATTATACTTACCTTATAGGCTTACTTTTATTGTCAATCATGTGGTCTGTGCGAGATTCCCGATTTCCCCCTGATTTTGGGCTTTCCGACGCCAAGACCGCTGCATAATGTGTTTGCATGGCTGATCCCCGATTCATTCACCTGCGCGTCCACACCGAATACTCGCTGCTTGAAGGCGCAATCCGGCTGAAGAAGCTGCCTGGGCTATGCGCCGACATGAGCATGCCGGCCATTGCAGTGACCGATACCAACAACCTCTTTGCCGCTTTGGAGTTTTCCGTTGCGGCCAGTGGCGCCGGGGTGCAGCCGATCATGGGCTGTCAGGTCGATCTGCGCTTTGTCGAGACAGCACCTGGTGATCGCCCGCGACCGCCCGCTCCGCTGGTGCTCTTGGCGCAGAGCGAACGTGGTTATGAGCACCTGATGAAGCTCAACTCCTGCCTCTATCTGCGGCAAGGCAGTGAGCTGCCGCATGTGACGCTGGACGAACTGGCGCAGCATGCCGAGGACGTGATCTGCCTGACGGGTGGCCCCGACGGCCCGGTTGGGCGGCTCTTGCAGCAAGGCGGGCGCGCCCCGGCGCAGACCTTGCTGACGCGGCTTTGGGACATGTTTGGCGACCGACTCTATGTCGAGCTGCAACGCCACCCGGGCGAGGACGGCAGCCCACCCGAGGCCGAACGCCTGACAGAACGCGGATTGGTGGAAATGGCCTATGAGATGGGTCTGCCGCTGGTCGCAACCAACGATGCCTATTTCCCGAAATCCGACATGTACGAGGCGCATGATGCGCTGATCTGCATCGCCGAGGGCGCTTATGTCGATCAGCAGGAACCACGCCGCCGTCTGACGCCACAGCATTACCTGAAGAGCCCACAGGAAATGGCGGTACTGTTTGCCGATCTGCCCGAGGCTTTGGAAAACACAGTGGAGATCGCCCGCCGCTGCGCCTTTATGGCCTATCGACGTGATCCGATCCTGCCGAGGTTTGCCGATGATGAGGTCGAGGAGCTGCGCCAGCAATCGCGCGCCGGGCTGAAAGAGCGGCTCGCCGTGATCCCGCACGCGGCCAGCGTCGAGGAATATGAAAAACGGCTCGAGTTCGAACTCGGCATCATCGAAGGCATGGGGTTTCCCGGCTACTTCCTGATCGTCGCCGACTTCATCAAATGGGCCAAGGAACAGGACATCCCGGTGGGGCCGGGGCGCGGCTCGGGCGCGGGCAGCCTGGTGGCGTACGCTTTGACGATTACCGATCTCGACCCACTGCGCTATTCGCTGCTGTTCGAACGCTTCCTGAACCCCGAACGGGTCAGCATGCCGGATTTCGACATCGATTTCTGCATGGACCGGCGCGAAGAGGTGATCCGCTATGTGCAGGACAAGTATGGCGCCGACCGGGTGGGGCAGATCATCACCTTTGGTGCTTTGCTGTCCAAGGCCGCGGTGCGGGACGTGGGCCGGGTGTTGCAGATGCCCTATGGCCAGGTGGATCGTCTGTCCAAGATGATCCCGGTCGAGGGTGTGAAGCCCGTCAGCATCGAAAAGGCCCTGGCCGATGAACCGCGCCTGCGGGAAGAAGCCAAGGCCGAAGAGGTCGTCGACCGTCTGCTGACCTATGGCCAGCAGGTCGAGGGGCTGTTGCGCAACGCCTCGACCCACGCGGCAGGGGTGGTGATCGGCGACCGGCCTTTGGACGCTTTGGTGCCCTTGTATCGCGATCCGCGGTCGGAAATGCCGGCGACCCAGTTCAACATGAAATGGGTTGAACAAGCGGGCCTGGTGAAGTTCGACTTTCTCGGCCTGAAAACGCTGACCGTGATCCAGAACGCGGTGGACCTGATCCTGAAATCCGGCCGCCATCTGCATGTCGCAGCGGACGGGACCGAGCTTTACGAGCCCGCGCCCGGAACGGTGGACGATATCGGCGCGATCCCGTTGGATGATGAGGCAAGCTACAAGCTTTACGCCGCGGCCAAGACGGTGGCGGTGTTCCAGGTGGAAAGTTCGGGCATGATGGACGCGCTCAAGCGCATGAAGCCGACCTGCATCGAGGATATCGTGGCGCTGGTCGCGCTCTATCGCCCTGGCCCGATGGAGAACATCCCGACCTATTGCGAGGTCAAGAACAAGCTGCGGGAACGCGAAAACCTGCATCCGACGATCGACCATATCCTCGATGAGACGCAGGGCATCATCGTCTACCAGGAACAGGTCATGCAGATCGCGCAGGAGATGGCGGGGTATAGCCTCGGCGGCGCGGACCTGCTGCGCCGCGCGATGGGTAAAAAGATCCAAGAGGCGATGGATGCCGAGCGGCCGAAATTCCTGGCGGGCGCTGCGGAAAACGGTGTCGACAAGGACAAGGCTTTGGAAGTCTGGAACCTGCTCGACAAGTTCGCGAATTATGGCTTCAACAAATCCCACGCGGCGGCCTATGCGGTGGTCAGCTACCAGACCGCCTGGCTGAAGGCGAACCACCCGGTGGAGTTCATGGCCGGGGTGATGAACTGCGACATCCACCTGACGGACAAGCTGGCGGTCTATTTCGAAGAGGTGCGCAAAGGGCTGAGCCTGCCTTGGGTGCCACCGTGCGTGAACCGCAGCCAGGCGACGTTCGATGTGGTGGACGGCGAGCTGGTCTATGCGCTGGGGGCGTTGAAAAATGTGGGTGTCGAGGCCATGCGCCTGATCGTCGAGGCGCGAGGTGCAGAGACACCCGTCCCGGGCTTGACCCGGGACCCCGCGAGTGAGGCCCCGGATCAAGTCCGGGGCGGGGTGGGCAAACCCTTTGTGACGCTCTTTGATCTCGCCCGCCGGGTTGATCTGAAACGTGTCGGCAAACGCCCGTTGGAGATGTTGGCCCGGGCCGGGGCGTTTGATCAGCTGGATGCGAACCGCCGCCGCGTCTTTGACAGCCTCGACGCGCTGGTGGCCTATTCGGCGGCCGTCCATGATCAACGCAACTCGGCTCAGGTGTCACTCTTTGGAGAGGCAGGTGAGGATCTGCCCGAACCGCGCCTCAGCCCCGTGTCGGACTGGCTGCCCGCCGAGCGGCTGGCCGAAGAGTTCAAGGCCGTGGGTTTTTACCTCTCGGGTCATCCGTTGGACGATTACATGGCAGCGCTGCGTCGCAAGGACGTGGTGACGCTGGAAGAGGTGACCGCCAAGGCCGAAGCCGGCCCGCTGGTGGCCAAGCTCGCAGGTGTGGTCGCCGGCCGGCAGGAACGCAAATCCGCCCGTGGCAATCGCTTTGCCTTTTGTCAGTTGTCGGACACCTCCGGCGCCTATGAGGTCACGCTGTTTTCTGAAACGCTCGAGAAATCGCGCGAGCATCTGGAAACGGGCGCCAAGGTCGTTGTCACGGTCGAGGCGACGATGGAGAGCGACCAGCTCAAGCTGCTTGGCCGCTCGGTGGCGCCGGTGGATAACATGGTGGCGGACGCGGGCAGCATCGGCTTGCGCATCTTTGTCGAAGACGCCGAGGCCATCCCGAATATCGCGTCCGTCCTGGGCCGCGCAACTGAGCAAATGCCCAGGGCGGCGCGTGGCCCCGTGCATCTCTGCCTCAACGATGCTGGCTTGCCCGGCGAGGTTGAGATTGACCTGCAGCAGGAGTTCCCTGTCTCCCCCGAGATCAAGGGAGCGGTGAAATCGCTTGGCGGTGTGCTTGCTGTGGAAGAGTTTTGACGGTGCGCGAGGTTAGACAGATGCACCAGCGCTACACAACGCGCGGCGCGCGGACATAGCTGGACGAGGCCTTTGGGTCGCGGTATCACCGGCCCGATGGGGGAGATGGCGTCACTTCGAAACGTTTTGCTGTGCTGTAGCGCAGCACTGATGCTGTCTGCCTGTGCCACCGCGCCTGACGATGCGCCGCCCCGTAGTCAGCAGGAAGTCGTGGTTCCGGTCGCTGATCAGACGGACATCGCCGAG
>JASJCC010000052.1 GCA_030066175.1 Paracoccaceae bacterium | reverse complement strand
GTCGAGATCCTGGTCTACGGCGCCTTCGCCGCCCTGCTCGCCACACCCCCTGCGCGCGCCGGTTACCTGCGGCTGAAGCCGGTGGTTGACCGGGTGGCTGCGGTGATCCTCGGCGCGCTGGGGCTGCGCCTGTTGGTGGGGCGCTGAGGTGACTTGGGCGGCATTTCTGTCTGTCTGGCTGATCCACCTGCTGGCGGCGATGAGCCCGGGGCCGTCCTTTGTCGTGTCGGTCCGCACCGCGGTCTCCGAAGGCTTTGGCACCGCCTGCGCGCTGGCCTTTGGCTTTGGCCTCGGCGCGGTGCTCTGGGCCGCGGCGGCGATGGCCGGGTTGGCGTTGCTCTTTGAACTGGTCCCGGCGCTTTTTGTGATGATGAAGCTCGGCGGCGCGGCGTTCCTGCTTTTCATCGCCTACCTGATGTGGCGCCACGCGAAGGAGCCGCTGCCGACGCTCGAGGACGGCGCGCCGCGCACAGCACTTTCGGCCATGCGCCTAGGCTTCCTGACCTTTGCGACCAACCCCAAAACGGCCGTCTTCTTCGGCGCGGTCTTTGTCGGCCTTGTGCCGGCCGACACGCCCTGGGCGATCCGTCTGGCGCTGCTCGCGGTGATTTTCCTCAACGAAACGCTTTGGTATATCGTGGTGGCGCGGGTGTTTTCATTACGCCGCCCGCGCGCGGCCTATACCCGGCTGAAGACCGGGATCGACCGCGTCTTTGGCAGCCTGATCGCCGCCTTCGGCCTGAAAATCGCTCTGACGTGAGGAGACCAAGATGAACGACCGCCTACCGCATGAGAAAGGCTTTCACGTCAGTTGGGATCAATTGCACCGCGATGCCCGCGCGCTGGCCTGGCGGCTGCAGGGACAAGGGCCCGACAATGGCGCTTGGCGCGCGGTGGTCGCCATCACCCGCGGCGGCATGGCCCCGGCGATGATCGTCGCGCGTGAGCTGGACATCCGAACCGTCGATACGATCAGCGTGAAATCTTACCATGCCGGCGGTGGCAAGGCGGATCAGCGGCGCGATGCCGAGGTGCTGAAATCCCCCGATGCGGAACTGATGGGGGACGGTGAGGGTATCCTGATCATCGATGACCTCGTCGATAGCGGTAAAACGTTGGAGCTCGTCCGTAGCCTCTATCCCAAGGCGCATGTGGCCACGGTCTACGCCAAACCGATGGGCCGCCCGCAGGTCGAGACGTTTATCACCGAGGTCAGCCAGGACACCTGGATCTTCTTCCCGTGGGACATGGCGCTGCAATACGTCAAACCCTATCGCGGCGTCGACTGACCTTTGCGTCAAGCCATTATTGTTATTGAGAAACCGCCCCCGGAGGTCGCCATGATCAGCCGCACCCAGACCACCTTTGCGCCCCCGGTGATGGAGGCGCGCCGCTGGCTTGATGGCGTGACGTTTCCAGAGGACCGGCCGCTGATCAACGTGAGCCAAGCCGCCCCCATAGATCCGCCGCCCGCGCCCCTGCGTGAGGCCATGGCTGAGGCGCTGCATCAGCCCGACACGCATCTTTATGGCCCCGTTCTTGGCTTGCCCGCCTTGCGCGAGGAACTGGCCCGTCAATGGGCGGATCACTACGACGGCAACGTGCGGCCCGAGCAAATTGCCATCACCGCGGGCTGCAACCAGGCCTTCGCCGCGGCGATCACCGCGATTGCCAATGAAGGGGATGAAGTTATCCTGCCAACCCCATGGTATTTCAACCATAAAATGTGGTTGGACATGGCGGGTTTGGTCTCTGTCCCCCTGCCAACCGACGCGCATCTGATCCCGCAGGCTAACGTGGCTGAGGCGCTGATAACCCCTCGCACCCGCGCGATGGCCCTCGTCACCCCGAACAACCCCGGCGGCGTCGAATACCCGGCTGAGACGCTCGACGCCTTTGCCGATCTGGCGCGCCGGCACGGGATCAAGCTGATTGTCGACGAGACCTATCGCGATTTCGACAGCCGACCCACCCCGCCGCATCACCTTGTGCAGACCGACAACTGGGACGACACGCTGATCCAGCTTTACAGCTTTTCCAAGGCGTATCGCCTGACCGGCCACCGCGTTGGCGCGCTGATCGCGGCGCCGAGCCTCTTGGCCGAGGTCGAGAAATTCCTCGACACCGTCGCCATTTGCCCGCCGCAGCTCGGCCAGCGCGCCGCCCTTTGGGGCTTGCAGAACCTGGGCCAATGGCTGGCCGGGGAACGCGACGAAATCCTCGACCGCCGCGCGGCCATCCAAGACGCAATGCCGCTGCTTGAAAGCAAAGGCTGGCAGCTGTTGGGCCTCGGCGCCTATTTCGCCTATCTTCGCCATCCCTTCGCCGAAAGCGCGGCCACCTTGGCGCCAAAGCTGGTGACAGAGGCGGGCATTTTGGCCCTGCCGGGCACCATGTTCATGCCCGAAACTGACCCCGCTGGCGCACAGCAATTCCGCATCGCCTTTGCCAATGTGGACCGTGCGGGCATCGACCAGCTCTTTCAGCGTCTGGCAGGTCTTGACTGGCCCCTTGCAGCCCCCGCACCCCCCGCGTAGACAAGGCGCATCACCACCCTCACGAGGCGAGCATGGCGCGGAAATCTGGCAGTATCTCGAAAACCTTTGTCTGGATCCTTTTGGGTCTCTTGATCATCGGTCTGGCGGGCTTTGGCGCCACCAGTTTTTCGGGCGGTGTGGCGCGTGTCGGCAGCGTCGGCGATACCGAAATCACGGTGGACGATTATTTCCGCGGGTTGCGCAACGAAATCCGCGCGGTCGAGGCGCAGACCGGGCAAGCCCTGCCGTTCCAGCAGGCCCAACAGCTGGGTTTGACCGATCAGGTGCTGAGCCAACTTGTGGTGTTCACCGCGCTGGATCACGAGGCCGCCTCGCTGGGGATTTCGATCGGCGATGAACGCCTTGCGCAGGAAATCCGCAACGTGCCGGCATTTGCCGGGTCGGATGGCGATTTCAACCGCGACGCCTATGCCTTTGCGCTGCAGAATGCCGGGCTGGATGAGGCAGAGTTCGAGGCCGACCTGCGATCGGAAAGCGCCCGCACCTTGCTGCAAGGCGCCATTCTGGCTGGAACGTCCCTGCCCGACACCTATGTGAACACGCTTTTGACCTATGCCGCGGAACGGCGCGCGTTTACCTGGACGCAGATCGACGACACGGCGCTGGCGGAGCCGATCCCCGCGCCGACCGATGCGCAGTTGCAGGCGTTTTATGACGAGAACATCGCCGACTACACCCGCCCCGAGACCCGCGCGCTCACCTATGCCTGGCTGACGCCCGAGATGATCCTCGACACCGTCGAGGTCGACGCCGACAGCCTGCGCGCGGCTTATGACGAACGCACCCAGATCTTCAACCAACCGGAACGCCGCTTGGTTGAGCGGCTGGTCTTTGCCGACGATGCGGCGGCACAGGCGGCTTATGATCAACTGACGGCCGGTGAGGCGACGTTTGAGGCGTTGGTCGAGGCCCGCGGTCTGGACCTGAGCGATGCCGATCTCGGCGATGTCTCGGCGGCTGACCTTGGCGACGCGGCAGAGGTGGTCTTTGCCCTGTCGGTGGGCGATGTCAGCGCCCCGGCGCCATCTGATCTTGGCCCGGCGCTCTACCGCGTGAACGGCATCCTGCCGGCGCAATCCACCAGCTTTGAAGAGGCCGAACCGGCCCTGCGCGAGGAACTGGCGCTGGACCGCGCGCGCCGGGTGATCGAGACCCAGGCGCAGTCCTTCGACGACGAAATGGCCGCCGGTGCCACGCTAGAAGAGCTGACTGACAGCACCGACATGCAGCTGGGCCAGATCGGCTGGACCGGGGCGGAGGATGACGGCATCGCCGCCTATGACGCCTTCCGCGAGCTGGCCGAGACCGTGACAACCGAGGATTTCCCGGCGATCGACCAATTGGGAGATGGCGGTGTCTTTGCCCTGCGGCTTGACGACATCCAGCCCCCCGCCCCGATCCCGTTTGACGAAGTGCGCGACCAGGTGGCCGATGCCTGGACCCAAGCGCAGGTGACCGAGGCGCTGGTGGCACAAGCGGAAACGCTCGCCGCGCAGCTGGCCGAGGGCCGCACCTTTGAGGCGCTGGAGCTGACCCCGCTGACCGAGACCGGCCTGACCCGCAACGCCAGCCCGCAAGGCCTGCCCCCGGGTTTGGTGCTGGCCGCGTTCGAGATGGAGAAAGGCGCGGTGCAGGCCGTGCCCGGTGCCGGCGCGGCCCTGATCCTGCGGCTCGATGACATCATCGCCGCCGATCCCGAGGCGGCCGAGGTGGCGCAGCTGTCGCAGGTGCTACGTGATCAGGCGGCCAATGATGTGGCCAACGATCTTTTCCGCGCGCTGGCCAGCGACATCCAGCAACGCGCAGGGGTGACGATCGATCAGACGGCGATCAACGCCGTACACGCCAGCTTTCAGTGACCCGATGGCGCAGCTGACCCCTGACTTCGACGCATTCGCCCGCGGCTATGAGGCGGGGCAGAACCAGGTCGTCTATGCCCGCCTGGCAGCCGATCTCGACACGCCGGTGTCACTGATGCTCAAGCTGACCGGGGCGGCCAAAGATGCGTTTTTGCTGGAATCGGTCACCGGCGGCGAGGTGCGTGGGCGCTATTCGATCATCGGCATGAAGCCTGACCTGATCTGGCAATGCAGCGGCACGGCTGCGCGCCTCAATCGCGCCGCGCGCTTTGATGCCGACGCGTTTGAGGATCATCCCGACGATCCGCTGACGTCCCTGCGCGCGCTGATCGCCGAGAGCCGTATCGACCTGCCCGCTGACCTGCCGCAAGCGGCAGCGGGGCTCTTTGGCTATCTGGGCTATGACATGATCCGGCTGGTCGAACACCTGCCCAACGTAAATCCCGACCCGCTGGGCCTGCCCGACGCGCAGCTGATGCGCCCCAGCGTGGTGGCGGTGCTCGACGGGGTCAAAGGCGAGGTCACGGTGGTGTCCCCTGCCTGGACGCAAGACGGCATGACCGCGCGCGCGGCCTATGCGCAGGCGGCTGAACGGGTGATGGACGCGGTGCGCGATCTGGAACGCGCCCTGCCGCAGCAGGCGCGCGATCTGGGCGACGCAGGGGATATCGCGCCGCCGCAGTCGAATTTCAGCCATGAAGGCTACAAGGCGGCGGTTGAGACGGCCAAGGATTATATCCGCAAGGGCGACATTTTTCAGGTCGTACCTTCGCAGCGCTGGACACAGGACTTCCCGCTGCCGCCCTTTGCGCTTTACCGCTCGCTCCGGCGCACCAACCCGTCGCCTTTCATGTTCTTCTTCAATTTCGGGGGGTTCCAGGTGATAGGCGCTAGCCCCGAGATCTTGGTGCGCGTCTTTGGCAACGAAGTCACCATCCGCCCCATCGCCGGCACCCGCCCCCGCGGCGCCACACCCGAAGAGGACAAGGCGCTGGAGGAGGATCTGCTGGCCGATCAAAAAGAGCTGGCCGAGCATCTGATGCTGCTGGATCTGGGGCGCAACGACACCGGGCGCGTGTCCAAGATCGGCACGGTGAGGCCGACCGAGCAATTCATCATCGAACGCTACAGCCATGTGATGCATATCGTGTCGAACGTGGTGGGGGAGCTGAGTGACGACCACGATGCCCTGTCCGCGCTTCTCGCGGGGCTGCCCGCCGGGACGGTCTCTGGCGCGCCCAAAGTGCGCGCGATGGAGATCATCGACGAGCTGGAACCGGAAAAGCGCGGCGTCTATGGCGGTGGCGTGGGCTATTTCAGTGCCGGGGGCGACATGGACATGTGTATCGCACTGCGCACCGCGGTGGTGCAGGACCAGAAACTTTATATTCAGGCCGGTGGTGGCGTGGTCTATGACAGCGACGCCGAGGCCGAGTATCAGGAAACCGTGCACAAATCGAACGCCATCCGCCGTGCTGCTGCCGATGCGGCGCGCTTTACCGGCAACGGCAACAGCTGAGGCCCTTGAGCAAAGGGGGCGCCGCCCCCTCTGGCGGCGTGGCCGCCATTCGCCCCCGAGGTATTTTTGAACCAGAGAAGCAAGGGGGCATTAAGGTTAACCGCCGTTAGGCTTAATGGGCTGCCGTCTCATCGAAGGTGGCGCGGCGAAGGCACCCGTTTTCACCTTGGAAAACGCGGGTCTCTTCTCTGGTTTCCAAATACCTTGGGGTGAATTGGCCGCAGGCCAAGAGGGGCAAAGCCCCTGCCCTTTCCGCCCGAAGACTCAGCAGGCCGCCAGCGCCTCGGATCGGATGCGTTCGATCATCGCCCGCAAGCCGTTTGAGCGTTGCGCCGACAAATGATCGTTCAGCCCCAGCCGCCCCAGCTCATCCCGCGCGTTCACCTTGGGCACGTCCGACACCGGCAGCCCGTCATAAAGCCGCCGCAGCACCGCGATCAGCCCGCGCACGATCATCGCGTCGCTGTCGCCGTAGAAATGGAACACCCCGCCTTCGATCTGCGGATGCAGCCAGACCTGGCTGGCGCAGCCTTCGACCTTGGTGGCCGGCACGCGCAGCGCCTCGGGCAAAGGCTCCATCGCCTTGCCCATCTCGATCACCATGCGGTAGCGGTCTTCCCAATCCTCGAGAAACTCGAAATCCTCGACGACGTCTTCGAATGCGGGCTGCGCCATGAAACCTCCGATCCTTGCCGGCTACAGTTAGGCGCCCTGCGCGCGAAGGTCCAGAGCGTGGCTTGACGCTTTTCTTCGCCGCCGCAATGCGCTACCCCGGTGACAGGCAGTCTGAGGCGACAGATCATGGTCAAAGCTCTTTCCGTTCTTTTGGTATCGGCCCTTGTGCTGACCAGCTGTGGCACAATCCGCGACTCGCGGCTCAACCCGTTCAACTGGTTTGGGCGCAGCACGTCTGAACCGGTTGCCTCGGAAACAGTCAATCCACTGATCCCGCGCCGCCGCGCTTCGATTTTCAGGGCCAGCCGGGATGAGACCTATCTGGGCCGCCCCGTGGCCGAGATTTCGCAGCTGGTGGTCGAACGCCGTCCAGGCGGCGCGATCATTCGGGTTGAGGGGATTGCCGACCGCGCCGGGCCGTTCGACGTGCGGCTGATCAAGGATGACGGCGCCAGCACCGGGCCAACCCTCGCCTACACGCTCAGGGCGCTGCAAGCGGCCGGGCCGCGCAACCTGGGGCCGCGAGCCCGCACGGTGACAGCGGCGGTCTTTGTGTCTGAAAGTGATCTTTTGGGTATCCGCACGATCCGCGTGACCGGCGCCCGCAACGCGCAGGTGACGCGGCGCTGATCAGAGGTCGATGACCTTGACGCTCTTGCCCTTGGCGGCCAAAGCGATCTGACCGTCGCAGAGGCGCAGGGCGTCTTCGCCAAACACCTCGCGCCGCCAGCCTGACAGGGCCGCCACATCGCGCATGCCGGCGGCAATCGCATCCAGATCGGCTGCAGGCGCAATCAGGCGTGAAGCCACACCCGAGCTTTCGGTTTTGGCCTTTAACAGTACACGCAAGAGATCGGCCAGCGCCGGGTTGACCTGCAGTTTGTCCCGCCGCGTGTCGATTTGCGGCAGGCTGTCCTTGGGGCAGTTCACACCTTTTTGCACCGCCGCCAAAATCCCCGCTGCAATATCGCCCTTGCGCGCCTCGCGCAGCAAGAGACGTGAGCTTCCCAGATCAGACATCGTCACCGGCTTGGTCGAGGCCAGCTCGACCAACGCATCATCCTTGAACACGCGTGAACGCGGGATGTTGCGGCGTTGCGCATGATCTTCGCGGAAATTCGCCAGCTCGCGCACAATCGCCAGAAAGCGCGGGCTGTTCGAGCGGGTCTTGACCCGCTGCCAGGCATCCTCGGGCCGGGTGATATAGGTTTCGGGATCGCTGAGCAGCGCGAGTTCTTCCTCCACCCAGCGCTCACGCCGGGTTTCCGCCAGCTTGCGGGCGAGGAATTCGTATATCTGCCGCAGATGGGTGACATCGGCCAGGGCATAGGATTTCTGCGCCTGAGTCAGCGGACGGCGCGACCAATCGGTGAAGCGTGAGGACTTGTCCAGCCCTTCCTTTGCGATGCGCTTGACCAGCGTCTCATACCCCACCTGTTCACCGAAGCCACAGACCATCGCCGCCACCTGGGTGTCAAACAGCGGCTGCGGGATCACCTTGTGGTCGATGAAAAAGATCTCCAGATCCTGACGCGCGGCGTGAAACACCTTGACGATGTTCGGGTCACGAAAGACATCCAAAAGTGGGTCAAGCGACAGCCCGTCCGCCAGCGGATCAACCAGCACCGCGTCGTTCAGATCATTGCCGGGCAAGGCGATCTGCACCAGGCAGAGCTTGGAGTAATAGGTGCGTTCGCGCAGAAATTCGGTGTCCACGGTCACATAGGGCTGGCCCTTGGCCCGCTCACAAAAGGCGGCCAGATCCTCGGTGGTGGTGATGGTCTTCATGTGCTGTCTTTTCTTGTTCTTTGGTCTTTTTTCCCACAGCACCCCCGAGGCCGAGCATAGCCGTTCGGGCGCGTTTTGGAAAGCGATGCGTCACTTCAGCATGATGGTTGTCCTGTCGCCGGCGGCAAATCGCGCGAGCACTTGCGGGTAGAGCTTGTGTTCCTGTCCCAGCACCCGCGCGGCCAGTATGTCGGGTGTGTCGCCGGGGCGAATGGGCACGCGCGCCTGGCCAAGGATCGGCCCGTCATCCAGTGCCGGGGTCACCTCATGCACGGTGCAGCCATGTTCGGTGTCACCCGCTTCGAGCGCGCGGGCATGGGTGTGAAGCCCGCGATACTTTGGTAAAAGCGACGGGTGGATGTTCAGCATCCGGCCCTGCCAGGGGGTCACAAATCCCGCCGTCAGAACGCGCATGAAACCGGCCAGGCAGATGATATCCGGTTTGTGTTCTGCCAGCGTGTCCTGCAAGGCGGCCTCAAACGCCGGCCGGTCCCCTTTGAAGGGGCGATGATCCACCACGGCGGTGGGTACGCCTAAGTTCTTGGCCTTTTGCAGGCCACCCGCGTCGGCGCTGTTCGCAAGCACAAGGCAGGGCCGTCCGGGGTGGTCGCCGGTCATGCTTTCGACCAGCTTGACCATATTCGACCCGCCGCCCGAGATCAGGATCGCCACGCGTTTCGTCACGCCAGCGTGCCCTCATAGGCAACGCCTGTGCCCTGCACCACCTGGCCTAAAGGCACGACAGTTTCCCCGGCCTCGTTCAGCAGCGTCGTCAACGCCTCGGCCCGCTCGGCGGCCACAACCAGCACCATGCCGATGCCACAGTTAAACGTCTTGAGCATCTCGACCTCGGCAATGCTCCCCGTCTCGGCCATCCAGGCAAAGACCGGCGGCAGCGCCCACGCATCCAGGTTGATCCGCGAGCCCAAACCATCGGGCAACACGCGTGGCAGGTTTTCGGTCAGCCCCCCGCCGGTGATATGCGCCAGCCCATGCACGCCGCCCGCGCGCACAGCCGCCAGCGCCGGTTTCACATAAAGCCGCGTCGGTGTCAGCAGCGCGGCCCCCAGCGATCCGTCACCCCAAGGGCAGTCGGCGTCCCATGTCAGCCCCGACACCTCCACCAGCTTGCGGACCAGCGAATAACCGTTGGAATGCACCCCGTCCGAGGCCAGACCCAATAGCACGTCACCCGCACCCACGCCATCGGGCAGGCTGTGGCCCCGCTCCATCGCTCCGACGGCAAAACCGGCAAGGTCAAAATCCCCGGCGCCGTACATGCCCGGCATCTCGGCCGTCTCGCCACCAATCAGTGCGCAGCCTGACCGGACACAGCCCTCGGCGATGCCCTCGACCACGCTCGCGGCCGCCTCTGTCTCCAGCTTGCCGGTGGCGAAATAGTCCAGAAAGAACAAGGGCTCAGCCCCCTGGCAGACCAGATCGTTGACGCACATCGCCACCAGGTCGATCCCCACGCCGCCCAAATGGCCGGTGTCGATGGCGATCCGCAGCTTGGTCCCCACCCCGTCGGTCGCCGCGACCAGCACAGGGTCGTCATACCCCGCCGCCTTGAGGTCAAACAAAGCGCCAAAGCCGCCCAGCCCGGCCATCACCCCGGCGCGATTCGTGCGCTTGGCTGCCGGCTTGATCCGCTCGACCAGCGCATTGCCCGCGTCGATATCCACGCCCGCTTCGGCATAGGTCAATCCGTCTTTGCGCTCAGTCATGCTCTGCTCCGTTCCAGATGTGCCAGCGCTTAGCCTATCGCCGCCCCCACCGCAATCACGACGCTTGACCGGATTGCCACCCCCAAACTATCGTTTTGCGGGTATTGTGATCCCCTTTTCACCCATATCTTGAGGTCCCCATGCCCGATCCCATTCAGATCCTCTGGCGCCCGGCCGGTTTCAACCTCGATGCGCTTGGCACGTCCAAGCTGGTGGACGTCACCGATGGCGACACACCCAATATCCGCATGGCGATCCGGATGCTGTCAGTCGACACGCCGGAAACCACGGCGGGTAGCGAGGGCGGCGCCGAAAGAGTCGACGACAAATTCACCGAATTGGCCCAATGGATCGAAGACGGCAAGGCGCCTGTGACGCAGGCCTTCGCTGATCACATCCTGCCGCGGCTGCAAACCGGCAAGGCGGGCACGTTGCAGTTCACCCAAGGCAAGGCCGCCAGCGCGTTTCTGGAACACCGCATCGAAGAGCGCACCACCCGGCCGGACGGCTCCATCCGCAAGCTCTTTATGCGCGCGGCGGACGAACGCTTTGACGGGTACGGCCGCCTTCTGGCCTATGTCGCGCCGTCCTATTCCTGGAAGGAACGTCAAGAGCTGTCGCGCAAAGAGCGCGCGACCTTCAACCTCGATCTGGTCGAGAGCGGCCATGCCATGACCTTCATCCTCTACCCTTCGATCCCGGGTGAGCTGGACATGCCGCTGATGCTTGAGGCCGCCGAAGACGCGATGGACGCCAAGCGCGGGCAGCACGCCGAGGCGCTCTTTATGCCCGCCTACGAATACCGCGCCTGCGAAAAGCTCTATGGCATCACCAAGAAACTGGTGGAGGGCGAAGAGATGTCCTACCCCGACCAGCTCGCCTGGCGCTCGCGCTACTGCGTCGACATGCGCAACCGCCAGATCCACGGGCCAGAGGATTACATGGGCATCGCCCACCCCTACCGCCTCTGGCTCTGGCCCGACGACGTGCAAACCGCCATGGGCGCCCTCAACCTGATCCCGGCCCCCAGCCTTGTGGGCTAGGCGCAGCGCTTGACGCGGCGCGCGGTTCCTTCAGGATGGTGTGGAGGCTGTGTGAGGGTATCAAGTGGCGCAGGCGCCGGATTGGCTGAACTATGTGGGCGTTCTTGCGCTGCTGGTGGCGTTGGTGCCGATCTGGCAGCACATCCGCAAGGACCGCAAAGAAGACCTCAAGACCTACCTCTCCGACCCAGACTACCGCGCCGACCTGATCACCCGCCATGACTGCACTACGGCGCAGGGTTACTACCTGTCACTCGCGCGCCTCCTGAACTGGGCACAGCGTTTCTACGGTAACCGGTTCAGCTGGAAGGCCTTCAGCCGCTGCCTGACGCTGGCCTATTTTTACCCGCTGCTCGCGGCGCTCATCGGCTGGGTGGCGCTGAATCAGACCGCGCCGGGTGGGGTGGGGATGTTTGCCGACGTGCCCAATTGGATAGGGCGGTTTTGGCGGGCGGGCGTGGCTGTGCTCGGCTTTGCTGCTATCATGTTCCTTTTTCCGCGCATTTTTGGTGCAGGTGAAAAACTGCGTAACAGGATAACATCAGGGGTTGGCATTGCACCCCACTGGGCCGGCCTTCTGCCTAAGGCGGCCCAGTGGGGTGTGCTGGCGCTTGGCTTTTTGGTCGAATGGAGTGCCTTTGCCTTTGCCTTAGCCGTTGCCGTTGCCGTTTCCTTCGCCATTGCCATTGCCGTTTCCGGCGCTGATGCCGCCGGTGCCTTTGCCTCTGCCGTTGGCGTTGCCTTTATTGTTGCCGGTGCCGGTGCCTTTGCCGGTGCGGTTGCCGTTGCCGGTGCCTTTGCCGGTGCGGTTGCCGTTGCCGGTGCCTTTGCCTTTGTCGCTGGCGTCGCCGGTGATGTCGAAGAGGCGAGTTTGATCCTCTTTCTTTACGCACTGCTCCCCACCGCCAACGCGCTCGCAGATTGGCTGTCGCTCGCGGTGACGCGCTGGCTCCTGCACGATATGGAAAGTCGTCGACCTGGCGCTTGGGGGTTGGTGGTGCACATGGGGGCCGATCTGGCCGCCGGGATTGCCTGTCTGAGTGCATTGCTGGCGGCGCTGGTGGGGATGCTGGAGCTCTGGGCCTGGGCCTTTCCCACAACCGTTCCCTTCGACTGGCGCGCCTATTGGGACGCAGCGATGGTTGATCCGGCGCAGGGGCTGGCGCTTTGGTTAATGTGTTTCACCACGCTGTTGCCCACGCTGGTGCATCTGGTCTGGGCGCTGACCGTCTGGCAGACCCAGAAATCCGAGAGGACCGCCAAAGCTGTCCAGATGATGCGCAGTATCGACGGCACCCCCAGCGACGCACAAAAGACCGAGATCGCGGGGCTGATCCAGCGCGGTCAGCTCAACGGCTTCCTGCGCGCGGCGGGTTTATGGACACCTCCGCTCATCATCGTGCTTGCGCTGGTCTACAAGCTCATCGCCGCTTGACCCCCCCGCCCCCCATGCTACTCAAGACGTCACGGTGGGCCTGTAGCTCAATTGGTTAGAGCAGGGCGCTCATAACGCCTTGGTTGGGGGTTCGAGTCCCTCCGGGCCTACCAGACTTTGCTTAACGCGGCGCCATGCGGATCGCGCCATCAAGGCGGATGACCGACCCGTTCAGCATCGGGTTTTCCACGATATGCCGCACCATGGCGCCGTATTCGGCAGGATCGCCGAGGCGCGTCGGGAAGGGCACTTGCTGCCCCAGGCTGTCCTGCACCTCTTGCGGCAAGCCCTGCAAGAGCGGCGTCAGGAAGAGCCCCGGCGCGATGGTCATGACCCGGATCCCCAGCTGCGCCAGATCGCGCGCCATCGGTAGGGTCAGGCCCACGACACCGCCTTTGGAGGCCGCATAAGCCACCTGCCCCACCTGCCCCTCATAGGCGGCGACCGAGGCGGTGTTGACGATCACGCCACGGTTGCCATCCGTGTCCAGCGGAGCGTTCTCGGCCATCAAAGCGGCCGCCTGCGAGGCGACGTTGAAGGTGCCCGTGAGGTTCACGCCGATGACCTTGGCGAAGAGTGCCGGATCATGGGCCGCGCCTTTCGAGACGGTCTTCGCCGCCGGGCCAATGCCTGCGCAGCTGACCGCCACGTGGCAGGTGCCATAGCGATCTTTGACCGCCTGCATTGCGCCCGCGACGCTGGCCGCGTCGCTAACATCCACCTGTTCAAAATGACCGCCCAGTTCGACCGCCATTGCAGCGCCACGCTCGGCGTCCATGTCAAAGATCGCCACCTGCGCGCCCGCCTCGGCCAACGCGCGCGCCGCCGCGGCCCCCAGGCCCGATGCGCCGCCCGTCACGATGGCTATGGTGTCCTTGCTGATCTCCATGCTCTCCCCCTATCCCCGCAGCGTCAGCTTAACCGGCGCGCAGCCGTCGAGCGTGCCGACCAGATGATCGCCGGGGCCCACCGGCCCCACACCGGCCGGTGTGCCCGTCATGATCACATCCCCGGCCTGCAAGTGATAAAGCCCCGACAGATGCGCCAACATCGGCCCAACTGGCCAGATCATGTCCGACAACGGCGCCTCCTGCCGGGTCTCGCCATTCACCTGCAACGCCAGCCGCTGCGCGCCAATGTCGCCAAAACCGTCAGCCGGCGTCAGAGCCCCAATCACCGCCGAGCCCTCCACATCCTTGGCCACGTCCCAAGGCCGGCGCTTGTCCTTGGCTTCAGCCTGCAAGTCGCGCCGGGTCATGTCGAGCCCCACGGCATACCCAAAGACCGCGCTCAGACACTCGTCTTCAGACGCCTGAAACAAAGGCCCACCCAATGCCACCACAAACTCCACCTCATGATGGTAATTCGCCGTCCCCGGCGGATAGTCCAGAACCGCCCCCGACGCCGCCAAGTGATGCGCCGATTTGGTGAAGTAGAACGGGGCCTCGCGATCCACCTCATTGCCCATCTCGGCGGCATGCGCGGCATAGTTCCGCCCAACGCAAAAAATGCGGCCCACCGGATAGCGCGCCTCCATTCCCGCCACCGGCAAAACCGGCTGCGGCCGCGGCTCAAAAAGATACGCCATGATGCTCCTCCCCGCCGCGCAACTTACCGCGCCCGTGGCGGAAGGAAAGCCCCAAGCGCAGCGGATTTTCAACGCGTCGCGCCGGCCATCCTACAGAATAAACGGGCGCGGTAGCGCGCCTTTGGATCACGTCCCGTTCTGGAAAAGATCTCAGGCCCTTCGCCAGGCGCTGGAGCTGCGTTCCCAGCGCTGCACGATCAGGTATTCGATGCTCAGCATGACCGCGGTGAAACTCAGCGCATACGCCAAAACGGATGCCGTATCAAAGAGCTGGAAATAGAGGTGGATCTGGAACCCCACGCCGTTGGACCGCCCCAGGAACTCCACCACCAGCACGATCTTCCAGATCACCGCCAGCCCGTTGCGCGTACTCGCCGCTACAAACGGGCCCAGCTGCGGCCAGATCACATGGCGCAGCCGCCGCCAGGCCGGCATGCGGTAAACCCGCGCCATATCCGACACGCCTTGATCCAACGTCCGCACACCTTCGCGGATCGTCACCGCGACCATCGCGGTCTTGTTCAGCGCCACGGCGACCACCGCCGCCACCTCGTTGAGCCCGATCCACAGATAGGCCAGCACGATGATCACTAAGGCGGGCAGGTTCAGAAACACCGTCACCCAGGGGTCCATCCAGCGGTTGGCCCGCACGCTGAGCCCCATCACAATCCCCAGGACGCACCCGACCACCATGGCCAGCCCAAACGCCGCCAGCACCCTCCACAGCGTGGCCTGCATGTGAAAGGCCAGCTTGCCGCTTGCGCTCTCTTCGACGATGCGCTGCCAGACCGCCAAAGGGGTGGGCAAGATGTCGGGGTCGGCGCTCAGCCAGGACGCCACCACCCACACCAGTCCCAGCGCCAAAAGGGACAGCAGCGTCACATGCAGCGGCGCGCGTGTCGTCTCACCCATCGAACCCTCCTCTCCCCGAACATCCTAGCGCCGCAGACAAAGCCCCCGCTCTACCACCTTGGTCGCATTCCGCCGCCGCCCTGCGCCCGCCTACTCTCTGGACATGATCGCGCGCCTGTTCCTCAGTTGGGTACTCAGCCTGCTGGCTTGCCTTGCATGGTCCGAACCGCTGCCGCGCGTGGCCCTTCACGACCATGTCTTTGCGCCGATGACGCTGGGCGAGCGGATCTCCGACACCGGGGTCTATGAGCTTTTGAACACCGGTGGCGCCCATGCGGGCTATGTGTTCGAGACCGAGCCGATGGCCCCCCTGCCCGGCTTTGCCGGCGCGCCGATCAATATGCTGGTGGTGCTCGATCTCGAAGGCCGGTTCCTGAATGTCCGCCTGCTCGATCATAACGAGCCGATCTTTGTCTCGGGCCTGGGGGAGGCGCCTTTTCACGCGTTTTTCGATCAGTATCGTGGCTTGTCGATCTCCGACAGCATCGTTGTCGGCACGCCTTACGGGGACGCGACCGCCGGCGGGCAGCTTGTCTATCTCGACGGGGTGACCAAGGCCACCGCCTCGGTCCGCATCGCGCATGAATCGGTGCTGGCCGCTGCCCTGCAAATGGCGCGCGAAAAGATGGGCGGGATCGCCGCCGGCCCGCCCGCCTATCCCGACCCCGAGATCGCCGAAGATCTGACCTGGCAGGACCTGGTCGACCAGGGTTTGATCACCCATCACACCGTCAATAATGCCGAGGTGCAGGCGCTCTTTGATGGCACGCTCTGGGAGGATGACGATCCGGAAGCGTCAGACAGCCCCGACGCGCCCTATCTCGATCTTTGGATCGCCGATCTCGGCCCACAAAGCATCGCGCGGACGTTGCTTTCCGAGGACACGCTGGAAGAGCTGGCGCATTTCAAATCGATCTCCACCTTTGACGAGCCGATCTTGCTCATCGAGACCGGCCGGCATGGTCTGGTGTCGCAAGAGTTCGTGCGCAATACCGCGCCGGATTGGCTCAGCGCGGCGCAGGCGGGCTTTCCGGTGGCCCTGCGCGATGCTGATCTCTTTGTCGAGCTCAGCGATCAGGTGCCCGAAGCGCTGCATGATGGCGTCGCGATGATCCTGCGCACCGACCGGCGCCTGGGCTTTGACCCGGCCAGCCCGTGGTCGCTGACGGTTGAGGCGGTGCGCGAACACGGCATATTCCACCCGGAGATCGGGTCAGTGCAACTTGTCGCTGCGCATCAGACCGATGACCGCTTCTTTGTCCGCCCTGGTGAGATCGCGCGCCTGTCGCCCTTCGAAGAGGCCATTCGCAACCGGCAGGACGATCTCATAGTGCTTGTCCTGTTTCTGGCGCTGCTGCTACCCGTGCTGTTCTTTGCTCAATCGCGCCTCGCGGGCCTGGCCCAGTTCACCCCGCTACGCCTGACGATCCTCGCCGCGGTGCTCGGGTTTGTCGGCTGGTGGGGCCAGGGGCAGCTGTCGATTGTGACGCCGCTCGCAACGCTGCAGGCGGCAATGGCGGGCGGCGGATATGCTTTTCTGCTCTATGATCCATTTTCGCTGGTCCTTTGGGGTGTGGCGATCGCCGGTTTGGTGCTCTGGGGCCGCGGGCTCTTTTGCGGCTGGCTCTGCCCTTTCGGCGCTTTGCAGGAGTTTGCCCACCACCTCGGCCGCCTCTTGCGCCTGCCGCAGATCGAACCGTCGGCCCGCTGGGACACCCGGCTGAAAATGGTGAAATACGTGGCGCTCGCGGGACTGGTGGCTGTCACCCTCTTTGCCCCCAGCTACATGGACAAAGCCGCCGAGGTCGAACCCTTCAAGACCGCGATCACCACGGTCTTTGTCCGCGAGTGGTATTACTTTGCCTATGCCGCACTTTGGCTGGTGCTGGGCATGGTCGTCTTCAAGGGCTTCTGCCGCTACCTCTGCCCGCTGGGGGCCTTGATGGCCATCGGCGGCGCGCTGCGGCTGCGCCAGTGGATCCCGCGACGGGCCGAATGCGGGTCACCCTGCCAGTTGTGCCGGGTGAAGTGTAACTACAGCGCCATCGCCAAAACTGGGGAAATCCAATACAGCGAATGCTTCCAATGCCTTGACTGCGTCACGATCCATGATGACGCGGCACAATGCGTGCCGCTGGTCCTTCAGTGCCGCCGCGCCAGTCGAGCGCCGCGTATCGCAGGCCATCCCAACCAGGTGCCCGCCGAATGAACCGCCGCCGGTTTCTGACCCTCAGCGCGGCGTTTGCCTGCGCGCCGCATCTGGCCCAAGCCGCGACTTGGCGGGGCCGTGCCTTGGGCGCCGAGGTGGCGGTCACCTTGCACGGCCTGCGCCTACAGGTGGACGCGGCATTGGCGGCGATCCCGGATCAACTGAACGAGATCGAAGCGCTGTTCAGCCTCTACCGCCCGGACTCCTGGCTGATGATGCTCAACCGCTATGGCTATATCGAACCGCCCAAGCCCTTTGCCCGCCTCATGTCGCAAGTTGACACGGTCCATGACCTCACCAGCGGGCTCTTTGACCCCACCGTCCAACTGCTTTGGCGCGCCCTTGCCGAAGGGCGCAACACCGCCCGCGCCCGCGCACTGATCGGCTGGCATCGCGTTCAGCATGACGCGCAAAGCGTCCGTCTCGCCCCCGGCCAACTACTGACCTTCAACGGCATCGCGCAGGGCTTTGCCACCGACCTCATCCGCGATCACTTGCGCGCTCAAGGGTTCACCAAAGCGCTGATCGACATCGGGGAGCAAGCCGCCGTCGGTGGACCCTTCCGCCTGGGGCTCGAAGACCCGCAACAGGGCTATTTCGGCCACCGCACACTGCAAGACACCGCCATCGCAACCTCTAGCCCCGGCGCGCTCCCTCTGGGCGATCAGACCCACATCCTGTCACCGGACGGGCGCGCGCCGCTCTGGTCCACCATTAGCATCGAGGCCCCGTCCGCCACGCTCGCAGATGCGCTATCAACCGCAGCAGTGTTCCTCCCCCGCGCCGAGTTGCGGCGATTGAAAGCCAAAACCCCCATCACGCGCATCACCGCCGTCGATGCCAACGGATCGCTGATCACCCTCTAAAGAAGACGTACAAAAGAAAACCCCCGATGCCTGCGCACCGGGGGGGGGCAATCTTGCTTGCCAAAGGCTCAGCCGGCCGCTTCGACCGCCCGCTTGGTCATCACGGTCACCAGATGCGCGCGGTACTCACCCGTCCCGTGCAGGTCCGAGATCATGCCGTCACCCGACACCGTCAACCCGCTCAACGCATCTGCCGAGAAGTTCGCCGACAAAGCCGCCTCGGCCTCGGACCAGCGATAGACACCTTCCTCGGACGCGCCGGTCACCGCCACACGCACGCTATCGGCATGTTTGGCGACAAACACCGCCACCAGCCCAAAGCGCGAGGCCGGCTGTTCGAACTTGGCATAAGCCGCCTTTTCCGGCACCGCCATGCGGACCTCGGTGATGATCTCACCTTCTTCCAGTGCGGTTTCGAACAAGCCTTTGAAATAGTCATCCGCCGCGATGCTGCGCGTGTTGGTGACAATCTCTGCCGCCGAGGCCAAGGCCGCCGCCGGGTAGCAGGCCGACGGATCGTTATTGGCCAGGCTGCCGCCGATGGTGCCGCGGCTACGCACCGCCGGGTCGCCAATATTGTTGGCCAGATCGGCCAGCGCCGGATAATGCGCGCCGGCCTCAGCCGCCACGGTGGCGTGGTTTGTGCCGCCGCCGATTGACAGGCGGCCATCATCCATCTTGCACACACCCTTGATCTCAGCGATGCCCGACAGGCTCACCAGCACACTGGGCGAAGCCAGGCGCTGTTTCAGCGTCGGGATCAGGGTTTGCCCGCCGCCCAACGCCTGGGCCTCTTCCTGACCCAGCGCCGATGCGGCGTCAGCGACCGAAGAGGGTCTTGCGATATCGAATGAATACATCTTTCTTTCCTCCTTCGGCAAAATGCGGGCCTGTGCCCCTTCATCTTGCCAAATAAACTCCGGGGGTCCGGGGGC
>JASJCC010000222.1 GCA_030066175.1 Paracoccaceae bacterium | reverse complement strand
CTTCTCTGGTTCAAAAATACCTCGGGGGAGTCCTCTGCAAGAGGACGGGGGCAGCGCCCCCTGCCACGCTGGCCAAATCCACGCGGCTGCCGCATAACGCTCCCCATGACCCGCCTGCCCATCGACGACGCCCTGCCCGACCTGATCGCCGCCTTGCGCCGCGACGGCCGCGCAGTGCTGCAAGCCCCCCCCGGCGCGGGTAAGACAACACGGGTGCCTTTGGCGATGCTTGAAGCAGACCTGACCTCAGGCCGCATCGTCATGTTGGAACCCCGCCGCCTCGCCGCCCGCGCCGCGGCACAACGCATGGCGGACACGCTGGGCGAGGCACCGGGCAAAACCGTCGGCTACCGCATCCGGGGCGAGACGCGGGTGTCGAAATCCACCCGGATCGAGGTGGTGACCGAGGGCATCCTGACCCGGATGATCCAATCCGACGCCGAACTGTCGGGCATCGGCGCGGTGATCTTCGACGAATTACACGAACGGTCTCTGAACGCCGATCTGGGGTTGGCGCTTTGCCTGGAAATCACCGGTGCGCTGCGCGAGGATCTGATCCTATTGGCGATGTCGGCCACTTTGGACGCCGATCCGGTCGCCCACCTGATGCAGGCCCCGATCATCAGCTCGGAAGGCCGCAGTTATCCGGTGGAGGCGCGCTGGCTGGACCGCCCCTTGCCCAAGACCACGCGCCTGCCCGAGGCGACCGCCGATCTGATCCGCAAAGCCGCAGAGGACACCAGCGGGGGCATCCTCGCCTTCCTGCCAGGTGAAGGCGAGATTCGCCGCACCCAAGCGCTCCTGACCGGCCAGCTGCCCGACGATGTGCATATCCGGCCGCTGTTTGGCGCCATGGATTTCGCCGCCCAACGCGCCGCCATCCGACCCGAGCGCGAAGGCCGCAAGCTGGTGCTCGCCACGTCGATCGCCGAAACCTCGCTGACGATCGAGGATATCCGCGTGGTCGTCGATGCCGGCCGCGCAAGGCGCGCACGGTTTGATCCAGGATCAGGCATGTCGCGGCTGGTCACCGAACGCGTCACCCGCGCCGAAGCCGCCCAGCGCGCCGGCCGCGCGGGCCGCGTGGCGCCCGGGGTGGCTTACAAGCTCTGGACCAAAGGCGAAGAGGGCGCCTTGGCGGGCTTTCCGCCCGCCGAGATCGAAACCGCAGATCTGGCCGGTCTTGCCTTGGAGCTGGCGCTTTGGGCGGCGGCGCCGGAGGATTTACCCTTCCTCACCCCACCCAATCCCGGCGCCTATGCCGAAGCGCAGGCGCTTTTGCAGATGCTGGGCGCGCTGGATTCCCAGCAGCGCATCACCCCACATGGTCGCCAGATCGCATCCCTGCCGCTGCATCCACGTCTGGCGCATATGCTGACCCTGGCCGGCCCCGACGCCGCTCCGCTCGCCGCCCTGCTCGCTGACCGCGACCCACTGCGCGGCGCGCCGTCAGACCTAAGCTTGCGCCTCGAAGCGCTGCGCGATCCCCAGACCTTTACCCAAACCCGACCCTACCAGCTGCATCGCCCCCCGCTTGACCGCATCCAGCAAGAGGCCCGCCGCCTGACCAAAGCAACGCGCGCCGCGCAAAAGGCACGAATGAGCGCTGCGGAGATGGCCGCCCTCGCCTATCCCGACCGCATTGGACTGCGTCGTAAGGGCGACGCCCCGCGCTATCAGCTGTCAGGCGGCAAAGGCGCGATGCTGCCCGAGGATGACCCTTTGGCGAACCAACGGCTAATCGTGGTCACCGACACCGATGGCAACCCGCGCGAGGCGCGCATCCGTCAGGCGATTGCGATCACCGAACAAGAGCTTCGCGGGCTGTTCGAGGATCAGATCACATGGCACCCAGTTTGCGCCTGGTCCAAACGCGAGCGCAGGGTAATCACCCGGCAACAGGAACGCTTTGGCGCCATCGCGTTGGATGACCGGATCTGGAAAGACGCCCCCGCGGACGCGGTGGCAGAAGCCATGCTGGAGGGTGTGCGCGACCTCGGCCTGCCCTGGTCCGACGCCGCCCGCCGCTTCGCCGCTCGGGTCACACTTGCCCGCAAAGGCGGACACGCCCTGCCGGAGATGTCCGACGACGCGCTGATGGCGACGGCAGAGGACTGGCTGCTGCCACATCTGCGTGGCGTGAAAACCGCCGATGACTGGAAACGCTTTGACCTGCTGCCCGCCTTGCGCGCGATGCTCGATTGGCATTCGATGCAGGCGCTCGACCAAGCGGTTCCGGCGCACTTCACAACGCCCCTCGGACGTCAGACCCCGATCGACTATTCCGGCGACCACCCCGCAATTGCGCTGCGTCTGCAGGAACTCTTTGGACTGACAACCCACCCCAGCGTGGCCGGCACCCCCCTGCGCGTCACCCTGCTCAGCCCGGCGCAACGCCCGGTCCAGACCACGCTGGACCTGCCGGGGTTCTGGTCTGGCTCTTACGCGGACGTCCGCAAAGACATGCGCGCGCGCTATCCCAAACACCCCTGGCCCGAGGATCCCACCCAAGCGGACCCCACTCTTCGCGCCAAACCGCGGAAGTAAGCGCGAAAAAGCCTTGCAAGGCTTTTGGCAAATTCCTTTTCAAGGAATTTCCACCGCTTACCCCCGCCGTTGGCGCCTGTCCTTCAGCCGTGCATGCGCTTCCGCCGTGCCATCGTGGAAAGAGCCGAACCACTTGTCCCAGGGCATTTCCAGATTGCCATAATTCACCTCGAAATAGCGGTGGTGCATTTGGTGATGGAAGGTCCCCAGCGCCAGTTGTTTGCGGTCCTTGACCAGCAGGTTTTCGAACCCAGTATGCGAGGTCGCCGCCGTCAGCGCCTGGTGTTGCATGTGAAAGAGGATATGTAGCGGGTGGGCGGCCACCACCAGATGCACCAGGATCGAACTGAAGAAGAGCACATGTTCCACCGGGTGCATCGACAGGCCCGACCACGGGCCGACATTGATGTTGCGGTGGTGCAAAGCATGCGCCAGCCGGTAGAGCGGACCCCAATGCAGCGCCCGGTGGACCCAGTAGAAATGGAACGAAATCCAGACCGGTGTCAGAAGGAAGAGCAGCACAAACCAGACCGGATTGTCGCTCCAGCCCAGCACCGGCACCCAGCCATTGCCCATCGCCCAGAAGAGGCCAACCTCATAGGCGGTCCAGATCCCGACGCCGCTGCTTAGCGTCCAGAACATGTTGTCACGCACCTGGCCGCCAAAGCTGAATTGCCGCCCCTTGGTCATCAGGTCACGGCCATCGTATTTCAGCCGATTGCCCTGTTTCTTGCGGCTGTAGAAGAACCAGTGCAGGCCGCCAGCCACGATCAGCATCAGCCCCATATTGCGCAGCCAGATCGCGGCGATCCAGTCCAGGGATAGGGTCTGCGTTTGCTCCAACGATGGTTGCAGCCAGGCCCAGCAGATCAGCGCCAGCACCACGAGGATCGAGTTTTCCGCCAGCCGGAACCAGCGGTCTGACAGCCACTCGGCCATGCGCTTGGGCTGAGGTGGCCAGCTGAAAAACGGCGACACAGCGATGGGCACGTCCGGCACATGGTACCAGCCGGGCACGGTTTCGCGAGGGGGATCGGGATCGTGGGCCATATATGCTCCGGGCTTGCCGGGTCAGAGTGGCCAAATGCAAGGCTCAGGGCAAGGGGATCATCTTTCGTCCCACCAAGGCCCGTGATGTGCGCCCTCCATATCGATGCGGGCAAAGCCGTGGCGGCCAAAGATGTCGCGTTGGCCCTGGATGATCGCGGCCGTGCCGCGGGACTGGCGCATGCTGTCGTACCAGGTGAGCGCCGAGGCGAGCGACGGGATGGCGTAGCCACCCGCCGTCGCGGCCGAGACCACCTGGCGCAGATGTGGGATCGCGTTTGCCAGCAGCGGGCCGAAGGCGGGGGCGAGCAGCAATTGGCCATGCGGTGGGCCGGCCCGGAAGGCCGCCGAGATGTCGTCGAGCATGGCCGATCGGATGATGCAGCCGGCGCGCCAGATCTCGGCGATGCGCGGTTTGGGCAGGCGCCAGGCAAATTCCTCCGAGGCCGCATCGAGAATGCGAAAGCCTTGCGCATAGCCCAAAAGGCGTGCCGCCAGCAGGGCTTGTTCCAGAGTTTCGGGGCTGAGGTCCAAAGGCTGACGTTCGCCGCCTACAGCCGCTTCGGCTGCGGCTCGCACAGGCCTTTCGGCCGACCACGCGCGCCCCGCGACCGCGCCTTCGATCATCGTGGCGGACTGGCCAAGGCGCACGGCCTCGATCACCGTCCAACGCCCGGTGCCTTTTTGCCCCGCGCTGTCGAGGATCACGTCGACCATCGGCTGCCCTGTCGCAGGATCCCGCGCGCGGAGCAGAGTCTCGGTGATCTCGACCAGATAGGACGCCAGCGCGCCTTGCGACCAGCGGCCAAAGAGGTCCGCCACATCGGGCAGCGGCATGGACATGCCGTGGCGGAGAAGCTCGCAGATCTCGGCAATCATCTGCATTTCGGCGTATTCGATGCCGTTATGCACGGTCTTGACGAAATGCCCGGCGCCGTCGCTGCCCAGATGCGCGACGCACGGGTCGCCCTGGTGCCGCGCAGCGATAGGCTCGAGGATGGGTTGCAGACGCTCCCAACTGGCCGTGGTGCCGCCCATCATCATCGACGGGCCATGGCGGGCGCCGTCCTCGCCGCCGGAAACCCCGAGACCGACAAAATGCATGTCGTGCTGGGCGAGGCGCTGTGCGCGGGCGCGCGTGTCGTGGAAATCGGCATTGCCGGCGTCGATCACCGTGTCGCCAGGCTGCAAGAGGCCGATCACGTCGTCGAGAAAGGCGTCCATCGGCGCAGTGGAGGGGATCATCGCCAGCAGGAGCCGCGGGGTTGGCAGGGCCTGGATCAGCGCCGCGATATTCTCATGCCCGGTGATGTTCTGTGCCAGCGGACTGGCCTCATCCAGAAACGCCGGCACCGCGTCGGCGGAGCGATTGGCCACCGCAATCTGGATGCCCTTTTCCGCCATGTTGAGCGCGAGGGCCGAGCCCATCGTGCCAAGACCGTAGATGCCGATTTGTGCTGTCATGCCGCCTGCCCCCTTGGTGTGCCCCGCCAAGGTATGTATCCGTCCGGCAATGACAAGCCGGGACGCTTAGGTGCCAAGGCACCAGCGCATAATGGCCTTTTGCGCGTGCAGACGGTTTTCGGCCTCGTCCCAGATCACCGAATTGGGGCCGTCCATGACCTCGGACGTGACCTCTTCGCCGCGATGGGCGGGCAGGCAGTGCATGAAGAGCGTGTCGGGTTTGGCCTGCTCCATCAGGCGCTGATTGACCTGGTAGGGGCGCAGCATGTTGTGGCGGCGTTCGCGAGCCGATTGGGAATCGTGCATCGACACCCACGTGTCGGCGACCACCAGATCGGCATCTGCGACGGCCTTGGCCGGGTCGCGTTCGATCACCACGCTGGAGCCGGCATTGCGGGCAAAACCGACGAATTCCATCTCGGGATCGAGCTGCACCGGGCCGGTGAAGGTGAGATCAAAGCCGAACTGCCCGGCGGCATGCAGGAAGGAGGCGCAGACGTTGTTGCCGTCACCGCACCAGACGACCTTTTTCCTGGCGATCGGCCCGCGATGTTCCTCAAACGTCATCACGTCGGCCATGATCTGGCAGGGGTGGCTGCGATCCGTGAGGCCATTGATCACCGGGACGGAGGCGAATTCGGCCATCTCTTCCAGCACAGATTCGTCAAAGGTGCGGATCATGATCATGTCGACATAGCGGCTGAGGACGCGGGCGGTGTCGGCGATGGTTTCGCCATGACCCAGCTGCATGTCGCTGCCCGAGAGCACCATGGTCTGGCCGCCCATCTGGCGTACGCCGACGTCAAAGCTGACCCGGGTGCGGGTGGAAGGTTTTTCAAAGATCAGCGCCACCATGCGATCCTTGAGCGGCAACTCATCATCGAGTGCGGCCTTGGGGCGGCCATTGCGGCTGTCTTTGATCGCGCGGGCGCTGTCGATGATCTGCCGCAGGTCGGTTTTGTCGGTTTTGTGGATGTCGAGGAAGTGGTTCATGGGTTGGTCCAATTGGCCGGCGCCGGGGGCTCTGCCCCCGGACCCCCGGAGTTTAGGGGCAAGATGAAGGCCTAGGCGGGCACTGTGCTGATCGCCGTTGCGGCTTGGTCGAGGCGGGTCATAGCTTCGGCGATTTCCGCATCTGTCAGGGTCAGCGGTGGCAGCAGGCGGATAACGTTGTCGGCGGCGGGGACGGTGATGAGTTCGGCCGCGTAGCCGGCTGTCACGACGTCTGTGTTGGGGACTTTGCATTTCAGGCCAAGCATGAAGCCGGTGCCGCGCACGGCCTCGAAGATATCGGGATGGGCGGCAACAAGCCCTTCGAGGCTTTGCCGCAGGGTGCCGGCCTTGCGGTTGACTTCCGTTAGGAAGGCAGGGTCGGCGACGTGGTCCATCACCGCGCAGCCCACGGCGCAGGCCAGCGGGTTGCCGCCATAGGTGGAGCCATGGGTGCCGGCGGTCATGCCGCGCGCGGCCTCTTCGGTGGCCAGCAGCGCGCCCAGCGGGTAGCCGCCGCCGATGCC
>JASJCC010000224.1 GCA_030066175.1 Paracoccaceae bacterium | reverse complement strand
GATCTTGCGCGCGGCCTTGTAGCGCGCGATCTGCACGGCCAACGGGTGCGCCTGCGGGTGGAAAATCTCGTAACCCTCGGCCTCCAAAAGCGCCTCAAGCCGCTCTTCCCCCAGCAGCGCGCCGCGGTTCGGCCCCAGCTTTGATCGACTGATATAGAGCTTTTCCGGCCCGTCGGGCGCGATGTCCTGACCAAAACGCAGCGCCATCGCCTCGATAAAGCGGTCGGTCCCACGGCTGATCTCGCCCAGCCCAAACCCTTGTCCCGGAACAAAAAGTTCGTCCGGGATACAGGGCTCACGGACCTCGCGGATCGGCAGGCTGCAGCCCATCAGCTTGAGGAAATCCTCTTGAAACGCGGGGGGCGGGCCGTCGACGGCAGGGTTCTTGGGGGTGAACAGGATGCCCTCGAACTCCTGTTCGTCGATATGCTCAAGCGCCCAGAGCCGCGTCACGCTTTCGGTCACGAAATGCGGGAAATAGCGCCACAATACGCCGCCCCACAGCCATCGCCCCGGCAGGCGTTCGGCGTTTTCGGGCATCTTGGGCGGGGTCGTCAAAAGCCGATTGCCCCGCCACGTGGCCGCATGCGGCACAAACTTGCCTTTGTCGGTCAGCACGCCGCAGCGCTGAATATGCTTGCGCTCGGTCGCGGGGACGACAACGGGGTTTTTCAGCCGGGCAATATGCGCCGACCAGCCCGCCGTGGGGCTGGGCGGCGTCATGTGTTCGGGCGTGCGCGTGCAGGTCCAGACAAAGCGCGTCGACACTTGCGTGTTCTTGTGAAACCCCATCGCGCGCAGCTTTTCCTTGCACGCCTTGGTCCCGTCGGTGCCATAGGCGTTGGGGTGAAACTCGATTACTACCGCGCGGATCCCGTCGAGATTTGCGTGTTCGAGGAACTCCAGCTCACCGCCTTCGATATCCATGACCAGCACGGTGGGCGCAAAGGATTGGCGCAGCTCTTCGAAATCGGCGGTCAGCACCTTGACCGGGCGGGTTTTGCGCGTGCTACTTTCGATCAGCGACGATCCAAGGAACGAGTTGTGGATGTGAAAGGTTACGGTTTCGGGGCGGTCGGGCGCGCTGATCAGCACTTGGTTGCGCACCTCGATCCGGTCTTGCAGGTTGTTGAGCCGATAGAGCGTCCGGATATGCGGGATCATGTTGGGATTGGCTTCGAAAGACAGGATCGCCTCGGGTTGCGCGTTGTGGGCGATCACCGCACCGACGATGCCCAGCCCGGATCCCATCTCCAACACCCGGTCTTCAGGGCCGACAACGGCCAAGGCGCCGGCGATTTCGTCGCCCTCGTAACGCGCCTCTTCGATGCGGCGGATGCGGGTTTCGTTCAGAAAGGGCGACGTCGGCACCTTGACGCCCTTGCAGATCGCGGCGGTTGTGATGTTTGACATGTCTGCTCGGCCCTTTTGTGACCTGTTTTAACGAATCATAAGGGAAGGCTGGGAAACGGGCCAGCATTTTTGCGCCGCTGCGGCAGGGGGCGCACTGGACGCGGCCCGGGGTTTTCGCCATAAGGCATTGAAACACGTAGGAGTCGTCTATGGGGATTGTGAACACACTGTTGCGCGCCGTGACATGGTGGAACGGCCAAACCCTGGGCACACAGCTCTATACCTGGCGCAAAGGCGTCAAGGTTGGCGAAGATGAGCAGGGCAATGTGTTCTACCAGACCAAAGACGGCAAGCGGCGCTGGGTGATCTATAATGGCGAGGCCGAGGCCAGCCGCATCAGCCCGGATTGGCATGGCTGGCTGCACCACACCTTCAAGGATGCGCCCACGGATCGGCCTTTGCCGCACAAGACGTGGGAAAAGCCGCATCAGGAAAATCTGACCGGCACGGCGATGGCCTATGCGCCCGCCGGATCGATCCGCCGTGAAGCGCCGGCCGAGCGCAAGGATTACGAGGCCTGGAGCCCGGAATAATGACCCACACAACCACCGAAGTGATCGTGGGCGGCGGCGTATTGGCCGCCGCTTTGGCCTTTGGGCTTTACGCCGTGCAGACCACCGGGTTTGAGCTGGGCAGCGATGGGTATGAGCTGACGGCCTCCTTCCGCTCGCTCGAGGGGGTGACCGTTGGCACCGATGTGCGTTTGGCGGGCGTCAAGGTGGGCACCGTCACGTCGATCGCGCTGAACCCCGAAACCTATCGCGCCGACACCACGGTCGAGATCAAGGACGGCATCGAGATCCCCGATGACAGCGCGATTGTGATCGCGTCCGAAGGCCTTTTGGGCGGTAATTTCGTCGAGATCAGCCCGGGTGGATCTTTGTTCTACTACGCTCCAGGGGATGAGATCCTCGACACCCAAGGGGCGGTCAGCCTGGTGTCGCTGCTGTTGAAATTCGTCACCGGAGAGAACGAATGAAACAGGCGCTGGCCGCCTGTTTTTGTCTTTTCGCCGGACTGCCGCTTGCCGCGCAAGAAGCGGTGAACGAAGGCACCGGCGCGGTGCTGCGCGGGCTGGACAAGCTGAACGCCAAGGTCACCGACATGACGCTGACCAACGGGGCGAGCCAGTCGCTGGGTCTGATCGAGGTCACGCTGACCGAATGCCGCTATCCTCGCGGCAACCCCTCGGGCGACGCCTATGCCTTTCTGACGATCCGCGAGGCCGGGGTGGCCGAGCCGGTCTTTCGCGGCTGGATGATCGCCTCCTCGCCGGCGCTCAACCCGCTAAACCACCCGCGTTACGACGTCTGGGTGATGCGCTGCACCACGTCCTGACCGCTTTCCGGCAGCGCCACGCTGGTGATGTCAGCGTCAACCTCCAGCGCATCGGCCAGGCGGCGGCGATAGGCCGTGCGGGTGATCTCCACCGCCCCGAGCGAGGCCAGGTGCGGCGTCAGGAACTGCGTGTCGAACAGAGTGAACCCCGCGCGCCGCAATAGATCAACCAGCCAGGCGAGCGCAATCTTTGACGCATCGGTGCGCCGCGAAAACATCGACTCACCGCAAAATGCCCCACCGAGGGCGAGGCCATAAACCCCACCCGCCAGCGTGCCCTGATCCCAGACCTCGATTGAATGCGCGTTGCCGAGATCGTGCAGCTCTTCAAAGGTCAGGCGGATTTCCTGGTTGATCCAGGTCTCGGACCGATCAGCGCAGCCATCCATCACGTCGGAAAAGGCGCGGTTCAAAGTGACCTCGTAATCGTCCTGTCGCAGCCGCCGCGCCAGCTTGCGCGAGATGTGAAAGCCATCGAGCGGGATCACACCGCGTTTGCGCGGATCAACCCAGAAGATCTCCGGGTCGTCACGGTGTTCCGCCATCGGGAAGATGCCCGACCGGTAGGCGTGCAGGATCAACTCGGCTGTTGGCGTCATGCCCGGCGCGCCCCTTGGCCGTTTCGGAAGGCTGTCCACGTCATCAAAGGCAAACTAGCCCTCGGAGAGCGCGGTCTCCAACCACTTTTCCAGCCAGTGGATGTTGTAATCGCCGGAATGGATGTCGGGCTCCTGCAGCAGCGCATGAAAGAGCGGGATCGTGGTGTCGATCCCGTCAACGATCAGCTCACCCAAGGCGCGGTTCAGGCGCGCCAGCGCCTCGTTTCGGTCACGGCCATGCACGATGAGCTTGCCGATCAGGCTGTCGTAATAGGGCGGGATGCTGTAGCCGTCGTAAAGCGCGCTGTCCATCCGCACACCCAGACCTCCGGGCGCATGATATTGCGTAATCCGGCCGGGGGAGGGCGCGAAGTTGGGCAGCTTTTCCGCGTTGATCCGCACTTCGATCGCGTGGCCGTTCATGGCCAGCTCATCCTGCGTGAACGACAGCGGTAGCCCTTCGGCCACCCGAATCTGTTCGCGCACCAGATCGACACCAAAGATCGCCTCGGTCACCGGGTGCTCGACCTGCAGGCGGGTGTTCATCTCGATGAAATAGAACTCACCGTCCTCATAGAGGAACTCGATGGTCCCGGCGCCGGCATAGTTGATCTGCGCCACTGCATCGGCGCAGATATTGCCAATCCGCGCGCGTTCCTCGGGCGAAATGGCCGGGCCGGGCGCCTCTTCGAACACCTTCTGGTGACGGCGCTGCAGCGAACAATCCCGTTCCGCCAGATGCACCGCCTTGCCCTTGCCATCGCCAAACACCTGGATTTCGATGTGGCGCGGCTTTTGCAGGTATTTCTCGATATAGACCTCGTCATTGCCGAAGGCGGCCTTGGCCTCGGACCGCGCTGTCATAAAGGCGTGTGCCATGTCGTCGGCGCTCGCCGCCACCTTCATCCCGCGTCCGCCGCCGCCTGCTGTGGCCTTGACGATCACCGGATAGCCCATCTCGGCCCCCAGTTTCTGCGCGGTCTCAACGTCGGGCACACCACCGTCCGAGCCGGGCACGCAGGGCACGCCAAGCGCCTTCATCGTGTCCTTGGCGGTGATCTTGTCGCCCATGACGCGGATATGTTCGGCGGTGGGGCCGATAAAGGTCAGGCCGTGGTCTTCGATAATCTGCACAAAACGCGCGTTTTCCGACAGGAACCCATAGCCTGGATGGATCGCCTGCGCGCCGGTGACCTCACAGGCCGAGATGATCGCCGGGATCGACAAATAGCTGTCGGTGCCGGGGGCGGGGCCGATGCAGATCGTCTCGTCCGCCATGCGCACATGCATGGCGTCGGCATCGGCGGTGGAATGCACCGCGACCGAGGCAATGCCCATCTCGCGGCAGGCGCGGATCACACGCAAGGCGATCTCGCCACGGTTGGCGATCAGGATCTTGTCGAACATCTGACCGGCCTATTCCAGAATGACGAGGGGCGCGCCGTATTCGACCGGGGCACCATCCTCGACAAGGATGCGCTTCACGGTGCCCGCGCGGGGCGCGGGGATGTGGTTCATGGTCTTCATCGCCTCGACGATCAGCAGCGTGTCGCCTTCTGCCACCTGCGCACCGACGGTGATGAAGGCCGGGGCGCCCGGTTCGGCCTGCATATAGACCGTGCCGACCATGGGCGAGGTGACCGCACCCGGATGGGCGGCCGGGTCCTCGGGCAATGTGGCTTCGGGTTCGGCCGGGGCGGGGGCGACCGCCGGGGCAGGGGTCGCCACTGGCACGGGCGCGTTGACGGTTGTGACCACCTGCTGCGCGCCGCCGCGGCTGACGCGGACATTCAGACTGTCATCTTCGCCATAATCGCGTTTGACATGCAGTTCTGTCAGGTCGTTTTCCTGCAGAAGCTCGGCCAGCGCCTTGATAAAGGCCACGTCCGCTTCGTGGGTTTTGTCGCTCATTCTTGTCCTCGCCCGTCCCTTGGCCGCGCACCCGCGTTCGGCTGCCCGCTTATAGGACAACGGCGTACGTGTGAAAAGCCGCCGCGGCAAGGCTTTGTCGCGCCGACGTGGTCAGGGCCGGGTAGTCAGACCCATGGGGGCAGAGCGTCAGGCGCGAGTTTCCAGGCTCAGGCTGCCCGGCGTGGCCTCCGGCAGGCTGTATTTCTCATCCCGTGCCGGTTCGGGAGCAGGGTCGTCGCCGAGCGGGGTGGGAGGCGCGGCGTCGGTGGTGTCGTCGGGTTGCGCCAGGGTGCGATCTTCGGCCTCGGCCTCGGGCTGCGCCGCGGAATCCGTATCGCTTGGCATTTCGGCTTCCGCCTCGCGCTTTGCGCTGGCCTGATCTTCGAGCATCGCCGCGATCTTGAGTTGCATGATCGACGGCGGCGCGACATGGGTTTCGGGGTCCGGAGACCCGTCCCGCCGGGTCTGTTGCGGCGCACGTTCATTACGTGTGCCGACATCGAGCCGGTCCTTGCTTTTTGTGTCGATGGGTTCGACGCGTTCCTTGGGCTGGTTGAAACGCGTGAGGCTGGGAAGACCCAAACGGTGGTCTGTTGTCTGCGGGCTAACCCACATGTGGTTGGCAAATACTTGCATCGGACATCTCCGTCCTACGCGCCCCCACGTGTTTGACGATACCACGAATTGCGTGGTCTGGCAGCGCTTTGTCTTGAATTTGCTGCATTTTTTGCGGGTATGGTTAATCCAAACGAAAAATGCGGGCCGCTTTGGCCCGCCTTGTCTGGCGCGAATCGGGGCGCTTTATTCCCTATTCATTCTGTTATTGATGAGGTCATCGACGACGGTTGGGTCTGCGAGGGTTGAGGTGTCGCCGAGGGCGCCGTAGTCGTTTTCGGCGATCTTGCGCAGGATGCGGCGCATGATCTTGCCGGAGCGGGTTTTCGGCAGGCCGGGGGCCCATTGGATCAGGTCGGGGCTGGCGATGGGGCCGATTTCCTGGCGCACCCAGGTGCGCAACTCCTTGCGCAGATCCTCTGAAGGCTCTTCGCCCGCCATCAGGGTGACGTAGCAGTAGATGCCCTGCCCCTTGATGTCGTGCGGATAGCCGACAACGGCGGCTTCCGAGACCTTGGAATGCGCCACCAGCGCGCTTTCGACTTCGGCGGTGCCCATGCGGTGACCCGAGACGTTGATCACGTCATCGACACGGCCGGTGATCCAGTAATCGCCATCCGCGTCCCGGCGACAACCGTCCCCGGAGAAGTAGTAGCCTTTGTAGTCCGAGAAGTAGGTCTTCTCGAACCGCTCGTGATCGCCCCAGACGGTGCGCATCTGGCCCGGCCAGCTGTCTTTCAGCGCCAGCACACCTTCGGT
>JASJCC010000223.1 GCA_030066175.1 Paracoccaceae bacterium | reverse complement strand
TATCGCGTCCGCGGAGGGACGCTGATCGGCGGCGATCTGTTCGACTTCTGGGTGGGGCCTTTTTATGTGGGCTTCTTTGGGGTCACGACCGCCTTTTTTGCATTACTGGGAACGATCCTGATCATCTGGGGGGCCGCCCATCAGGGCACGTTCAACCCCTGGCTCATCAACATCGCCCCGCCTGACCTGAGCTATGGTCTGGGCATGGCGCCGCTGATGGAAGGCGGGCTCTGGCAGATCATCACGATGTGTGCTGTCGGTGCTTTCGTCAGCTGGGCGCTGCGCGAGGTGGAGATTTGCCGCAAGCTTGGCATGGGCTATCACGTGCCTGTCGCGTTCAGCTTTGCGATCTTCGCTTATGTGACGCTGGTGGTCTTCCGGCCGCTGCTGATGGGCGCTTGGGGGCATGGCTTTCCGTACGGGATCTTCAGCCACCTCGACTGGGTGAGCAACACCGGCTACGCCTATCTGCACTTCCACTACAACCCGGCCCACATGCTGGCGGTGACCTTCTTCTTCACCACCACGCTGGCGCTGGCGTTGCATGGCGGTCTGATCCTGTCGGCGGCAAACCCCGGCAAGGGCGAGATCATGAAAACGCCGGATCACGAAGACAGCTTTTTCCGGGATTTCATCGGCTATTCGGTCGGCACCTTGGGCATCCACCGCGTGGGCCTGCTCTTGGCGCTGAACGCCGGGTTCTGGTCGGCGATCTGCATCATCATCTCGGGCCCGGTCTGGACCAAAGGCTGGCCGGAATGGTGGAACTGGTGGCTCGAGCTGCCGATCTGGGGCTCCAACGTGGGATTGTGAACAATGGCTTGGACACCTGAATACCAAAACATCTTCACCCAGGTTCAGGTCCAGGGTCCCCCGGAATGGGGCATGGACGAAAGCGGCAACGCGATCAACGAACGTGGGCAAAAGGCCAGCTTTTCGACCCTTGTCGGCTGGCTTGGCAATGCGCAGCTGGGGCCGGTTTACCTGGGATGGACGGGGCTGATCTCGTTCCTGACCGGGACAATCGCGCTCAACATCATCGGGTTCAACATGTTGGCGCAGGTCGACTGGTCGATCCCGGAATTCATCCGGCAGCTGTTCTGGCTGGCGCTGGAGCCGCCAAGCCCGGAATACGGCCTGACCTTCCCGCCGCTTTATGATGGCGGCTGGTACATCATCGCCAGCTTCTTTCTGCTGATCTCGGTGATGGCCTGGTGGGCTCGAACCTGGTTCCTTGCCGAAGAGCACAAGATGGGCAAACACATCTTCTGGGCCTTTGGTGCGGCGATCTGGCTGTTCCTGGTGCTGGGTCTGTTCCGGCCGATCCTGATGGGATCCTGGTCAGAGGCGGTGCCCTACGGGATCTTCCCGCATCTGGATTGGACCACCGCGTTCTCGATCCGCTACGGCAACCTCTACTACAACCCCTTCCACGCACTTTCGATCGTGTTCCTCTATGGCTCGGTCCTGCTCTTTGCGATGCATGGCGCGACCATTCTGGCGGTCACCCGCTATGGCGGCGACCGCGAGCTGGAACAGATCGTCGACCGCGGTACCGCCTCGGAACGTGCGGCGCTGTTCTGGCGCTGGACCATGGGCTTCAACGCCACGATGGAAGGCATTCACCGCTGGGCATGGTGGTTTGCAGTGCTCACCCCGATCACGGGTGGCATCGGCATCCTGCTTACCGGCACGGTCGTGGACAACTGGTTCATCTGGGCACAGGAGCACTACTTCGCTCCGATGTATGACGGCAGCTATGGCTACGAAGCATACGGTTCCTATGAAGCCTTTATTGGACAGGAGAACTGATCATGCTGCCCAAATGGTTCAACGTATGGAACAGGGAAAACCCGGCTGACATCTACGGCCCGGCGATCCTGGTCGGGGGTCTGGGAGGCGCTGTGTTCGTGGCCATCGCGATCATCAGCTTTGGCCAGCCCTTCGCAACCGACAGCCTGCAGACCGGTCCGCGCGGCAACGGCATGTCGGTGACGGAGTTCAAGTCTGACCTCGCCAAACCCGACCCCGGCATCGAAGCCTACTACCAGGAGGAACCCTACGTTCCCGAAGGCGGCGAGGCGCTGGCCAAGGACATCTATGAGAACGTCCAGGTGCTGGGCGATCTGACCGAGGACAACTTCAACCGCGTGATGCTGGCCATCACCGATTGGGTGTCGCCGGACGAAGGATGTGCCTACTGCCACGGCGAAGTCGATCTGGAAGAATACGGCAATGACGACCTCTATACCAAGGTCGTCGCCCGCAACATGATCCAAATGACCCAGTCGATCAACGAGAACTGGGATGGCCACGTGAATGCCAACGGTGAGGTCGGTGTGACCTGTTACACCTGCCACCGTGGCCAACACGTGCCCAGCGACATCTGGTTCAAGATTGCGCCGGTGCATGCTCGTGCCGCCGAAGGCTGGTCTGCAGTGCAGAACCGGGTGACGGTGCAGTCGCAATACACCTCGCTGCCGTCGGACGCGCTGGAAACCTACCTGCTGGATTACGGTCGGATCGGGGTGCATGACCTCGAAGCGCATGTCGCCGAGTACCCGTACGAAGAGGGTGTGGCCACTTGGCAGGACACCGAACGGACGTTCAGCCTGATGAACTACATCTCGAACTCGCTCGGGGTGAACTGCGTCTTCTGCCACAACAGCCGGGCCTTCTATGACCCCGAGCAGGTGACCCCGCAATGGTCCACCGAAATGCTGGGCATCAGCATGGTGCAGGAGCTCAACAACGACTGGCTTGTGCCGCTCAAGGATGTCTATCCGCCCGAGCGTCTGGGTCCGGTCTATGCCGACGCCCCCAAGGCGGCGTGCAAGACCTGCCACAAGGGCTATCAGCAACCGCTGCAAGGCCTGAACGTCATCGGGAACTATCCCGAATTGGCGACGACCGAAGCACCGGTCTACGAATAACGGTTCGGGGCGGGCAACCGCCCCGGCCGACGCCAGATCCGGTCCCTGGCATTTCCCATGAGGGGGCTGGATATCGGGGCCTCAACACCCCGGTTCCCTTCCTGTTGGCTACAGGAACTGGCGTCACGATATGGGCACCCCCCGGCATCGTGACGCCAACTTTTTTCTACGAGGAGACTGCCATGTCCCGTCCCGATACCCCAAATCTCGACCGCGTCGCCGGCCCGGCCGATCTGCGTCAGATGGATGATCGCACCCTGGCCCATGTGGCCGATGAGTTGCGATCCGAGGTGATTTCGGCCGTATCAGAGACGGGTGGGCATCTGGGCTCTTCTCTGGGTGTGGTGGAACTCAGCGTGGCCATTCACGCCGTCTTCAACACCCCGATGGACAAGCTGATCTGGGATGTGGGCCACCAGTGTTACCCGCACAAGATCCTCACTGGACGGCGTGATCGCATCCGCACCTTGCGGCAGAAGGATGGGTTGTCGGGCTTCACCAAACGCTCGGAGTCGCAATACGACCCGTTTGGCGCGGCGCATTCGTCAACCTCGATTTCCGCCGCCTTGGGCTTTGCCGTGGGGCGCGATATGGGCCGGCCGACAGGGGATGCGATTGCGGTGATCGGCGACGGGTCGATCAGCGCCGGCATGGCGTACGAGGCGATGAACAATGCAGGCCACGACGGCCGGCGGCTGTTTGTGATCCTGAACGACAACGAGATGAGCATCGCACCCCCGGTTGGGGCGATGTCGTCTTACCTGTCGCGGCTTTACGCCAACGAACCGCTGGCGCGGATGAAATCTCTGGCCGAAGGGTTCGAGGCGGCGCTGCCTGCCCCGATGCGCGACGGCGCCAAGCGGGCGCGTCAGTTGGTGACCGGGGCGATCCAGGGCTCGGGCACGTTGTTCGAAGAACTGGGCTTTGACTATATCGGTCCGATCAACGGCCACGATATGGACCAGCTGTTGCCGGTGCTGCGCGCCGCCCGTGCCCGTGCCACCGGACCTGTGCTGATCCACGTTTGCACCGTCAAAGGCAAGGGCTTTGCCCCGGCTGAGACCAGCGCCGACAAGGGGCATGGGGTGTCGAAATTCGACCCTGTGACAGGCCAACAATCGAAATCCAAGCCGAATGCGCCCAGCTACACCAAGGTGTTTGGCGAGACGCTGACCGACGAGGCCGCGCGCGATCCCGATATCGTGGCGGTGACCGCGGCGATGCCCTCGGGCACCGGGGTCAGCGTGTTGGCAGAACGCTTTCCGAACCGGGTGTTCGACGTCGGCATCGCCGAACAGCACGCGGTGACCTTTGCCGCCGGGATGGCGGCAAGCGGGTTGAAGCCGTTCTGCGCGGTCTATTCCACTTTCTTGCAGCGCGGCTATGACCAGGTGGTTCATGACGTGGCCTTGCAGGGTCTGCCGGTGCGCTTTGCCATCGACCGCGCCGGTCTTGTCGGGGCGGATGGGGCCACCCATGCCGGGGCGTTTGACCTGGCCTATCTGTGCAACCTGCCGGGGTTTGCCGTTATGGCGGCGGCTGATGAGGCCGAGTTGCGCCACATGGTGGCGACGGCGGTGGCCTATGACGAGGGGCCCATCGCCTTCCGTTATCCGCGTGGCAATGGCACCGGCGTGCTGATGCCGGAACGCGGTGAGGTGCTGGAGATCGGCAAAGGCCGTGTCCTGCGCGAAGGTAGCGACGTGGCGATCCTGTCGCTGGGTGCGCATCTGGATGAATGTGAGGCCGCGGCGGATCAGCTGGAACAGCAGGGGGTGTCGGTCACCATTGCTGATGCCCGGTTTGCCAAGCCGCTCGATATGGAACTGGTCCTGCAACTGGCGCGGCACCACAAGGCGCTGCTGACGGTGGAGCAGGGCGCGCAGGGTGGCTTTGGCGCTATGGTGCTGCACGCGCTGGCCGCGCGCGGGGCGTTCGACAAGGGCCTGGCGATCCGCACGCTGACGCTGCCGGATCGGTTCATCGAACAGGCCGGGCCGGATGATATGTACGCGGATGCGGGTCTAACCCGCCTCGATATCGTGCATCAGGCGCAAGCAGCGCTGGGCGTGGAACAGAAAGTCGTCAACCTGCGCTGATCCAGCGGCGCGCGCCCTTGCGGGCGCGCAAGACGTCGCTGCCAGCCCCCATCCTGGCCTTCCCCCGCTGCCGGGGGAAGGAAGCGGGAGGGCAGGCCGACCCAGCTTGAGTACTGTCAGTGCGTTTGGAGGGCGAGGTCAGACCTGCGCCAGCATCTTGGCGTCAAAGATCCGTTCGGCATAGGTATCGAGATAGATCCGCAGCCAGGGGGTGAAATCGGACGGGTGCGCTTTGACCCGGCCGAGCAGGGTATCATAGGTCACCCATTCGACCTGCATCACCTCGTCCGGGTTCGGCGCAATCGGCAGATCGGTCGGCGCTTCGGCGACGAAGATATCCACCACCTCGTGTTCGATCAGCCCGCCACCCACATCGGCGCGGTACTCCACCCGGTCGCGGTATTCCGGGGTCAGCCCGGTGATCCCCAGTTCTTCGTCCAGGCGGCGATTGGCGCAGGTTAAGCTCGATTCTTCCCACTCGGGGTGGGTGCAGCAGGTGTTCGCCCAGAGACCCGGCGTATGGTATTTGCCCATCGCCCGCCGCTGGATCAGCACCCTATTCCAGCTGGTGACAAAGACCGACACCGCCTTGTGCCGCAGACCTTTGACATGCGCCTCAAGCTTTTCGACCGGTGTCAGGGTGCCGTCGACCCAAGCGGGGATATGGATGGTCATACATGTGTCTCCGAGACAAGACCGGCGAGATGGCGCAGGTTCTTGAAGCCGATCTTGAGATGCGCCATCGGCCGTGCCTTGACCAGCTTCTTGTTCATGTAGGCCTCGAAGGTCAAGCGCTGCACGTCGATGTCATGGCAGAGCGAGACAAAGCGTTCGCGCCGGCTGTCGGATTTGTAATAGGCGTCCTGCATGGCGCCGAGCACGCGGAAGACCTGTTTGTGTTCCCGCATGAAGAGTTTGCGCGCCAACGCGAGGTCGGTGATCCGGCCCGAGGCCAAGGTAGCGGCACAGGCGGAGGCGGCATGACGGCCACCGATCATCGCGTAGTAGATGCCTTCGCCCGATGAGGGGGCGACCACGCCAGCGGCGTCGCCCGCCAGCACGACGTCGCGCGCGTTGTCCCAGAAACGCAGCGGTTTCAGCGGGATTGGCGCGCCTTCTTTGCGCAGGGTTTCGCACTCTGCGAGGCCTGAGGAGGCGCGCAAGGCGGCGGTCGCCTCTTTCAGATCGACCGACGGCACATAAGTGCCCATGCCGACGCTGGCGGATTTTCCGTGTGGAAAGACCCAGCCGTAGAAATCTGGGCTGATGCTGCCGTCATAGATCACGTCACAGCGCATCGGGTCGTAGTGGTCGTTGGCCTCGGGCGCGGCGATGATCTCGTGATAGGCGAAGACCAGTGGGGTTTTGTCACCGCCGACGATTTCCTGCGCGGCAACGCGGGATTTCGCGCCATCGGCGCCGATGATCAGGCGGGTCTGCAGCCGCACCTCTTCGCCGCTGGCCTTGTCGCGATAGACCACCCATTTGTCTTTGCCCTCGCGGTCGATGCGCACAAAGGTGCCGGTAAAGCGTTCGGCCCCCGCGGCTTCGGCGCGGTCGCGCAGCATCGGGTCGAAATCCTTGCGGTCGACCATGCCGACAAA
>JASJCC010000217.1 GCA_030066175.1 Paracoccaceae bacterium | reverse complement strand
GGATCTTGAGGCGTCGATGGCGTTTTACGCTTTGTTGGGCCTGAAAGAGACGCGCCGCTGGGACAATGAGGGCGGGCGGTTCACGCTGGTCTTCATGGCGCCGCCGGGGCAGGAGGACTGCCCGGTCGAGCTGACCTATAACTGGGATGGCGATGAGGGCCTGCCGTCGGATTCGCGGCATTTCGGGCATCTGGCCTATGCCGTCGACGATATCTACGCGACCTGCCAGCACCTGATGGACAACGGTGTGACGATCAACCGGCCGCCGCGCGACGGGCGCATGGCGTTTGTGCGTTCCCCCGACAATGTGTCGGTTGAGCTCTTGCAGGCCGGCGATGCGCTGGCGCCGGCCGAGCCTTGGGCCAGCATGGAAAACACGGGCCATTGGTAAGGGCGCTGGCGCTGGCGGCGGGCCTGGTCTGGGCCGCCGGCGCCGGGGTGGCGCAGGACTGTCAGCTGGCGTTGTTGCTGGCGTTGGACGTGTCGTCTTCGGTCGATGCGTCGGAATACCAGTTGCAGAAAGAGGGGCTGGCCGCGGCGCTGCTGGCGCCCGAGGTGCAGCGTGTGATCCTGGAGGGCGACGGGTTTGTGGCGCTGGCGGTCTATGAGTGGAGCGGTCGGCGGCAGAGTGCCATGGTGCTGGATTGGGTGTCGTTGCGATCCGAGGCGGATATTCTGGCGGCGTCCGAGCGGGTCTTGGCCGCAGGGCGCAGTCATACGCGGTTTCCCACGGCGATGGGATACGCGTTGGGTTATGGTGCGACGTTGCTGGCGCGGGGGCCGGACTGTTTGCGGCGGGTGATCGATGTGTCGGGGGATGGGGTCAGCAATGACGGCTTTGGCCCGGCTTTGGCCTACCGGCATTTCCCGTTTGAGGGGGTCACGGTGAACGGGCTGGCGGTGCTGGGCGCCGATGATGAGGTCGCGGCTTATTACCGCGACAGGGTGCGCTTTGGGCCCGGCGCGTTTGTCGAGACCTCGACCGGGTATACCGGGTTTCGGGAGGCGATGGAGCGCAAATTGTTTCGGGAGATCAATGACATGATGGTTGGAGCCTTGCCAGGGGTGGAGGCACCCGGATGAGGGCGCTGCTGTTCACTGTGGTGCTGTGGGCCGGGATGGCCGAGGCGGCGTGCCGCCAGGCGCTCGCGTTGGGGCTGGATGTGTCGGGGTCGGTTGATGCGATCGAGTACCGGTTGCAGCTGGATGGCGTGGCGGCGGCGTTGCAGCATCCCGAGGTCCGCGCGGTGCTCTTGACCATGCCGCAGGCGCCGGTGCGGCTGGCGGTGTTTGAATGGAGCGGGCCGCAGGATCAGCGGGTGATTCTGGATTGGGTTGCGGTGTCGGATGCCGAGGTGCTGGCGGGCATTTCCGACCGGCTGCGCCGCGTGCAAAGGGCGCCCTTGGAGCCGTCGACGGCCATTGGCGCGGCCAAAGCTTATGGCGCGCGGCTGCTGGCGGGGCAGTCTGGATGCTGGAAACGCACGCTGGATCTGTCGGGGGATGGCAAATCCAACACCGGCCCGCGCCCGCAAGAGGTGCCGGTGGGCGATGTGACCGTGAACGGCTTGGTGATCGGCACGCCGGCGCGGGGCGACAAGGCGACCCCGGGCATTGGTGAGCTGAGTTCGTATTACAACGCCTATGTCATCGAAGGGGACGAGTCGTTTGTCGAAACCGCCCTGGGGTTCGAGGCCTTCGAAGAGGCGATGGTGCGCAAGCTGAAACGCGAATTGGCCACTTTGGCCGTGTCGATGCGCTGAAGGCGCCGCCCTGCGAGGCGGCGCGCGGCAAAGCTTAGTAGATATAGCGGATCTGGTCCGACCAGTAGCGTTCGACGCGGCGCAGCGACGAGGTGATGTCGTCCAGCCCGTCCATGCCGAGCACACCTTTGTTCTGCAATCCGTCGGCGTGGCGCTTGAAGAGCTCGGCCACCACGTCGCGGATTTCCCGCCCCTTGGCGGTCAGGCGCACGCGGACCGAACGGCGGTCAATCTCACAGCGCTGGTGGTGCATATAGCCCATTTCCACCAGTTTCTTGAGGTTGTAGCTGACATTGCTGCCCTGGTAGTAACCGCGGGTTTTGAGTTCGCCGGCCGTCACCTCATTATCGCCGATGTTGAACAACAAGAGCGCCTGCACCGCGTTAATCTCGATCACGCCGACGCGTTCAAACTCATCCTTGATCACGTCGAGCAGCAGCCGGTGCAACCGTTCGACCAGCGCCAGCGCCTCAAGATAGCCAGCGATATAGCCCTGATCCGGGCCACCCTGCATAGGGGAATGAATGCTCATACCTGTCTCCGCCTGTATGTCTCAGGGGGGACAATTGTGGAAAAAGACCAAAAATCGGTTAAATGCTGTCGAAGACGCCGAAAATCCGAAACACTTGGTTGATCAGGCGCGCGTTGCCACCGATTGGATGTCGCTGATCAGGCTTTGCAACGCGGCGGGGCCGGGCGTTTGGCCCGACACCCATTGATAGAGATCCTGGTCGTTTTCATCCAAGAGCGCCTCGTAGGTGTCGAGCTGCGCGTCCGTCATCTGCGCCAGTCGGGCGTCGGCATAACGCATCAGGATCAGGTCCATTTCCTTGATCCCGCGGCGCATCGAGCGCATTTGCAGGCGTTTCAGACGGATATCGCGCGGCTCGGTCATGTCAGACGGTTTCGCGTAGCAGCGAACGCAGCTTTTTCTCGAGCCGGCCCAGTTTTTCCGCGGCGGTCTTCATCTCGCCGCGCATCGAGCGGATTTCCACCAGCACCGAGTTGATGTCGGGTGAGATCGGATCGTCATCCGGCGCCGACAGGCCCTCGCCCTCGCCGGTGATCAGCCAGACCATCGACACATTCAAGAGCCCGGCGATCATCGACAGGCGGTTGGCGCGGGGTTCGGCAAGATCCTCTTCCCAGCGCTGCAGGGTGGTCCGCTTGATCCCCAGCTTTTTGGCCAGCGCCTCTTGGCTGAGGTTGGCGGCCTCGCGCGCGGCGGCCAGACGATCGCCAAAGGTTGCGGCCTCGGGGCCATACCAATCCATGATGTCGTCCATCGGCATCTCTTTCTCTGACGGGCCGCTTGATGTGCCTAAGGCGGCACCCTAAGACAGGCGGCGGCGTGTTTCAAACCAAGGACCGGACCATGACCTTTCTGTCGCAGTCGCTGGCGCGTGTTCAGCCATCGCCCACCGTTGCCGTCACGCAACTTGCACGTGAATTGCAGGCGGCCGGGCGCGACATCATCAGCCTGGGAGCCGGTGAACCGGACTTTGACACACCCGACAACATCAAAGCCGCCGCGATTGCGGCAATCCATGCGGGGAAAACGAAATATACCGCCCCGGATGGCATCCCAGAGTTGAAAGAGGCGATCTGCGCCAAGTTCGCGCGCGAGAACGCTTTGACCTATCAGCCGAGCCAGATCAGCGTCAGCACCGGGGGCAAGCAGGTGCTGTTCAACGCGCTGATGGCCACGCTGAACCCCGGGGACGAGGTGATCATTCCGGCGCCGTATTGGGTGAGTTACCCCGATATCGTGCGGCTGGCGGGTGGGACGCCGGTGATTGTCGAGACGAGTGCCGCGGCGGGCTACAAGATCACGCCAGAGCAATTGCAGGCGGCGATCACGCCGAAGACCAAGTGGTTTTTGTTCAACTCGCCGTCGAATCCGACCGGGGCGGGCTATGCCTGGGAGGCGTTGAAGGGCCTGACCGACGTGCTGATGGCGCATCGCCATGTCTGGGTGATGAGCGATGATATGTACGAGCATCTGACCTATGACGGGTTCACCTTTTGCACACCCGCCGAGGTAGAGCCGGGACTTTATGACCGCTGCCTGACGGTCAACGGTGTGTCCAAGGCCTATGCGATGACCGGCTGGCGGATCGGCTATGCCGGGGGCCCTGAGCCTCTGATCACCGCGATGCGCAAGATGCAGTCGCAAAGCACGACCAATCCCTGTTCGATCAGCCAATGGGCGGCGGTTGAGGCGTTGAACGGGCCACAGGATTTCCTGGCGGAAAGAGGTGCGGCGTTTCTGCGGCGGCGCGATCTGGTGGTGGCGGGGCTCAATGCCTGTCAGGGGATCACCTGCCCGGTGCCGGAAGGGGCGTTTTACGTCTATCCGTCGATCGAGGGCTGTATTGGCAAGACCTCGGCCGGCGGGCAGCGGATCGAGACGGATGAGGATTTCTGCACCGCGTTGCTGGAGGAAACCGGGGTGGCGGTGGTCTTTGGCGCGGCGTTTGGATTGTCGCCGGCTTTTCGGATCAGCTATGCCACCTCGGATGAGGCGTTGACCGAGGCCTGCGCCCGGATCGCGCGGTTTTTTGACGGGCTGACCTGACCTCGGGCGCGGTTTTCTGCCGCAAAAACTGTGTGGCAGCATTACCTTGGTCCTTGGACAGGGGGAAAGCCGGCGCGGGTTTTTCCTTTCCAGCCTTGCGTGGATGCCGTTAAACAGGCGCGTAACCCGCCAAGCAAAAGGGGTGCGCCTTGTCCGATCTGCCAGACTATTTCTATCGTGTCCGCGATAATGGCGCCCTGGTCTTCCGCGTCGATACCGAAAACCGGCAGCGGCGGATCGAGATGGACCAGATCGCGGTGGTGAACCTCAACAAGGGTGAGATCAAGCCGCATGGCGACCGGCAGCTGTCAGAGGCGGACATCGCCGAGATCAAGCGCTGGATGACCGAACGCAGCACGCTGCTCGCGATGCGCGATATCGACGATATTCACCGCGCGGTCGATTACCTGAACACAACCGCGCAATGGGCGCAATCGCGGGCGACGGCGGCGCAGCTCGATGAAGTGACAGATGAGTTGCTGCTGGCGATGCATGATCTGCGCACCGTGCTGGTGCGCAAAAAGGCCGAGCGGTTGATGAACGACTGACGTCGTTGGCGCGCGGGGAACGGGGCGCGCTTTCTCCCCTGAATTTCTGACTTTGGCGGCAGTATCTCTGTCGGTGCTGAGCCTGGGGGAACAGATGCCGCGCCACGAGATCACAATGACCAGCCGGGGGCAAAGCTTGTTTCCACTGTCCCCACAAGAGCTGCGTGTGCTTTTGGCGTTTGTTCCGAAGACACCCACGGGCGCCGGCGGTCGTTCGTAACGTGAGCGTAACCAGTACCGCGCCTCGGCCCGTTCGCGGGTCGGGGCGTTTCCCGTTTTTGCCGCGGGCGGGTTAGCCGAGGTCGAGCTCGACCCGGGCCTTGGCGCGCATGTCGCGCACCCAGTCTTCATTGGCGCGTTCCCACGCCTTGAAGCCGGCATAGCCCAGCCGGATTTGCGCTGCACGTTCGCGCGAGCCAAGCGGGGCAGGGTTTTCGTCGATGAATTCCAGCTTGAGCTTTTCGTAGTTTGCCATGCAGTTGGTGACTTCCTCTGCGGTCAATCCGCGGATCGCAGCCGCCTGGTCACAGAGGTAATAGAGGGTCAGAAGTCCGACGATGTGTGTCATTGGGAGGCTCCTTTGGCCGTTGGCCCCAAGGGTTGGGCAGCCTCCCTACTGCCGGGTTAAGGTGCCGCGCGATGCGGTCTGTTTCCGGTGGCAGGCCCTGCTCGAGCACGTGCCACCGGAAACAGGTTAACACCAAAAATGCGGTTTTTCGATGACGAGACGTCGCAGCGACGGTTTAGCCCAGAATCCCTGGCCAGTTTGCCTCACCCTTAGCGATGTTGCCGGGCACGTCCTGCAGCCACAATTCGCGCGCGCGCAGGTTGGCGTTGAGGTAGAGCTTGCCTTCGTACAGCGTCCAGGCTTCGGGGGTGGTGGGGGCCAGGTATCCGCGCGAGGCGGCAAAGGCGCAGTAGCCGCCAAAGACCGGGGCATAAGCTTCGGGGTTGGCGCGGAAGGTGTCGGCGTTTTCGGCCGAGGCAAAGTGCCAGGTGGCCTCGTTCCAGTCGACGCTGTGATCGGCGCTGCCGGCCACGGGGCCATTGTTGTCGAAATAGGCCACGGCGTCCGAGCCGTCGATGGCGATGCCGCCTTCGGAATAGGTCAGCGGTTCCCGCGCCAAAGCGGGGCGCGGGATCAAGAGTAGGGCGGGGGTGGCAAGGGCGAGGCCTAGGGCGGCGCGGCGGGTGAGGTGGGTCATGAGAGGGTCTCCGGTGGGTCGCGTTTGGTGATGGGAAAAACATGCGCCCGGGCGTTGTGCGGCGAAAGAGGCGTTGAAGCCGTCGTGAACGCCCGTGTGAAATGCGCGCTAAACCTGAAACATTTGCGCCGGTTTGCGGGGTGGGTTTGGGGCATGGGCAGCGGCTTTGTTACAGTTCTGAGCGGCGGTTAGACGGCGCGGGGCGGCGTCAGAATCCTTTTGACTTGTCTTCTCAGGCTGGTAGCCTGTGAAAAACACTGCATTTTTTGTTTAAGACATGAGGGACACCATGCGCATCACAACAACGCTCGCCGCGGCTGCCACGCTCGCGCTTTCTGCAACATCGGCCTTTGCCTGGGGCGACATGTATATGGGGGACGGCACGCACAATCCCAATGCCGACTTCCTGATGAACAGCTATCACGCGCCCAACCACTGCCCCGCCGGCCCGCATTCGGTGTGCCGCAGCAAATGATGCCGCCCGCCATCACCGGCTGCAGGCCGGCGGGGCAGTGGTTGGGCGCGTGATAGCTGTTCATCAGGAAGTCGGCATTGGGA
>JASJCC010000053.1 GCA_030066175.1 Paracoccaceae bacterium | reverse complement strand
AGCATGACCTGAACTACATCGCGCTCGACGGTGAGATCGGCTGCATGGTGAACGGCGCGGGCCTGGCCATGGCGACGATGGACATCATCAAGCTCTACGGCGCCGAGCCTGCCAACTTCCTCGACGTGGGCGGGGGTGCAACCAAGGAAAAGGTCACCGAGGCGTTCAAGATCATCACCTCGGACCCGAACGTCAAAGGCATCCTCGTGAACATCTTCGGCGGCATCATGCGCTGCGATGTGATCGCCGAAGGTGTGGTCGCCGCGGTGAAAGAGGTCGGCCTGCAGGTCCCGCTGGTGGTGCGCCTCGAAGGCACCAATGTCGAGAAGGGCAAGGAGATCATCAACACCTCCAGCCTCGACGTCATCGCCGCCGACGACCTCAAGGACGGCGCGCAGAAAATTGTCAAAGCAGTGAAGGGCTGAGCAGATGGCCGTACTTATCGACGAAAACACCAAAGTCATCTGTCAGGGTTTTACCGGAAGCCAGGGCACCTTTCACTCCGAACAGGCCATCGCCTATGGCACAAAGATGGTTGGTGGGGTGACCCCGGGCAAAGGCGGGATGACGCATCTTGACCTGCCGGTCTTCAACTCGGTGCACGAGGCGAAGGACGTGACCGACGCCAATGCCAGCGTGATCTACGTGCCGCCGCCCTTTGCAGCGGATTCGATCCTCGAGGCGATTGATGCCGAGATGGAGCTGATCGTCTGCATCACCGAGGGCATTCCGGTGCTGGATATGATGAAGGTCAAGCGCGCGCTGGAAACGTCCAGCTCCAAGCTCATTGGCCCGAACTGCCCTGGTGTCATCACGCCGGATGCCTGCAAGATCGGCATCATGCCGGGCCATATCCACAAGCGTGGCAAGGTGGGTGTTGTCTCACGCTCGGGCACGCTGACTTATGAGGCGGTCAAGCAAACCACCGATGTGGGCCTCGGCCAGTCGACCTGCGTCGGCATCGGTGGCGACCCGATCAAGGGGACTGAGCATATCGACGTGCTGGAATGGTTCCTGGCCGATGACGAAACCGAGGCGATCATCATGATCGGTGAGATCGGCGGCTCCGCCGAAGAAGAAGCCGCCCAGTTCCTGGCTGACGAGAAAAAGAAGGGCCGCTGGAAGCCGACAGCCGGCTTTATCGCCGGCCGCACCGCCCCTCCGGGCCGCCGCATGGGCCACGCTGGCGCCATCGTCGCCGGTGGCAAGGGCGGTGCCGAAGACAAGATCGAAGCGATGAAAGCCGCCGACATCGTGGTGGCAGACAGCCCCGCGACGCTGGGTGAGGCGGTGTTGGAGGCGATTGGCTAGGATGTCAGCGGCAGACCCAATTTTCGCAGGTTATCGCGATTTCGCCCGGTTTTCCGGGCGGACGCCGCGCCGCGACTATTGGGTCTTTGCCGTCTTCCTGTTTGTCGGCACAATCGTTGCCTTCCTGGTCGCGCCCATGGTGGCGCTGATCTTTGTCGTCGTCTCATTCGTGCCCGGCCTCGCGTGCGCGACGCGCCGGTTGCACGATGTCGGGCGCTCGGGCTGGTGGCTGGCGCTGCCCAGCCTTGTCGTCCCGGCCTGGGCACTGATCTGGATCGCCTCGGCCGCCTCGGCCTTGGCGGTGCGACAGGACCCACTGGACGACAGCCGCTATTTCATGGCCGCTAGCATTGTCATGCTGGTGGTCGTCACGATTTTCGCATTCTGGCTTGCCGGGCCATCCCAAGACGGCAGCAACAAATACGGTCCCAACCCGGGGGAGGTAACGACATGACCGAACAGAGCCCCAACGACGTCTTCCATGCCTCGAGCTTTATGCAGGGGCACAATGCGGAATATCTCGAACAGATGTATGCCCGCTATGCCAACGATCCCAACGCGGTGGATCAGGCGTGGCAGGCGTTTTTTCGGCAGATGGGCGATGACGAGGTCAGCGTCAAGAAAGACGCGCAGGGCCCCAGTTGGGCGCGCGCCGACTGGCCCCCGGCGCCGTCAGATGATCTGACCGCAGCGCTGACCGGCGAATGGCCAATGCCCGCAGCGCCGGCCGAGGCCAAGGCCGCCGGCGCCAAGATCCAGGAAAAGGCGGCTGAGAAAGGCATCGCGCTGACCGATGATCAGGTGCAGCGCGCCGTGCTTGACAGTATCCGCGCGCTGATGCTGATCCGGGCCTACCGGATCCGGGGGCACCTCGCCGCCGAGCTGGACCCGCTGGGCATGCGCGAGGCAACGCCGCATCCCGAGCTCGATCCGAAATCCTACGGCTTTACCGAGGCCGACATGGACCGGCCGATCTTTATCGACAACGTGCTGGGCCTGCAGATCGCCTCGATGCGCGAGATCGTCGAGATCGTCAAACGCACCTATTGCGGCACCTTTGCGCTGCAATACATGCACATCTCCGATCCCGAACAGTCAGCCTGGCTGAAAGAGCGGATCGAGGGCTTTGGCAAAGAGGTCAAGTTCACCCGCGAAGGCCGCAAGGCAATCCTGAACAAGATGGTGCAGGCCGAAGGGTTCGAGAAATTCCTGCACGTCAAATACATGGGCACCAAGCGCTTTGGCCTCGATGGCGGCGAAAGCCTGATCCCGGCGATGGAGCAGATCATCAAGCGCGGTGGCGCGCTGGGGCTGAAAGAGATCGTCATCGGCATGCCCCACCGGGGTCGCCTGAGTGTGCTCGCCAACGTGATGGGCAAGCCCTATCGCGCGATCTTCAACGAATTCCAGGGCGGCAGCTTCAAGCCTGAGGATGTGGATGGCTCGGGCGATGTGAAATACCACCTCGGCGCCTCGTCCGACCGCGAATTTGACGGCCACCCGGTGCACCTGAGCCTCACCGCCAACCCCTCCCACCTCGAGGCGGTGAACCCGGTCGTGCTGGGCAAGGTGCGCGCCAAGCAGGACCAGCTGAACGATGCCGAGCGCACCGCCGTCATGCCGGTGCTGCTGCACGGCGACGCGGCCTTTGCGGGCCAGGGTGTGGTGGCCGAGTGTTTTGCCCTCTCCGGTCTGCGCGGTCATAAAACCGGCGGCACCATGCATATCGTGGTGAACAACCAGATCGGTTTCACCACGGCACCGCATTTCAGCCGCTCCTCGCCCTATCCCACCGACAACGCGCTGGTGGTCGAGGCGCCGATTTTCCACGTCAATGGCGACGACCCAGAGGCCGTTGTGCACGCCGCAAAGGTCGCCACCGAGTTCCGCCAGAAGTTCGGCAAGGACGTGGTGATCGACATCTTCTGCTATCGCCGGTTTGGCCATAACGAGGGCGATGAGCCCATGTTCACCAACCCGATCATGTACAAGCGGATCAAGGGCCACAAAACCACGCTCTCGCTTTATACCGAACGGCTGGTCAAGGACGGGCTGATCCCCGAGGGCGAGATCGAGGATATGAAGGCCGAATTCCAGGTCAACCTGAACGAGGAATTCGAGGCCGGCAAGACCTTCAAACCCAACAAGGCCGACTGGCTGGATGGCCGCTGGTCACATCTCGATAAGCTGAAGGAAGGCGACTATCAGCGCGGCAAAACCGCGATCAGCGAAGAGACGTTGCAGCAGATCGGCGGCGCCATCACCCGCGCGCCCGAGGGCTTTCCGGCGCATAAGACGGTGGCCCGCCTGCTCGACACCCGCGGCAAGATGTTTGCCGATGGTGCCGGGTTTGACTGGGCCACCGGGGAAGCACTGGCCTTTGGCTCGCTGATGACCGAAGGCTACCCGGTGCGCCTGGCTGGCCAAGACAGCACCCGCGGCACGTTCAGCCAACGCCACTCGGCCCTGATCGATCAGGAAACCGAAGAACGCTACTACCCGGTGAACCACATCCGTGAAGGGCAGGCCCGCTACGAGGTGATCGATTCCGCCCTGTCGGAATACGCGGTGCTGGGCTTTGAATACGGCTATTCGCTGGCCGAACCTAACGCGCTGACCCTGTGGGAGGCGCAGTTTGGCGACTTTGCCAACGGCGCGCAGATCATGTTCGACCAGTTCGTCAGTTCGGGTGAATCGAAATGGCTGCGGATGTCGGGCCTCGTCTGCCTGCTGCCGCATGGCTTCGAAGGCCAGGGGCCGGAACACAGCTCGGCCCGTCTGGAACGCTTCCTGCAGCTTTGTGGTCAGGACAACTGGATCGTCGCAAACTGCTCGACGCCGGCGAACTACTTCCACATCCTGCGCCGTCAGATCCACCGCGACTTCCGCAAGCCGCTGATCCTGATGACGCCGAAGTCACTCTTGCGGCACAAGCTCTGCGTGTCGAACGCCGCCGACTTCACCGACGGATCAAGCTTTCACCGCGTGCTCTGGGATGACGCCCAAAAGGGCCATTCCGACACCCAGCTGAAACCCGACAACAAGATCAAGCGCGTGGTGATGTGTTCCGGCAAGGTCTATTTCGATCTGCTCGAGGAACGTGATGCCCGCGGGCTCGACGATGTCTACCTGCTGCGGATCGAACAGTTCTACCCGTTCCCGGCGCTCAGCCTGGTCAAAGAGCTGGAGCGTTTCAAAGGGGCCGAGATGATCTGGTGCCAGGAAGAGCCGAAGAACCAGGGCGCCTGGACCTTTATCGAGCCGAATATCGAATGGGTCCTGGGTCGCATCGACGCCAAACACAACCGCCCGCGTTACGTTGGCCGCGCTACATCGGCCTCGCCCGCGACGGGCCTCGCCAGCCAACACAAAGCACAACAAGCCGCCCTCGTGGACGAGGCGCTGACGATCTGAACGCCCCGCACTGCGATAGGGTGAACTGAAAAGGGAACTAAGACGATGACAACCGAAGTACGCGTCCCCACGCTGGGGGAATCGGTGACCGAAGCGACAGTCGCCACGTGGTTCAAAAAGCCCGGCGAATCCGTAGCGGTGGACGAGATGCTCTGCGAGCTGGAAACCGACAAGGTCACCGTCGAGGTCCCGTCGCCTGCCTCGGGCACCTTGGCCGATATCGTCGCCGGTGAGGGCGACACCGTCGGGGTCGACGCCCTCTTGGCCAACATCGCCGAAGGCGCAGGCGCCGCTGCCCCCGCGCCAAAGGCTGAAAAAGCCGCCGAACCCGCCCCCGCCGCTGCGCCCGCCGCCGATGCCGGCGCTGCGGTCGACGTGATGGTGCCCACGCTGGGCGAGTCGGTGACCGAGGCGACCGTGAGCACCTGGTTCAAAAAGGTCGGCGACAGCGTTGCGCAAGACGAAATGCTCTGCGAGCTGGAAACCGACAAGGTGTCGGTCGAGGTCCCCGCGCCCGCCGCCGGCACCCTGACCGAAATCCTCGCCAACGAAGGCGACACCGTACAGGCCGACGGCAAGCTGGCTGTGCTCTCCAGCGGCGGCGCGGTCGCGGTCGCTGCCGCCCCCGCCGCCGCCCCGGCGCCGGCTCCCGAAGCCGGGCGCGCCGCCGCAACAGGCAAGGATGTCGAAGACGCCCCCGCCGCGAAAAAGGCCATGGCCGAGGCCGGCGTCAGCCGGGATCAGGTGCAAGGTTCGGGCCGCGATGGCCGCGTGATGAAAGAAGACGTCGCCAAAGCCGTCGCCGCCGCAGCGGCCGCCCCTGCGCCCGCCGCTCAGACCGCCCCCACCCCGCGCGCCCCGGTCTCGGCTGAAGATGCGGCCCGTGAGGAACGGGTCAAGATGACCCGCCTGCGCCAGACCATCGCCAAGCGCCTCAAGGACGCACAGAACACCGCCGCGATCCTGACCACGTACAACGAGGTCGACATGACCGAGGTCATGGCCCTGCGCAGCCAGTACAAAGACCAGTTCGAAAAGAAACACGGCGTGCGCCTGGGCTTTATGTCGTTCTTCACCAAGGCCTGCTGCCACGCGCTGAAAGAGGTGCCCGAGGTCAATGCCGAAATCGACGGCACCGACATCGTCTACAAGAACTTCGTGCATATGGGTGTCGCTGCGGGCACGCCGCAGGGCCTCGTCGTGCCGGTGATCCGTGATGCCGACCAGCTGAGCTTTGCCGCCATCGAAAAGGCCATCGCCGAAAAGGGCAAACGCGCCCGCGACGGCAAGCTCTCCATGGCGGAAATGCAGGGCGGCACCTTCACGATCTCCAACGGTGGGGTCTACGGCTCGCTGATGTCCTCACCGATCCTCAACCCGCCGCAATCGGGTATCCTCGGCATGCACAAGATCCAAGACCGCCCCATGGTGATCAACGGCGAAATCAAGATCCGCCCAATGATGTACCTCGCGCTCAGCTACGACCACCGCATCGTCGACGGCAAAGGCGCCGTCACCTTCCTCGTCCGCGTGAAAGAGGCGCTGGAAGATCCGCGGCGGTTGCTGATGGATTTGTAAAGTGCTCCGTGTGTTTATTAATGGAGAATGGAGCGCGAATGACTTCGTCGTGGCGCTCCATTCAATTGATCGGATCTACGATGTCTATCGAGAGATTTATCGGCGAGAATTTTTGCAGGAAATTCTCCTGAGAGAAGAGCACTTCGATCTCTCGAGCACTGATCCCAATCAAGAGGCGGAAAGAATATCCGGCATGTTGATGGAGGCATTTCCTCCATTGATGGTAAAAAGAATGGCATACGCGTCACCGGGCATCCAAGATCTTACCGGAGCAGGCAAGATTCTAGAGCAACTCCGGCTCATAATTACAGATTGGCGGAATCGAGGTTCTGCGAGTCGAGTGGCAAAGGCAGAGGCCTCGTTGGCCGAAGCGAAGGTGGTCAAAGCCCGGATTAAAAATATGTCTGAGTTTTTTCGAGTTTGCCGAGAGAATGGCTTTTCAGATTTGGAAACAAAGCGACTTTGGGCTGAGATGAGTGACGCACAAAGCGCATTGCTCCCGTTGGTCGAAAGCGGCAAAATAGAAGGTGCGGCTGACGAGCGTAAATTCATCGCACACAGTTCAGACGAATGATCCGCGAACTCACCGCCCTTACCTTCGCCGGCCAAACCACCCACGCCCCGGACTTGATCCGGGGCCTCGGCAATCACGCGAACCAAGAGGTCCCGGGTCAAGCCCGGGGCGGGAGGCACACATGACCGCCGAACACGCTGCCTTCACTTGGGGTCCGCGGTTCTACCGGACGCTCTCGGCACTCACGATCCTCGGAACGGCGGCGCTGATCCTCTATGCAAACGCCGATCAGCGGCTGGCGACCGGGTTGACCTTCGTCATCCTCGCCCTGCCCCTGATCGTGCTGTTCATGATGGCCGGTCAACGCATCGCCGATCGCAAGTCCAGCAGCCTGCGACTGGTGCGGCTGACCCGTATCGTCTTTGTCGCCATCATGATCCATGCGCTTGTTGGCCTCATCTTCGCGATCTTTGCGCCATTGGGGGACACAACCTTTGTCTCGCGCAACCTGTGGTTCGGTCTTGTCGAATTTGTCATCGGCGCCGGGCTCGCCCTGACCAACCAGATGCTCTTGCAGCGCCTCGAAGAGCATGAAGCAAGTGGCACCCTGACATGACACCTGCATTCACCGCATTTGCCACCCCCAAAACACCCGCCCCGGACTTGATCCGGGGCCTCCTTGCGCGGAACAAACGTGAGGTCCCGGGTCAAGCCCGGGACGGGGTGGGCTCATGACGCCTGAGCTCACCGCCCTCACGCTCGCCGCTCTATTGCAGATCGCCCAGTTCTGCCTCTACTCCGTACTGGCCAATCTGCAGGTCGGCACGCCAACCGCCCTGGGCCCGCGCGACGACCCCATCCAACTGCACAGCTATGCAGGCCGCGCGCAGCGTGCGATGAACAACCATTTCGAGGGGCTCATCCTCTTTGCCATCGCCGTGCAGGTCATCACCTATGCCGATCAGGCCAATGAACTGACTGCCGCCTGCGCCGCCACCTACCTGATCGCCCGCGTGCTCTATGTGCCCGCCTATCTCTTCGGCCTCAGCCCCTGGCGCTCGCTCATCTGGTTTGCCGGCTTTGCCGCAACCGTCCTTATGCTCATCTCAGCGCTCATATGACCCTTCATCTTGCCAAATAAACTCCGGGGGTGGGTCGTCAGAGGCGACCAGGGGGCAGCGCCCCCTTCCCCCGCCAGACCAAAAGGACCAAACCTATGGCACAATACGACGTCATCGTGATCGGCTCTGGCCCCGGCGGCTATGTCGCCGCCATCCGCTGCGCCCAACTGGGTCTCAAAACTGCTTGTGTCGAGGGGCGTTCCACCCTGGGCGGTACCTGCCTGAACATCGGCTGCATCCCGTCGAAGGCACTGTTGCACGCCTCCCACCAGCTACATGAGGCCGAACACAACTTTGCCAAGATGGGTCTCAAGGGCAAAACCCCTTCAGTCGACTGGAAGCAAATGCTCGCCTACAAGGACGACGTGATCGGCCAGAACACCAAGGGCATCGAGTTCCTGTTCAAGAAGAACAAGATCGATTGGCTCAAGGGCTGGGGATCGATCCCTGCGGCGGGAAAGGTCAAGGTCGGGGACGAGGTGCACGAGGCCAAGAACATCATCGTGGCGTCAGGCTCTGAACCCACGACCCTGCCGGGTGTCGAGATCGATGAAAAGGTTGTCGTGACCTCCACCGGCGCGCTGGAGCTGGGCAAGATCCCGAAAAAGATGGTGGTAATCGGCGCGGGGGTGATCGGGCTGGAGCTTGGCTCGGTCTATAGCCGGCTCGGCACCGAGGTGCAGGTGATCGAATTCCTCGACACGGTCACGCCCGGCATGGATGCAGAAGTGCGCAAGACCTTCCAGCGTATCCTGGGCAAGCAAGGATTGAGCTTCACCCTCGGCGCTGCCGTGCAAAAAGTCGATGCGACAAAGACCAAGGCCAAGGTCACCTACAAGCTGCGCAAAGATGAGAGCGAGCATGTGATCGATGCGGATGTCGTGCTGGTCTCAACGGGGCGCAAACCCTATACTGATGGGCTTGGCCTTGAGGCTTTGGGTGTTGCGATGTCGGAGCGCGGGCAAATCAAGACCGATGACCAGTGGCACACCAACGTGCCCGGCATCTATGCGATCGGCGACGCCATCGACGGCCCGATGCTGGCACACAAGGCCGAAGACGAAGGCATGGCCTGCGCTGAGGTAATCGCCGGGAAACATGGCCACGTGAATTACGGCGTGATCCCGTCGGTGATCTACACCCATCCCGAGGTCGCTGCCGTAGGTCTGACCGAAGACGAGCTGAAAGAGCAGGGCCGCGCCTACAAGGTTGGTAAGTTCAGTTTTATGGGCAATGGACGGGCAAAGGCCAATTTCGCCGCCGACGGTTTCGTCAAGATCCTCGCCGACAAAGAGACCGACCGGATCCTTGGCGCGCATGTCATCGGACCGATGGCCGGGGACCTGATCCACGAGATTTGCGTCGCAATGGAATTTGGCGCGAGCGCCGAGGACCTGGCACTGACCTGCCACGCCCACCCGACCTATTCCGAAGCGGTACGCGAAGCCGCCCTGGCCTGCGGCGACGGCGCCATTCACGCGTGATTGGGCAGATGATGTAACGCGCGACCGGGCCTATCGAAGCGAGCCCGCCGCCATAGGGCGCAAGAATTTTGCGAAAATTCTTGGCAAATTTCTTACTAAGAAATTTGGCGCTTACCACAGCCGTGGGAGCGCCCTTTCTTCGTATTTCGCGTCGTAATCGCCGCCGCCGATCTCGCCATCGGTCATCTCGGACAGGATCTGGCCGACGGTTGGCACCTTGGCCGCATCGTTTCGGTCCCAAAGCCCTGACCGCATCAGCGCTTTGGCGCATTGCGTGTAAATCTCGTCGATTTCGATCACGATCACGGTTGTTGGATGCATCTTCTTGCGCTCGAACCCCGCGCACAACGTTGCATCATCGGTCAGAAAGGCACGCCCGTTCACGCGGACGGTGGTCTTGCTGCCCGGCACCATGAACAATAGCGCAACCCGGCCATCTTCGACAATATCCCGCAGGCAATCGAGCCGATTATTGCCCTGCCAGTCCGGCATCATTAGCGTTTGCGCATCGGCCACCCGCACCACCGGGCCGTCATCACCGCGCGGGCTGCCATGCACGCCGCCGCGCCCCACCGTGCTGAGAATGCAGAACCGCGCGCCTTCGATCCATTCGCGGTACTTCGGCGTCAATCGCCGCGCCACCTTGCTGAGCGAGGCGGGCACCGGATCACCATAGAGCGCCTCGAGCGCCTCAACCGTTTCAATCTTGCGCATGAAATCCTGCCTCCTCGAGCAACCGGTCCGAAGCGGTCTCAATCTCGTGTTCGAGCTTGGCCAGGAACGCTTCCTTGTCCATGCCGGGCTTGATCACCGGCAGGAACTCAACCACCGCCAGTCCCGGTTTGCGGTAGATGCCCCGTTTGGGCCAGAACACACCGACATTGGTGGCCACCGGATAACACTCCTGCCCCATCTGCTCGTAAAGCGCCGCAGTCCCCACCTTGTAGGGCGCCTTGACCCCCGGCGCGATGCGTGTGCCTTGGGCGTAGATGATCAGCTGACCGGGTTCGACCGCCCCTTTGGCCACGTCGGCGAGCATCTTCTTGATCGCTGCCCCCCGCTTGCCCCGGTTCACCGGGACGCAGCCGATGCGCAATCCATATTGGCCAACGATTGGCGCCAGCATCAGCTCGCGCTTCATAATGAACTTGCCCGCGGGCAGCGCGCTGAAGATCAGGAAGACGTCGAGAAAGCTTTGATGCTTGGACGCAATCAAGGCCTCACCGGTCGGCGGGGTGCCACGGATCTCGGTTTTCAAACCCACCATCCAGGACAGCGTCCAGCGCACCCAGCGGCAGACCAACAGACAGGCCATGCGCGCCCCGTGCCTCGACACCAACGCCCAAGGGAGAAAGACGACCCCGGCGATGCCGATGGCGAGATACATCTGCACAATGAACAGAAACGACCGGATCCACTGTATGGCATAGCCCATCAGGTCAACCCTCCCAAAACCCGGCGCGCGGCGGCTCCGGTCGCCAGAAAGGCCACGATGGCGGCCAGCGGGGGCACCAAGAACGGCCAGAGCCAGTGCCAGCCCTGAAACTGCAACCCCGTCAGGAATCCCGCGGTTTCCCCCGAGGCCGGCATGAGCCAGAGCGCCAACAGACCCAACACCGTGCCGATCGCTGCCCCGGTCAGGGTGCGCAGGGTAAAGCGCCGGACAAAGGCGGTGGCGATATAGCCGTCGGTGGCTCCCACCAGGCGCAACACCGCGATCACCTGCGCATTCGCTGCCAGGGCCGCGTTGGCAGCCAGGGTCACCATGGCCCCGGTGGCCGCACCGATCAGCAGGATCGCCGCCCAGCCCAACAGGCGCAGGCGGTCTGCCGCCGTGACCAGCGGTTTCCGCCAGCGGGTGTGTTCATCGAGCACCGCGCCCGGTACCTCGGCCTGTAGGCGCAGCCGTAAACCATCGCTGTCATAGCCCTCGGGCGTCTCGATGATCTCGATCAGTTGCGGCACCGGCAGGGTATCGAGCGGCAGGTCCGGTCCGAACCACGGCTCGAGCAATGCGCGCTGTTCCTCCTCGCTCAACGCGCGGACCGCGCCCACGCCCGGCGTCTGCTGCAAAACCCGCAAGGCAGCGGCGGTCTGGGCCTGCATCTGGTCCGCCGGGGCCGAGATGCGCACGGTTGAGGCGCGCGCCAACTCATCGCCCCAGCGGTCCGCCAAACGCCCGGCCGCCAGTGACAAGGCCAAAGCAAAGATGGTCAGGAATGCCATCGCGGCGGCGGTGAAGAGCACCAGCCGCACGGTGAAACCGGCTGGCGGCACCACCCGGTCGGCGGCGCCGTCACCGGCCAGCATGCCGCGCAGGTTGGTGACGTCCGGCAGCCTCACAGATCCGCCCCCGCTGTCTGCAATTGCCGCCCGGCGATCCGCAGCACCCGCGCCTGCACCTGCGCCTTGGCTGCACGGATCAGCGTCAGGTCATGGGTGGCGATCATGATCGTCTTGCCCATCTTGTTGAGCTCGATCAGCAGCCGCAACAGGCGTTGCGACATCTCCCAATCAACATTGCCGGTGGGCTCATCGGCAAGCAGTACGTCGGGCGACATGATCACCGCACGGGCCAAGGCCGCGCGCTGACGTTCGCCGCCCGAGAGTTCCGGTGGCAAAGCCCCTGAGCGGTCCGTCAGCCCGACCCAGGTCATCAGTTCGCGCAGGTTGTCGGCTTGTTCGGCCGCCGATTGGCCCGCCGCTGTCAGCGGCAGGGCGACGTTTTCGGCAACCGACAGATGATCCAGAAACTGGCAATCCTGGTGCACCACACCGATCCGCCGCCGCGCCAGGGCCACCGCATCGCGGCCCATCGCCGACAGATCCTCGCCAAAGAGCCGCACATGCCCCGAAGTCGGCTTTAACGCGCCATAACACAGTTTCAGAAACGTGGTTTTGCCCGCACCAGAGGGCCCGGTCAGAAAGTGGAAGGAGCCAGGCGCCAGCGACAGCGTCATGCCGGTCAGCAATTCGCCGCCGCCATAACTATAGGCCACATCCTCCAACTCAATCACGATACCTGCCCCGTCCTGCGTTGCCCCGTTGTGCCTCACTGCCCGCGGGGTTTCAATGTGGCAGGTTAAGAATTGGACTTTTCCGGCGACGATGTGCAACCTATGCTTAGGCGCAAGCCCTTAAGGTGAAAAAGCGAGGGACGTGAGCAGGATGCGGCTGATTTGCCCGAATTGCGGCGCGCAATATGAAGTGCCGGTCGAAGTGATCCCGGACGCGGGACGCGACGTGCAATGTTCGAACTGCGGACATACCTGGTTTCAGGCCCACCCGGATCAGGGCGGCGCCGCAGCGGAAGAGCCTGACGACTTGCCGGTGGGCGACGCGCTTGGCGAAGAAGAGCCCGAAGCGCCGCAGGAACCCGACTGGGCAGAGGACGACACGCCCGCCGACACCCAAGAGGCCCCGCCCAAGGCGCGTGAGCTGGATTCGGCCGTGACCGACGTGCTGCGCGAAGAGAGGGAATGGGAAACCCAGCAGCGCGAGGCCGAGCGTGAGGCGTTGGAAAGCCAGCCGGACCTTGGTCTGGCCGAACCCGACGAGGATGAGGCCGCCCGGCGCGCCCGCCAGTCCCGCGAACGTATGGCGAAGATCCGTGGCGAGGAGCCGCTGGAGGACGATGCCGGGGAAGACGCCGTTACCGAAAGCGGCCGCGCCGCAGCCGAAGCTGCCGCTGCTGCCGCCGGATCGCGGCGCGATCTGCTGCCCGATGTGGAAGAGATCAACCAGACCCTGCGCGCCTCGTCCGAGCCGCGGGTGGTCGACAGCGTCGAGGGGCGTGAGCCTGTCGATCTGCCCAAGCAACGCAGCGGCTTTGGCCGCGGGTTTTTCCTGATCGTGCTTGTGGCTGCTGTAGCGATTGGCGTTTACGCCTATGCCGAACAGATCGGTGCGGCCGTGCCGGCCGTTGCCCCCATCCTCGACAGCTATGTGGCAGGGGTCGATCAGGCGCGTGTCTGGCTGGACACCCAGGTTGGCGCGCTGATGCAGATTCTGGATCAGTTCAGTTCGGAGGCGGCAGGCGGCGCAGAGGACAGCACCGCCTCCGAGTGATCCTCAGATCTTGCCTTTCCAGGGCACCAGAGCCTTTTCGGCCATCCGCATCAGGATATCGATGCCAAAGCCGATGATGCCGATCAGGATGATGCCCATGATGACGATGTCGGTCAGCTGAAACTTTGACGCGACCATGATCATCATGCCGGCACCTTTTTCGGCGGCGACCAGTTCGGCGGCCACAACCGTGCCCCAGCAGACCCCCATCGCGACGCGCGCTCCGGTGAATATCTCGGGCAGCGAGTTCGGTACAATCACGTGGCGCATAATCTGGAATTTGCTGGCGCCCAGCGAATAGGCCGCATGCACTTTTGAGATTGCCACGCCGGACACGCCGGCCCGGGCGGCAATCGCCATGATCCAGAGCGCCGCGAGGAACAGCAGGATGATCTTGCCGACCTCGCCGATGCCGGCCCAGATGATCACCAGCGGGATCAGCGCCAGCGGCGGCACAGGGCGCATGAATTCGACAATCGGGTCAAACCAGCCGCGGAACCAGTTGGAGAGGCCCATCGCGTACCCCAGCGGAATGCCCACCAGCGCGCCAAAGAAAAAGCCGACGATCACCCGGAAGAGCGAATAGCCCAGATGCTCCCACAGCGTGCTGTCACGGTAGCCTTCATTGGCGATCTCACCCATGCGGGCAACAACCGACTCGGGGGGCGGCAGCCAGATCGGCTCCATCTGCCAGCCCTTGGCGGGGGTGAAGTTCAGCGTGCCCTTGGGGCTCATCCCGACGCGGCCAAAATCGGTTTCGACGCTGACACCGGGCGAGATTGGCGTGCCGTTCACCGCGACAACGGTGTGGCCCTCGTCGCGGCCCAGCTCATCGTTGCGGTCAACGCGGATCAGGCCGGACCGCCAGGCGCCGATTGTGTCGGCGTCGTTCTTGGCCCAGCCATCGCCGGGATCCACCTCGGGCGCGGCCACTTCTTCGCCAACCGGAAACACCCGCACGGTCACGGTGGCATCGTCCTGCTGGCCCCCCGCCTCGGCGGTGTAGGTAAAGGTTGCATCCCCGATAAAGGGCCCCGGCGCGTGCAGAAAACCCGGCACGAGCTTGGAGCCGGTGAAGGCCCCCCACAAAAGGAAGATCGTCAGCACCGAGATCACGCTGGCGATCCGGTTCGGCGTCACCGCGCTTTCATCGCCAAACGTCACCGTTTTCAGCGAGGTATAGTCGGTTGTCGCCGATTGCACCGCGAATTTCACGATGAAGAAAGAGGCGACAAAGATTATCGCGTAGATCACAAATACAATCATGATGCTGCCTCCGCCCGGCCCATGATTTCCTCTTCCATGTCCCAGATCATACCAAGGATTTCCTCACGCTTGACGCCGAAATCCGCGTGTTTCTTGACCTCACGCAGGTCTTGGTCGACGCCCAGATCGGCAAAGGGCAGCCGGTATTCCTTGTGGATGCGCCCCGGCCGCGGCGCCATCACCAAAAGCCGTTCGCCTAGCAAAAGCGCTTCTTCGACCGAGTGGGTGATCAGAATGATCGTCTTGCCGGTTTCTTTCCACAGCTTCAGCACCAGGCTTTGCATCTTTTCGCGGGTCAGCGCATCCAGCGCCCCCAGCGGTTCGTCCATCAGGATCACGTCCGGATCGTTCGCCAGACAGCGGGCCAAAGCCACCCGCTGCTGCATGCCGCCCGACAGCTCGTAAACCGATTTTTCCTTGAAATCCCGTAGGCCCACGACGTCGAGCAGGTGGTCGACATTCTCGGCCCAGTCGCGTTCCCGCTTGCCCGCCATGCGCGGGCCAAAGCTGACATTATCCCGCACGCTCATCCATTCGAAAAGCGCGCCTTGCTGGAACACCATGCCGCGTTCGGCATCCGGGCCCAGCACCTTGTGGCCGTTCATCACGATCTGGCCTTCGGTCGGGGCGAGAAAGCCGGCGATGATGTTCAAAAGCGTGGTCTTGCCGCAGCCCGAGGGGCCCAGCACGCTCATGATCTCGCCTTCCTTGATATTGAGTGTCACATCCTTGAGCGCCTGCACCGACGTGCCGTTGGGCAAATCAAAGCGCATCGAGATGGTTTCGATCGAAAGACCGGCGGTATGCGTCATGTCAGCCCTTTCGCCTCACGTGTCGGTGGTGTCCGGCCATGTCCTCGCGGGCAACCCAGCGGGGCATGGCAGGCGAAAGATTCATACCTGTTGTCCGAAAGCCGTTATGACCAACGTATCAAATGAACCCATCGCAAAGAAAATGAGGCCCCGGATCAAGTCCGGGGCCACACCCGATTTACATGCCGGAGGCCGCGTTCAGCGGACCGGTGTTGACGTTCTCGGCATAGCTGCCAAGCGCCGCATCGATGGAGCCCGCGGCGACAAACACGTCCGCCACGCCCTTCATGAACTCCTGCGCGCCGCCGCCCAACCACTTGCCCGAGAGCTGGTCTGCGACATTCGGGAACACAAAGGTCGAGATCGTGGCCATGGTATCGTCTTCGCTCATGCCGGCGTCCTTGGCGATGACGGGCAGCATCTTGGCGTGGTTGGCTTCGTCCGCCCACATGGCGTTGGCATCGGCCGTCACCTTAAGGAACTTGGCCACCATGTCGGAGTTTTCCGCAACCCAGCCAGCGGGGCCGGAGGTCACATCAAAGACCAGAATGCCCAGCTCTTCCTTCTCGGCGCCGGTCAGCAGGACGTTGCCATGCTCCTTGGCGCGGCGGAGTGAGCCACCCCAGCCGCACATCATGTCGACCGAGCCTTGCGCGATCGCGGCGGCACCATCCGGCGGCGCCATGTCGACCACTTCCATCGACGCCACGTCGACGCCAAAGTGGTTCATCTGGTTGAGGAAGCCGTAATGCGCAGCAGTGCCCAGCGGCACGGCGGCCTTCTTGCCCGCGAGTTCGCTGGCCGACATCTTGTCGATCTCGAGGTCTTCGCGCACAACGCAGTTGTCGTTCTCGGAATAGCTCACCGCCACGTCGAGGATCTGCAGATCCTGCCCGGCCGAGGTCGCAACCACAAAGGGCGGCACACCCTGGCTGACCGACAGCTGCACGTCACCCGACGCCATGGCCGCGCTCATCGCGGTGCCGGTGTCAAAGCTGACCCAGTTGATGGTCACGCCCATTTCTTCGTCATAGGTGCCCATTTGCTTGGCAAACTGGAACGGCATCGGCCATTCGAGGAAATACCCAACGGTGATTTCGCCATGGCCCGCAGCCATCGCGCTCTGGGCCCCGGCCAGAACCGCAAGGCCGGCGGCGGCGCCCATCAGAGTTGTCTTGATCGTCATTTGTCGTTCTCCCGTGTTGCATCCCGGACCGCTATTGCGACCCAGTGGATTCGCGAACGCCCCCTGTGACCGGGGTCGCTCTGGCGCCTTGCAAGCGCTCTGGGGATGATCCGAACTGAAAATGCGCATTCAATCAACGCTTTTTCCTGAGCGCCCTGCAGTTTCTGCGTTGGCAAAACCGCCACCTCTGACACGCAGCCCTTTCCTAAAACTTTGAAGGGGAAGCACTTTTCCCAGCCTGTCCGGGGCAGACGGGGGCAAATTCGAGCATTTTGGACCTACAGGTGCGACACATCTGGCCCTATCGCATTGCCTCTATATGCGGCTGATGTGCTAGAGTTACGCAATGCAGGTTAGGAGGGCACTGACATGGACGGCACTTTGACGCAAAACGATATCAGCCATGTGGTCGCGGCAGATCGCGCGCATGTCTGGCACCACCTGATCCAACACAAACCGTTTGAGACCAACGACCCTCGCATCATCATCGAGGGCAAGGGGATGCGTGTCTGGGACCAGCACGGCAAGGAACATATCGATGCGGTGTCGGGCGGCGTCTGGACGGTGAATGTGGGCTACGGGCGGGAATCGATTGCCCGCGCAGTCTATGACCAACTGATGAAGCTGAACTATTTCGCAGGCTCCGCCGGGTCGGTGCCCGGGGCGCTCTTTGCGGAAAAGCTGATCGACAAGATGCCGGGGATGAGCCGGGTTTATTACTGCAACTCGGGGTCTGAGGCGAATGAGAAAGCCTTCAAGATGGTCCGGCAGATCGCGCATAAGCGCTATGGCGGCAAAAAGCACAAGATCCTTTACCGCGACCGCGATTACCACGGCACGACGATCTCCTGCCTGTCCGCGGGCGGCCAGGAAGAGCGTAACGCGCAATACGGGCCCTACACGCCCGGCTTTGTCAGCGTGCCGCATTGCCTGGAATACCGGGCGGGCGATCAGGGCGCGCCGACCGAGAACTACGGCGAATGGGCCGCCGACCAGATCGAACAGGTGATCCTGCGCGAGGGCCCCGACACGGTGGGCGCGCTCTGCCTTGAGCCGGTCACCGCCGGTGGCGGCGTCATCCCGCCCCCCGCGGGCTATTGGCAGAAGGTGCAAGAGATCTGCCGCAAGTATGACATCCTGCTGCATATCGACGAGGTGGTCTGCGGTGTCGGGCGCACCGGCACGTGGTTCGGGTATCAGCATTACGGGATCGAGCCCGACATGGTCACGATGGCCAAGGGTGTCGCCTCGGGCTATGCGGCGATTGCCTGCCTGGTGACCAACGAAAAGACCTTTGAGCTTTTCAAGGCCAACCCCGACGATCCGCTGGATTACTTCCGCGATATCTCGACCTTCGGGGGCTGCACCGCTGGCCCGGCGGCGGCGATCGAGAATATGCGCATCATCGAGGATGAGGGCCTCTTGGAGAACACCACCAATATGGGCGCCTATATGCTGGATCAGTTGGCGGAACTTCAGGACAAACACGCGGTGATCGGCAATGTCCGCGGCAAGGGGCTCTTCCAGGGCGCCGAGCTTGTGTCGGACCGGGAAACCCGCGCGCCGGCGCCGGAAAAGATGGTGCAGGCGGTGGTCGCCGACTGCATGGCGCAAGGCGTGGTGATCGGGGCGACCAACCGGTCGGTGCCCGGCTATAATAACACGCTCTGTTTCTCACCCGCGCTGATCGCCACCAAAGACGACATCGACGAGATCCTGACCGCCGTCGACAGCGCGCTAACGCGCGTCTTTGCATGAGTGATGCCGCTGATGGCCCCGGCCAAGAGCTGGGGCCACTGGTCGACCTGCCGCTGCCGCGCCCGGCGCCGCCGCATGCGATTCTGACAGGTCGTCACGTGCAGCTGGTGCCAATGGAGGCCAGCCACGCGCCGGGCTTCTTTGCTGCCTTCAGCGATCCCACGGGCTGGACCTATTTGGGCGACGATGAACCGTTTCGCGATCTGGACGACGCACAAGACTGGACCGAAAACCGTTCTGCCAGCCGCGATCCGCTGTTTTATACCGTGTTGCTAGGGGGCAAGCCCGTAGGTTTCTGTTCCTTCCTGCGGATCAACCCCCAGCACGGGGTGATCGAGATCGGCTATATCCACTTCTCCCCGGGGCTGCAGGGCACCGCCGCAGCGACCGAGGTGCAATACCTGATGATGGCGCATGTCTTCGACGATCTGCGCTATCGCCGCTATGAATGGAAATGCAACGCTTTGAACAAGCCCTCGTGCCGCGCGGCGGAACGGCTGGGCTTCACCTACGAAGGTACCTTCCGGCAGGCCCAGGTGAACAAGGGTCGCA
>JASJCC010000218.1 GCA_030066175.1 Paracoccaceae bacterium | reverse complement strand
CTCAGCGCGGTGGCGCTTGGCCTCATCGGGGCCACCTTCGTGCTCTGGCCCCGCCTGTCGCTGGACGAGGTCAACCGCGCCGCTGCCATCGGCGTCATGCTCGCGCTGACCTCGGCCGCCCTGCGCGCCCTCGCCCAGATCCACATCCGCCGCCTTGTCGCGACCGAGGCAACCTCGGCCATCGTGTTCTACTTCTCGCTGACCGCGACCACACTGTCGCTCCTGACCCTGCCCTTCGGCTGGGTGCTGCCCGACCCCGCGACCTTTGCCATGCTGGTGGGGGCCGGGCTGATCGGCGGGGCGGCGCAGATTTGCCTGACCTCGGCCTATCGCGACGCCGAAGCCGCGGTGCTGGCGCCCTTCGACTATGCCTCGATCCTCTTTGCGATCCTGATCGGCTACACTGTGTTTGACGAGACCCCCACCGCCATGGTGCTGATGGGCTCGGCCGTGGTGATGGTGGCCGGTGTGATCATCATCTGGCGCGAACGGCAGCTGGGCCTGCAACGCGGCAAGGCGCGGCCCGGGATGACACCGCAGGGCTAATGGGGGCTCTGCCCCCGTCCTGCGGACTCCCCCGAGGTATTTTAGAACCAGAGAAGCAAGGGGTCAAAGATCAAAGGCCCGCGCCGCCAGATAGGCTGGCACCAGCAAGGCGCGGCGGTACGGCCCAAGTGGAAAACGTTTCGGCTCGGCTTGCATCGCGGCGGGGTACTGCGCCGGTCTGCGCCCCTGCACCAGATCGGCCAAGAGCGCACCGGCATGGCTCGCCATGGCGACCCCGTTGCCGTGATAGCCCAGCCCGGCAAAAAGACCCGGGTGATCCGGCACCGGGCCGACAAAGGGTGTCAGGTTCGCCATCAGGCAGACCAGCCCCTGCCAGTCATGGGTGATCTCTACGTCGCGCCAGGCCGGGAACAGCTGATGGAAATCCGCGCGGATCTGGCGGGCGATGGCGGCATTGGCTCGCGACGTGGCGCGCAACCCGCCGCGCATCCCAAAGAGAAACCGCCCATCCGGCATCAGGCGGAAATAATGCAGCAAGGTCCGGCTGTCATAGGCCATTTGAGCGGAGGTCCAGCCCTGCGCCGCCTGTTCGTCTTTGGTCAGCGGACGCGTGACAATAACGCTCGACTGCACCGGCAAGGTACGTGCGCGCAACCAACTTGGCAGGTCTTCGGCGGAATAGCCATTGGTGGCGAGGATCACGGTGTCCGCCGTGACCCGCCCCTGCGGCGTATCCAGCTGCCATTTCCCATCACGACGCAGTCCGGTGACTGGGCTCTGGCCGTAGAGTCGTGCCCCCGCCGACTGCGCCGCTCGCGCCAGCCCGGCGTGATACCGCCGCGGGTTCAGCGCAAAGCCCAAGGGGATGGTCATCGCCCCATGCCACGGCCCGCCCAACCCCTGCTGGCGCAGCCCGTCACGCGGGGTCAGCACCGGGTCGACGCCATAATCCTGCGCAACCTGCGGCGCCTCATCCTGCATCGCGGCCCAGGCGCGGGGCGAGTGGGCGAGCAAGGTCTCGCCCTCGGAATGGATGTCGGCGTCGATCCCGTCTTCGTCCAGGATCCGCGCCACCGTGTCGATGGCGGCGCGCTCACAGGCGTACCAGTCGCGCGCGCCGTCCTCCCCGAACCGCCGACGCAAAAGCGCACCGGGCGCCTTGGCCCCTCCAAGACAACAGAACCCGCCATTCCGCCCCGAGGCGCCATAACCCGCATGTTCCGCCTCAAGCACCGTCACCGACACGCCGTCCCGCGCCAGGTGCCGCGCGGCCGAGAGGCCGGTGAAGCCGCCGCCGATCACCGCCACCTCCGTGTGCAGATCGCCGGTCAGCTGCGGCCAGGTGTCGTCGTCAACCGTTTCGGCCCACCAGCAGGCGCCTTGCGGCCCATAGGCGGGCGTCTCGTAAAGCCGTTTCATGTGGTGCGGGCGGCGGCCTGTTCGTCGCGGGCCTGCGCCACGGCGGCACGTTTGGAAATCAGCGAAGCGGTGATCACGCCGACGGTGACAATCCCGATCATGATGGTCGAGAGCGCGTTAATCTCGGGGCTGACGCCCAGGCGCACCGCGGAAAAGATCTTGATCGGCAGGGTGGTGGCTGAGGGGCCGGTGGTGAAGCTCGCGATCACCAGGTCGTCGAGCGAAAGGGTAAAGGCGAGTAGCCAGCCCGAGATCACCGCCGGTGCAATGATCGGCAGTGTGACAAGGCGGAACGCGTCAAAGGGCGAACAGCCAAGGTCAAGCGCGGCCTCTTCCAAAGATCGGTCAAACGAGGTGAGGCGCGAGGAGACAACGACCGACACGTAACACATCGAAAAGGTCGTATGCGCCAGCACGATGGTCAAAACACCTCGGTCCAGTCCAATGCCGATGAAGAGGAGCAGAAGCGACAAGCCGGTGATCACCTCGGGCATCACCAGCGGCGCGTAAATCATGCCGGAAAACAACGTCCGCCCGGAAAACCGCCCGGCGCGGACAAGGACATAGGCCGCCATGGTGCCTAGGATCGTGGCGAGGGTCGAGCTGAAGAACGCAACCTTCAACGTGACCCAGGCCGCGTCGAGGAATTCCTCGTTGCGGATCAGCTCACCGTACCAGCGCGTGGAGAACCCCGCCCAGACGGTCACAAGTTTCGACGCGTTAAAGCTGTAGATCACAAGGATGACCATGGGCAGGTAGAGAAACGCAAAGCCCAAAGTCAGCGAAGTGGCATTGAACCAGGAGAACCGTCTCATGCCCCTGGCCCCCAAGAATTTTTCGAAAATTCTTGATAAAATTCTTTGTAAGAATTTTGGCCGCTCATCCTTCGGCCTCCCGCGCTTTTTGTTCGTTGCGCTGGAACAGCACGATGGGCACGATCAGGATCAGCAGCAGCACCACCGCCACCGCCGAGGCCACCGGCCAGTCGCGGTTGGAAAAGAACTCTTCCCACAGCACCTTGCCGATCATCAGCGTGTCGGATCCGCCCAGCAGCGACGGGATCACAAACTCGCCAATCGCCGGGATGAAGACCAGGAAACACCCGGCGATGATACCGTTGCGCGACAGCGGTATTGTCACCAGCCAGAACGCCGAGAACTTTGAACAGCCCAGATCCTCCGCTGCCTCCAACAGCGACTCGTCCATCTTTTCCAGCGCCGCGTAGATCGGCAGGATCATGAACGGCAGATAGGTATAGACGATGCCGATATAGACCGCCGTATTGGTGTTCAGGATCGTCAGTGGGTCCGACACCAGCCCGAGCCCAATCAGGAACTGATTGAGCAGTCCTTCGGTCGACAGGATCCCCATCCACGCATAGACCCGGATCAGGAACGACGTCCAGAACGGCAGGATCACCAGCATCAACAGCGTCGGCCGCCATTCCTGCGCCGACCGGGCCATGCCATAGGCGATCGGATAGCCCACCAGCAGCGTCAGGAAGGTCGACACGACCGCAATCTGCAGCGAGCTCAGATACGCCTTCCAATAGAGATCATCGGTGGTCAGGAACCAGAAATTCTCGAAATCCAGCGCCGCAAAGAACTCGCGCAGCCCGGCCAGCCCGGCGCCGAAATCGAGCTGCGGCATATAAGGTGGCCGCGCCAGCGCGATGTCCGACAGCGAGATCTTCAGCACGATGATGAACGGCGCCAGGAACAGCGCCAATAGCCAGGCATAGGGCAGGGCGATCAGAACCCAGCGCCGCATGTCACTCTTCCAGCACGGCGGCCGCCGTGTCGCTGAAACTCACCCAGACATCATCCTCCCAGGTGATGTCGCGCCGCGAAATCCGCCGCGTATTGGCCATCTGCGCCTTGATCATCGACCCATTGGCCAGCTCCACATGATAGGTCGAGATGTTGCCCAGATAGGCGATGTCGATCACTTTGCCCTGCAGCGCATTGGCCGCCTCCGGTCGCGCCTTGGAAATCGCCACCTTCTCAGGCCGCAAGGCCAACGTCACCCGCTTGCCCGCCCAATCGGGGGGCGCGTTCGCGGCCACCAAAGGCGGCTGACCCGCCGCCCAATGGATCGCCAACCCCTCGGTCGGCGCGGCCTTTGGCGCCGCCACGGGCGCCTCGACCACCGCCGCCACCTCCGGCGCGGGCAACAGCTTGGGCGCCGCCTTGCGCGGCCCCAAAACGCGCGTCAAGAGCCGGTCATGCAGCCATTCGCCCAGGGCGTTTGGCTGTGGCGCGCGCTCCCCTTCAGCTGCGGCAACCAGCGGCTCAGGCGCAGCAACCTCCGGCTCTGGAACAACCTCTTCAACCACGCTCTCATGCGCCTTCGCCTCACCGGCAATCAGCGTCACGTCACCAATGAAATCCGCCACATAGGTGGTCGCTGGCGCCTCATAGATCACCGCCGGTGTTGCCACCTGCACGATCCGGCCTTCATCCATCACCGCCACGCGGGAGGCCACCGTCATCGCCTCTTCCTGATCGTGGGTGACGATCACAAAGGTCGTGCCGGTCTTTTCCTGGATGTCCATCAGCTCAAACTGCGTGTCCTGCCGCAGTTTCTTGTCCAAAGCGCCCAACGGCTCATCCAGCAGCAACAGCTTCGGCGCCTTCGCCAAAGACCGCGCCAAGGCCACGCGCTGGCGCTGCCCGCCCGAGATCTGATGCGGTTTGCGCCGGGCAAAGCGTTCCAGCCGGGTCAGGCGCAGCATCTCTTCGACCCGCTCGGCAATCGCGTCACTGCCGCGGCCCTCGCGCTTGAGCCCAAAGGCAATGTTGTCCCAGATCGACAGATGCGGGAACAGCGCATAGCTCTGGAACATCATGTTCACCGGGCGCTTGTTGGGCGGAATCCCCGCCATGTCCTGCCCGGCAATCAGGATTTCACCCGCCGTGGGCATGTCGAACCCCGCCAGCATCCGCATCATCGTTGTCTTGCCACAGCCCGACGGCCCCAACAGGGCAAAGAACTCGCGTTCATAGATGTCCTGCGTCAGATCATCGATCGCGGTGAAATCGCCGAACCGCTTGGTCACCCCCCTGAACTCGATCAGAGGTTTGGCGTTCGGGTCTTCCCACGGCTCGAACGCCTGGTCGGGAGCGGTCGATTTCGTTTTGGGCTTTTGGGCAGTTTCGGCCATGGCACGTCCGGTCATAAAAAAAGGCCCGCGCCAGGTGCAGCGCGGGCCGGTCATCAGGTCAGGAGCCGGACTTGATCTTGGTCCAGAGCCGGGTCACCGTCCGCTGGGTCCGTGGGTCATAGGGCCGCGTGGTGAAGAGGTTCTCCAAAGCGGCCTCGCTGGGATAGATCGCCGGATCGCCGATCACGTCCTCCACCAGGAACTCCTTCGAGGCCTCATTGCCGTTGGCGTAATAGACATAGTTCGACGCCGCCGCCATGTTCTGCGCATCCATGATGAAGTTCAGGAACGTATGCGCCGCCTCTGGGTTCGGCGCATCCTCAGGAATCGCCATCTGGTCAAACCACATCTGCGCGCCTTCGCTGGGCGCGTTATAGGCGATCTCGACGCCATTATCGGCCTCATCCGCACGGTCCCGCGCCTGCAGCACGTCACCCGACCAGCCCACGGCGACGCAGATATCGCCATTGGCCAGCGCGTTGATGTATTCGCTGCTGTGGAACTTCTGGATATGCGGGCGCACGGCGGTATAGATCGCCTCGGTCTTGGCGATCACGTCCGCATCGTGGCTGTCGGGGTCTTCGCCGATATAGGCCAGCGCGGCCGGGATCATCTCGGTCGGCGCGTCCAGGAAATGCACGCCGCATTCGGCCAGCTTTTCCATGTTCTCCGGCTCGAACACCAGCGCCCAGCTGTCGATCGGGGCGTCTTCCCCCAAAAGCTCGGTCACCTTGCCGACATTCACGCCAATGCCGGTGGTGCCCCACATGTAGTTGATCGAGTAATTGCTGCCCGGGTCGTACTGCTCTGTCCGGTCACTGACCACGTCCCACATGTTGGCCATGTTGGGCAGCTTGGATTTGTCGAGCTGCTGAAACGCGCCCGCCGCGATCTGGCGCTGCAGGAAGGTGGCCGAGGGCACAACGACGTCATAGCCCGACCCGCCGGCCAGCATCTTGGTCTCGAGTAGCTCGTTGCTGTCAAAGACGTCATAGATCAGGTCGATCCCGGTCTCTTCCTCGAACTTGGTCAGCAGCTCTTCGTCGATATAGTCGGACCAGTTATAGACCCGCACCTCATCGGCCATGGCGGTGCCGGCGATCAGGGCCAGTCCGGCGGTGGCTGTCAGCAAGGATTTCATCATTGGTTTCATACGCTCCCGTTGGTCATGGGGTTTTTTGCGGCCCCCTTGTCCCGTCAATTTGATCAAAGATTGCCTCTTTGAGCAACTTACGCGATGTTTTCACGCAAATGGGGGTCTTGCAAGACGTGGCGGCCTGCGGGACGGCGCGCAAAGGGCAAAGTGATGACATCTCAGGCACCAGGCCAGACACCGGCGGGACCACCCGCGCATGAAACCGTCTACCGGCGGTTGCGTGACATGGTGCTGTTTGGCGATCTGGCGCCGGGGCAGGCGGTGACGATCCAGGGGCTGGTCGAGGGTCTGGGCGCCGGCATGACCCCGGTGCGCGAGGCGCTGCGCAGGCTGACCGCCGAGGGTGCCCTTGAAGCTTTGGGCAACCGCCGCATCGCTGTGCCGGTGCTGGATACCCACGCGGTGGCCGAGCTGACGCAGGCCCGCATCGCCCTCGAACCTTTGCTGGCAAGGCGCGCGGCGCATGCGG
>JASJCC010000219.1 GCA_030066175.1 Paracoccaceae bacterium | reverse complement strand
GGCCGAGGTGCGCAAACGCTTTGGCGGCATGGTCAACGCGTTCAAATTCGGCGCCCCGCCGCATGGTGGCTGTGCCGCGGGGATCGACCGGATCGTCATGCTGCTGGCGGACACGGCGAATATCCGCGAGGTCATCATGTTCCCGATGAACCAGCGCGCCGAAGACCTGATGATGAGCGCGCCGTCCGATCCGACCAGCGATCAGATGATGGAATTGCGCCTGCGGGTGATCCCCGAGGATTAAGCGCGGTTTTGCGCATACAAGGGGCTGTGCGGGCCGGGGCGCTGTAAATGTGCCCCGGCTTTTCCTATATTGAAGGCGTGCAAAGACAGCAGGGACGCCCACGCAATGCGCTTTGACCCGGTTCTGGCCGAAATACGCTTTGGCTGCGGTCTGTCGCCCTTTGTCCCCGCCCCCGAAAGCGTTGAGGCATTGTTGGCGGGGCTAACCGCGCCGGATGTGGTGGCCGAGCGCTTTCCTGTTGAGACGTTCGAGGCCTTCCTGCCCCGCGTCAGAGAAGTGGGGCGCTTGAGACAAATTCGACGCGCCAATCGCGGCACGGCAGAGGATGACGATGCACGCGAAGCCATCCAGCGCCTCAATCAGGCCGCCCGCGTTGAGAGCTTTAAATGGATGGCCGCCCATATCGCCCGCCGCGTTGAGACCACCGCGCCGCTGCGCGAACGGATGGCGTTTTTCTGGGCCGACCATTTCACCGCTACTGGAAAAGACAGCGTCTTGCGCCGTGCAAGCTCGCCCTATTTGGAAAGCGCGATCCGGCCCAATATGACCGGCACGTTCGAAGATCTTTTGTTCGAAGCGGTCACCCATCCGTTGATGGTGCATTACCTCGATCAGGCATTCTCCATGGGGCCGAATTCCCAGCGCGCCAAGGTCAAGAAAGGCCGTGGGCTGAACGAAAACCTCGCGCGAGAGGTTCTGGAACTGCACACGCTGGGCGTTGACGGGCCTTATACCCAGACGGATGTGACCGAGCTTGCCGAACTCTTTACCGGGCTGACGCATAATTTCCAAAAGCAAGGGCGGGCGTTCAATCCAAATCTTTCAGAACCCGGGACCCAGACGATCTTGGGCAAAACCTATGGACCCGATGGTGCGATGCGCGACATCCGGCGCGTGTTGCGCGACCTGGCACGGCATCCCGCGACGGCCCGTCATATCGCGCGCAAGCTTGCGGTGCATTTTGTGTCCGATACGCCCGATCCGGCGCTGGTCGACGATCTGACGGCGGTTTATCGCGACACGGGCGGCGAGTTGATGCCGCTTTACCGGGCGCTGCTGACGCATCCTGCGTCTTGGGACACGGATCAGCCCAATGTCAAACAACCGTTTGATTTTGTTACCTCGGCTTTGCGCGCGCTTGCGGTGCCACCCGAGGTTTATCTGCCTTTGCCGGAGCGGCGCTTTCGCGTGCTGTTTGAGCGGCCGATGGTCGGGATGGGGCATGTCTGGGACAAGCCGGATGGCCCCGATGGTCTGCCGGAAGAGGACAGCGCCTGGATCACGCCGCAGGGGCTGGCGGCGCGGCTGCAATGGTCGATGATTGTGCCGCAACAGCTGGTACCCGATCTGCCGGATCCGCGGGACTTTGTCCGCCAAGCGCTGGGGAGGCGGGCCACGGCGACATTGGAATTTGCCGCCGCCGCCGCCGAAAGCCGGGCGGACGGGATCGGCATTGTGCTGGCCTCACCGGCCTTTCAGAGGATGTAACGCCATGTCGCTGTCGCGCCGCGCCTTTCTGACCCAAACCGGCCTCATTGGCTGTTCGCTGGCGGCAAGTCCGCTGGTCACCCCGGTCAGCTTTGCCGCCACGCCGGGCGAGAACCGCCTGATTGTCATCATCCTGCGGGGTGGGATGGACGGGATGGGGGTGGTGACACCGTATGGCGATCCGAATTATGCGGCGCTGCGGGGGGCTTTGCCTTTCGACGGACCCCAGGGCGCCATCGATCTGGATGGGTTTTTTGCGCTGCACCCCGCCTTGGCACCGCTGATGCCGATGTGGCAGGCGGGGCAGTTGGCGTTTGCGCATGCGGTATCGACGCCGTACCGCGACAAGCGCAGCCATTTTGACGGGCAGGACATCCTCGAGGCCGGGATCAGCGATTTGTCACAGGGGCTGAGCCGTGACGGCTGGCTCAATCGGATGCTGCAGCATTATCCCGGTGTCACGACCGAGACCGCCTATGCGGTTGGGCGCGATGCGCTGATGGTGCTGAACGGCGCGGCGCCGGTGCTGCGCTGGTCACCCAATGCGGACCTGGCGCTCAGTCCGCAAGCGCTGCGCCTGGCCGAGATTGTCATGGCCGAAGACCCGGCGATGGCCGCGGCGCTGGCCAAAGCCTATGACCTCGCCGACAGCGATGGCGATCCCATCGCGGTCGAAGGCGGCATGGACGAAATGATGGCCATGGTGCGTCAGGATATGAAAGGCGCGGCGCAAGGCCGGACCGAAACGCGTGTCGCGAAGTTTGTGGCGGACCGGCTGAGCGCCGAGGCCCGCGTCGCGGCGTTTTCGCTGAACGGTTGGGATACGCATAACGGCCAGGCGCGGTCCTTGCCGCGGGCTTTGGGCCGGCTGGCGCAGACGCTGCTGGCGCTGCAAGCGGACATGGCGCCCGGCGTCTGGGACCGGACGGCGATTGTCGCGATGACCGAGTTCGGCCGGACGGCGCGGATGAACGGCACCAAGGGCACCGATCATGGCACCGGCGGGGCGATGCTGATGGCCGGGGGTGCCATTCGCGGTGGGCGCGTCTTTACCGACTGGCCGGGGCTGAGCGAAGCCGATCTCTTTGACCGACGCGACCTGATGCCGACATCGGATGTGCGCCGCTATGCCGGGTGGCTGATGCCGGGGCTCTTTGGGCTGAGCCACGGCATGGTTGAAGGTGCGGTGTTTCCCGGCGTCGATCTGGGCGCGGATCCTGGCCTGCTGGCCTGACCCGCCACCTCCCAAAAGCTTTAGATAGCGACCCGCTCGGTCAGCCGGTCCTGCACCATGGCGGCCACGCGGGCCAATTGCGCAGCCACTGGCTTGCCGGTTTCGCGGATTTCGGCCAGATCCTCGGTCGCGGTGTAAAGCGCGTCGTCACCGGCGCTGCGAGCCACGCCGCTGAGGAATTGCGTCACGTAATCCAGCGTCTGGCAATCGTTTTCCTCGCCCAAAACGTCGGCGGCGTGGGCCATGTCATCGCGGTAAGCCAGCGGATCGGGGCGCACCGGGTCATCGCTGACCATGCGCAGGCCCTTGGGCTGACGTTCCGCCGGCAGGGACGCGAGGATCATGTTCTGGAAATGCACCACCGACTGGATCGGTTTCGCCAGGAAGCCATCCGCCCCGGCGGCAAGCGCCACATCCTCGGCAAAGGAATCGCCGCTGGTGCCAAGGATCACCGACACCCGCGGGCTGGCCTGCGAAAGCTCGGAAATCAGATCGGCGCCGGACCCATCAGGCAGGCCCAGATCGACCACGATCACGCTGGGGCGATAGACCTGCAAATGGCGGTGCGCCGATTTCAGGCTGTCGGCCCGTCTGATCCGCGCGCCTGAGCGCAGGCACAAAAGCCGCATCGCATCGCAGGCATATCGGCTGTCTTCGACCACCAGAACAGTCAGGCCGAGCAGAGGCCGGGTAGCGGTGGGCTGTGGCATTGGTCCGAATCGTTCCGTATCGTCCATGTTCCCCTCCATTGCAGGTCGGACTCAGATTGGCCCGATCTTCGCTAACACGCGGTTAATCGCCGCCCCATCTTGCCCCTTTGTCGCCATCTGGGTCATATGCCGCCCAGGATTTGCATAGGAGACCCCCCATGATTGGCCGCCTCAACCACGTCGCCATCGCCGTACCCGATCTGGACGCCGCCAGCGCGCAGTACCGCAAAGCTTTGGGCGCCAAGGTGGGCGATCCGCAGGATGAACCGGATCACGGCGTGACGGTGGTGTTTATCGAGCTGCCGAACACCAAGATCGAGCTGCTTTATCCGCTGGGCGATGACAGCCCGATCAACGGGTTTTTGGAGAAGAACCCCGCCGGCGGCATCCATCATGTCTGTTACGAGGTCGACGATATCCTGGCCGCGCGCGATCACCTGAAATCGACCGGCGCGCGTGTTCTGGGCACGGGGGAACCCAAAATCGGCGCGCATGGCAAGCCGGTGCTGTTTCTGCATCCCAAGGATTTCAACGGCTGCCTGGTGGAACTGGAGCAAGTCTGACCCACATCAGACGTAAAGGAGACGCCTCATGGGAATCACATCTGCCCTCGTTCTGTTTGCGGTCATCTGGTTCATGACCTTCTTGATCGTGATCCCGATCCGGCTGGTGACGCAGGGCGACTCGGGTGAGGTGGTGCCGGGCACCCATGCCGGCAGCCCCGAGATTCACAACCTCAAACGCAAGGCCTGGATCACCACCTGGGTGTCGGTGGCGCTGTGGATCGTGATTGCGGGCATCATCCTGAGCGGGACAATCACCGTGCGTGACATCGACGGCTGGATGTTCAACCGGATGGCGCCTTTGTCGGAAAGCCAGTAGGGGCCTAGCCGCGCGCGTTGATGCGGTGAAAGATGTGGGTGAAGGTGGCCGCGCCCAGCACAGGGATCACCAGGTTCATCACCGGGATCGTCAGCGGCAGCGCCATCAGCACTCCGGCAGCCCAGATCGTTGCCAGATGCCGTCGCCAGAGCACCTTGGCCGCGTCACGCCCAACCCGGCGCATGGCGGCGAGGGTGAAGTATTCCCGGCCAAGCAGGAACCCGTTCAGGCTCCAGAATATAAAGGGCGCGAAGGGTGGGAAGAAGAGATAGAGCACCAGCGCCGCGAGGTTGGCGACGATCAGCACGCCGAGAAAGCTGAGCGTGTCACGCAGTGCCTCAGAGATCGGCACCTTGGGGGCCTGGCCGAACTGGGGGTAGTGGCGATCCTCGACCGCGTCGGCCACGTCTTCGAGGAACATCGAGGTGATGGCCGAGGCGACGGGCACCATCAGGAAGACCGACAAGACCAGCATCAGCGGAATCGCGGCCCAGCTGATCACCTCATCGACCCAGGTGATGGTGCCGATCCAGGGCAGTGTGACACTGTCACCGATGAAAAGCCCGACGCTCCAGACAAAGGCGGCGTAGAACGCCACGAGGAGGGCGATGGTCAGGCCGACGCCCTTGAGCAGCACGCCGCGAAAGCGCGCATCGCCCATCTGGCCGAGGGCGGCAAGAAAGCTGCTGACGATCATTCCGAGACCCAGGTGGTGATCGCCACCAGATCGGGGCGCGGGCGTTCGGGTGGGGTGCTGGTCTCCGTGCCGATATGCAGATAGCCGGCGACGCGTTCCTGCGGGTCGAGGCCCAGCGCGGATTCGACAAAACCCCGGTCATGCGCGACCCAACCGCTGAGCCAGTTCGCCCCCCAGCCCGAGGCCAAAGCGGCGTTCAAGAGCGCCAGGCAGACCGCACCGGCGCTATAGGTCTGTTCGATCGCAGGGATCTTGAGGCTGGGTTTTGGCGCCTCGATCACAGCGACGCAGAGCGGGCTGTCGGCGAATTGCTTGCGGCCTTTTTCGGTGGTGTCGGGGTCGAAGCCTGCTGCGGCGCCATGTGCCGCCGCCGCCTCGGCCATCCGGCTCAGCGCCGCGCCCTGCAGGACGACAAAACGCCAGGGCTCGAGCTTGCCATGGTCCGGGCTGCGCGCGGCGGCGGTCAGCAGCGTCTCAAGCGTTGCGCGGTCCGGGGCAGGCGCACGCAAGGTCTTGGCCGGGCGCGACCGGCGGGACAGCAGGAAGTCCAACGCTTGGGGGTTTTTGGCGGGCATCAGAAAGGTCCTTTGGCTTTGCCCTTATGTCTGCGCTCAGACCCGGGGTTTCAACCGGCAAAGTCACCTGCCCCGCGCCTAGTCGCCGTCGCGCCGTGTATAGACGCCCTCGGGCAGGCCAACCGCCGCCACCAGATCGCGCATCTGGGTCATCGACAGGGTGATCCGCTGGGTGGTGTCGGTGCGCGCGTCGTATTGTTCGACCGTCACACATTCCTCAAAGGTCGAGACGACAACGTCCTCCTGCAAAGGCGTTTCGCCCTCATCCACCAGGGTCACAACCGTGGCGTCAAATTCATGCTCGATGCTAAACATGGGCGCAGGTTAGCGCGCCTGTGCAGGCTGCGAAAGCCGCTTTGTCAGGCGATGTGATGCGCCCGGCCCTGGCGTTCCCGCCGGCGGTGCATGGCAAAGAGCAGGGGCGCCAGGATGTGGTCATAGACCAGCCGGGCCAGCGGTGCGATCACCGGCAGGCGGACAAAGCGCGCCAGCCAGCGAAAGCGCGGCAGGCGGTCCCAGAGCACGACAAAGGCCGCGACGCCGTCATGCAGATGCTCGCCCTCCAGAACGTGGAACCGGCGCGCGGCGTCGCGCAGGGTCAGTCCATAGCGCTCCAGATCTCCCTGAGACACACCCTGATAGGCCACGTCCAGCCCCATCCGCGCGGTCATCCGCTTGTATCCCGCAACCTCGCGGGCGCAGATCGGGCAGGTGTCGTTGTAGATGACGGTCAGTTTCTCGCCCATGCCCGTCAAGTAGCGCATGGCAACACACTGCCAAGTGATGGCGACGCTCTGGTCCTTGTGTCGCAGGCGGCTTATCTTGTAGCGTGACACTCACACCTTCGGGACACCCCATGCGCGGCCTTGTGCTTACCTTTCTGCTTTTGCTGACGGCCTGTGCCGAGG
>JASJCC010000054.1 GCA_030066175.1 Paracoccaceae bacterium | reverse complement strand
GCGCCGAAACCCAGGGCTTCCGCCCCAACATCCGCAACACCCGCGAAGAGGCGCTGGAACGGATCGACGAGATGCGCGCCGATCTGGCGGTCACCTGACCTCTTGGCCTGCTGCCGACAAAGAGGGACGCAGGTCATATCGAATAGCCGCCCTTCACAATGGGATACCCGTCAAACGCGGCCTCGAGGGCGGTTCGCAGGGGAGCCTCTAGTTCAGGCATGTCCGGCCAGTTCCAAAGCGCCAAATCAAACCCGGCCAGGATAAACCCATTCTCGGGCGCCCAATCATTCACCAAGGTTTCGGCGTCAGAGGACACGCATTTTACCGCATTGGGTGAAAAATCATGCGCGGCGGCGGCGGTGCCGATCGCGTCAAGTTGCTCGTAAAATGCCTCTTCGTCTTCGGCTTCAAGAACCACCTCGCAAAGCGGGCATTCCAAAACACCGGTGTCCATCGGTCCTTGATTGAAGATCGGCGTGAGACAGACCTCGCACCCGTTGGTTTGCAGATCGACAAATGCCCCATAGGATGCGGCGCGGCGCGCGGCCTCTGGTCCCGGTGGATAGACCGGGCCGCTTGGGTCGCTCAGCGTCGCATCCGACACTTCTGTTTGACCAATCAAGTTCTGTTCCTGCAGTGATCGGATGACATCTCCCATGCGGTCTGCCACATCTGTCGGCGCTGGGACTGGGCTCGCGATGAACCAAACAGTGTCGCTCACGCCAGCCACCGCTTGCGGCGGCGGTAGGAGCGGACGTCGCGAAAGCTTTTGCGGCCTTGCTCGGACATTCCGAGGTAGAATTCCTTGACGTCGGGGTTTTCGCGCAGCTCAGCCGCCGTGCCTTCCATCACCACGCGACCCGATTCCAGGATGTAACCGGTATGGGCATAGCGTAGCGCGACATTGGTGTTCTGTTCGGCCAGAAGGAACGACACCCCTTCGTTTTCGTTGATCGATTTCACGATCTCAAAGATCTGCTCCACCAGCTGTGGCGCCAGGCCCATTGATGGCTCATCCAGCAGGATGGTTTCCGGCCGGCTCATCAGCGCGCGGCCGACCGCGGTCATCTGCTGTTCGCCGCCCGAGGTATAACCCGACTGGCTGCGGCGGCGTTCCTTGAGGCGGGGGAAATAGTTATACACCATCTCAAGATCGGCCTCGATCGCGCCTTTGCCGTCGCGGCGGGTGTAGGCACCGGTCAGCAGGTTTTCCTCGACCGTCAGGTGTTCGAAACAGTGGCGGCCTTCCATCACCTGGATCACGCCGCGTTTGACCAGCGCCGCCGGGTCGAGGCCCTGCACGCGCTCCCCCTTGTAAAGGATCGAGCCCTTGGTCACCTCGCCGCGTTCGGAATGCAGCAGGTTGGAGATTGCTTTGAGCGTCGTCGTCTTGCCCGCCCCGTTGCCGCCCAACAGCGCGGTGATCCCGCCCTGGGGTACCGTCAGGCTGACACCTTTCAACACGAGGATCACGTGGTTGTAGATCACCTCGATATTGTTGACCTCAAGCAGGGTCGTATCCGTCTTGGCAGCGTCCAGCATGGCGGCATCTTTTTGTTTGAGAAAGTCACAAAGCCCACCGGCGACGGCCCGCGCCGCCGGTGGAAAGGTCAGGTCAGCTTTCGGCGCTGCACTCTTCGTTCATCGGCCACGGCGCGTTCGAGGTGGCGTATTCCGCCGCCTTGTCAGCCACCAGGTCGGCATAGCCGTCGGTGTTGGGCGTCAGCAGATCCGACACCTTGACGAACTTGTCGCCATCCCATTCCAGCATCCAGCCACCCGAGTTGCCGGTGTGGTTGGCGCAGGAGGTCGAGAACGGCGGCACCATGCCGTCGAGACCCAGCTCAGAGATACGCTCTTCGGTCATGTTGATGTTTTCCAGACCCCAGCGCAGCTGCGACGCGTTGATCTCGGCAGTGCCGAAATGGTCCTGCGCGGCGGTGATGCCTTCGGCCAGGATGGCCGAGATGACGATCCCGCGGCTGTAGAACACGCCCGACATCTCTTCGGGGTTGGACTGCGATTTGCCCATGTCCACCACGTGCTTTTTGATGTCGGCCATGACAGGCGCATCGGGGTTCGGGAACGACCAGCTGATCGACTTGTAGCCCTTGCCCTCTGCACCGACCAGCTTGAGGTCGGCATCATGTCCGGCCCACCAGACACCGATGAAGTTTTCCATGTTGAACTTGGTCTTCACCGCTTCGGTGATGGCCCCGGCGTTCATCGCGCCCCAGCCCCACATGATCACGTAGTCGGGGCGTTCACGGCGGATTTGCAGCCACTGTGCCGACTGGTTCTGCATTTCCTTCAGGCCCACCGGGATCGGCAGCAGTTCAAAGCCCTTGGCCGCGGCCAGTGCTTCGAGAACCGGCAGCGGTTCCTTGCCGTAGGGGTGGTCGAGATGCAGGTGCACGATCTTCTTGCCACTCAGATCGCCGTCCTTGCCTTCGAGGTACTGCACGATCATGTCGGCCGCGTCCCAATACCCGGACGGCGCGTTGAACGCCCACTGGAAGGTCTTGCCGTCCATCATCGGGCTGAAACCATAGCCCGGCGCCAGGATCGGGATTTCATCCACGTTGGTCTTGGGCAGCACCTGCAGGGTGATCCCGGTCGACCACGGCTGGGTCACGATCGCCTTGCCCTTGGTCTTTTCATAGCATTCCACGCCTTTTTCGGTGGAATAGCCGGTCTCACATTCCTCGGCGTTCACCGGGATGCCGCCGACGCCGCCGTCGCGGGCGTTCAGCATGCTGAGGTAATCCGCCTGACCGTTCATCAGCGGAATGCCCGTCGCCGCGAACGGCCCAGTACGGTAGGCCAGGTTCGGCGCGTAAAGCTCCTGCGCGATGGCGGCACCGGCGGTGACGCCGGCTACCACAGCCGCGAGGGCCAGTTTGGTCATCTGTCTCATGGTTATCCTCCCTTGGACAATGTCGTTTTTCGTTTTGGTCTTCTTTGGTCTTGCTCTTGGTGGGCCGGCCCTGCGGATCAGTGCGGGAACGGCCAGATAATCAGTTTCTCGCGGATCAGCCGCCAGAGTTGGTTCAGCCCGTGCGGCTCGACGATCAGGAAGAACACGATCAGCGATCCGACGATCATGATGTTGAGATGCTCGACCATGGCCGAGCTGATCGCGAGGCCCAGCGTGGCAGGCACAAGGTTCAGCACCACCGGCAAGCCGACGATCAGGATGGCGCCCAGATAGTTGCCCAGCACCGAGCCCAAGCCGCCGATGATGGCGATGAACAGCACCTGGAAGCTGAGCGGGATGTCAAAGAGGTTCGGCTCTGCCGCGCCTTTCCACATAAAGACATAGAGTGCGCCCGCGACCCCGACGATGTAGGACGAGATCGCAAAGGCCGTCAGCTTGGATTTCATCAGGTTGATGCCAATCAGCTCGGCCGCGATGTCCATGTCGCGCGTGGCTTTCCACGTGCGTCCCAGATTGCCGCGCGTGAGGTTGATACAGAGCATCGTCATCAGCGCAACGATCCCCAGCACGACATAATACTGCACAATCGAGTCCGCCTGCGGCCCGGTGACATAACCGCCAAAGACCGTGAGGTTCGGCACCTGGATCGCGCCCGAGGCGTTGTAGTTGTAAAGCCAGGCCCATTTTTCAAAGAGCCACACCAGAAAGAACTGCGCCGCCAGCGTCGCGATGGCGAGGTAAAAGCCCTTGATCCGCAGGCTGGGAATGCCGAACAGCACCCCCACCCCTGCGCTGAACACGCCCGACAGCAGGATCGCCACCAGCGGGTTCATCCAGGGCATCAAAGTGACCATCTTGTAGCAAGCATAGGCGCCCACACCCATGAAGGCCCCGGTGCCCAGGCTCAGCTGCCCGGCATAGCCCGTCAGGATGTTCAGCCCCAGTGCCGCCAGGGCATAGATCATCACCGGGATCAGCATGGTCTGAAAGGCGAATTCGCTCGCCGTCAGCGGAAAGATCGCCAGCACAAAGAGCCCGATGATCCCCAGCAGGAACGCGTCCTGCTTGATCGGGAACAGCGCTTGATCGCTCTTGTAGCTCGTCTTGAACTGTCCTGCGGTTCTATAGAGCATCCGTTTCTCTTTCTTCTCTCCGGCCTGTGTCGGCCGCTTATCCCTGTGTCGCGGGCCGCGTCAGGCCGCATCATCCTCGATCTGCGCTCGGTTGGCGGGCTTGGCATAGCCGATCTCTTCGGAATGCCGCACCAGCCAGAACCAGGCCCAAAGCCCCAGCGCCGCCCCAACCGCCGCCAGGATCAGCGCCACCAGCATGCGGCCGCTTTCCTCGGCATTGGTGGTCAGCGCCAGATAGCCGAAGGCCCAGAATCCCGCCCAGGCGACCACGTTCAGAATGGCGATCAGTTTCGGCATCGATACGGCCCTCCTCGCCGCCAGGTGCGTGCCGCCACGCACCTGAGTGTTTCCTTGGTCAAGCGCGCCCCGCGCTGCCCTAGACCCTTTCGATGATCTTCTCCCCGAAGAGCCCTTGCGGACGGAACAGCAGCACGATCAGCGCCAGCACAAAGGCGAACCACGTCTCGGTATTGCCGCCCAGCAGTGGCTGACCCCAGTAGATCTCGAACAGCTTTTCCAGCATGCCGATCATCAGCCCGCCAACAATGGCGCCGGTGATGGATTCGAGCCCGCCGAGCATCAGCACCGGCAGCGCCTTGTAGGCAATCACCTCCAGCGCAAAGCTGACCCCGGCCCGCGCGCCCCAAGCAATCCCCGTGACCAGCGCGATGATCCCGGCGATGAACCAGACCAGCACCCAGATCGTTTGCAGCGAGATCCCCACCGACAGGGCCGCCTGGTGATCATCGCCCAAGGCCCGGATCGCCCGGCCCATCTGGGTGTAGTTGAGGAACGCCAGCAGCGCGAGCACCAGCAAGGTGGCAACAATCACCACGGTGATGTCCAGGTGCTGCAGGATCAACAGACCGCCGAACGGCTCCATCACCGTGTCCCCGGTCGGGATCCCCAGCTCTGAGCTGATCATCACCTTGTTTTCACCGCCAAAGATCGTCTCGCCAAAGCCGATCAGGAAGAGCGTGATGCCGATCGTGGCCATAAACAGGATGATATCGGGTTGGCCGACAAGCGGCCGCAACACCACCCGTTCGATGGTCAGCGCAAGGACGAACATCACGCCTAGCGTCAGCGCGACGCTGATCCAGGCGGGCACGCCGTAAGCATGCAGGCCCACCAGCGTGAGGGCCGCAAAGACCACCATGATTCCCTGAGCAAAGTTGAAGATCCGGCTGGACCGGAAGATCAACACAAACCCGAGCGCAATCAACGCATAAAGGATGCCGGAAACCAGCCCTTCCCACAGCACCTGCATCAGGAAATCCGGCGCCGCGAACATGTCCACAAACGGGTTGATGAAGATGTCTGCTAGCATGTTGCGCACCCCCTGCCCCGGACCTGTGCGTTAACCTGGAGGTCCCGGGGCAAGCCCGGGACGGGTTGAAATAGCTGTCTCAATGCGGCACCCCCAAATAGGCGTCGATCACATCCTGGTTGTTGCGCACCTCGTCGGGTGTGCCGTCACCGATCTTCTTGCCATAGTCCATCACCACGACCCGGTCGCTAAGGTCCATCACAACTCCCATATCGTGTTCGATCAGCGCGATCGTCGTGCCAAATTCGTCGTTCACATCAAGGATAAAGCGGCTCATGTCCTCTTTCTCCTCGACATTCATCCCCGCCATCGGCTCATCCAGCAGCAGGATCGACGGCTCCGCCGCCAAAGCCCGCGCCAGTTCCACCCGTTTCTTCAACCCGTAAGGCAAACGCCCCACCGGGGTCTTGCGGATGGCCTGGATCTCCAGAAAGTCGATCACCTTCTCGACCTTCTCACGGTTTTCCATCTCCTCATCGCGCGCCTTGCCCCACCACAACGCCTGGCTGAAAACACCCGCATGCATATGGGTCAGGCGGCCGGTCATGACGTTGTCGAGCACCGTCATCCCCTCGAACAACGCGATGTTCTGAAAGGTCCGCGCGACCCCTTGGCGGGCCACCTCATAGGGCTTCATCGGCGGGCGCTTGGATCCTTTGTACCAAACCTCGCCCACGCTCGGTGTGTAAAACCCGCTGATTATGTTCAGCATCGACGACTTGCCCGCACCATTGGGCCCGATGATCGCGCGGATCTCGCCCTCGCGGATGTCGAAAGAGATATCGTTGATCGCCACCACACCGCCAAACTTCAGCGTGATGTCGCGCATCTCCATCAACACGCCACCGATCTGGCGACCATCTGCCGTCACATATCCTTCGGTGTCTTTCACCGCGTCACCCCCTGCCCCTGATTGCCGAAACCGCACCGCCGCCCGCGGGATGGCGGGTGGGGCGATGTGCGCATGCACGAGCGTCCCCCGTCATTCCGCCGCGACCTTTGCCCGGGTTACCGGCACCACCTTGGCATCGCGGATCTTCAGCGTCGCGGTGATCTTGCCTTTGCGCCCGTCCTCATAGGTCACTTCGGTCTCGGTATAGACATCGTCGGACCCGTCATAGAGCGCCGTCACCAGGTCTTCGAACTTCTCGCCAATGATCTTGCGGCGCACCTTGCGGGTTCGCGTCAGCTCGCCATCGTCGGCGTCCAGCTCCTTGTGCAACACGAGGAAGCGGTGCACCTGGCAGCCCGACAGCATATCGTCCTCCGCCACGCTGGCGTTGGTTTCCTCCACATGGCCCTGGATCATCTCGAGCACCTTGGGATGCCCCGCGAGTTCCTGATAAGACGCATAGGCGATATTGTTGCGCTCGGCCCAGTTACCGACCGCCGTCAGATCAATATTGATAAACGCACAGCACATGTCCCGCCCGGCGCCGAACACCACGGCCTCAAGGATGTTGGGATAGAACTTCAGCTTGTTCTCGACGTATTTCGGCGCAAAGAGCCCGCCATCGGCCATGTTGCCCACGTCCTTGGCCCGGTCGATGATCCGCAGATGGCCGGTGCCTTCCTCGATGAACCCGGCATCGCCCGTCGCCACCCAGCCCTCGGCATCTTTGGTATCGGCCGTGCTTTCGGGGTTCTTGTAATACTCAACAAAGGTCCCGGGCGAGCGATAGTACACCTCGCCACTCTCACCGATGCGGATCTCGACCCCCGGGGCCGGCACACCCACGGTGTCGGACCGCACCTCGCCATCGGGCTGCACGGTGATGAACACCGACGCCTCGGTCTGGCCGTAAAGCTGCTTGAGGTTGATCCCCAAAGCGCGCCAAAAATCAAATATTTCCGGCCCAATCGCCTCACCGGCGGTATAGGCCACGCGCACCCGGCTCATCCCGGCGCGGTTGCGCACGGGGCCGTAGATCAACACCTCGCCCAGCGCGTATTTCAGCCGGTCCATGAACCCCACCGGCTTGCCGTCCAAAAGCTTGGGGCCAACCTCACGCGCATGCGCCATGAAGGTGTCAAACAGCCACTTTTTGAACCGCCCGGCATCTTCCATCCGGATCACCAGCGCGGTGATCCGTTCCTCGAAATACCGCGGCGGGGCAAAGAAATAGGTCGGCCCGATCTCATGCAGGTTTTCATACATGGTCGAGGACGCCTCGGGGCAGTTCACACAGAACCCCGTCCAATAGGCCTGGCCGATGGAAAAAATGAAATCGCCCACCCACGCCATCGGCAGATAGGCCAGCACCGAATCCGACTGCCGCAGGCTGTCGAACTCCGAGGACGACTTGGCCGCTTCGATGATGTTGCGGTTCGACAGCACCACGCCCTTGGGCTTGCCCGTGGTGCCCGAGGTGTAGAGCATCACGCAGGTATCGTCGTACCCCAGCGCGCCGCGGCGCGCGTCCAGCTCTTTGATGTATTCGTCATAGGCCGCCCGGCCCTGGTTCTGCACATGGCTGTATTCATGCAGGCGGCTGTGGTCGTATTTCCGCATGCCGCGCGGATCGACATAAATCATGTGCTCGAACTGGTGCAGATCGTCCTGGATCTCGATGACCTTGTCGACCTGCTCTTGATCCGCCGCGATCACGAACCGCGCGCCGCAATGGCCCAGCACGTATTCCATCTCTTCGGCGACCGCGTCCTGGTAGAGCGGCACCGGCACCGCCCCCACCGACTGCGCCGCAACCATCGACCAGTAAAGATACGGCCGGTTGCGCCCGATGATGGCAATGTGATCACCCTTGTTGACGCCCAGGTTCAAGAGCCCCAGCGCCAGCGCCTCGATCTCTTGCGCGGTTTCGGCCCAGGTCCAGCTTTGCCAGATGCCGTATTCCTTTTCGCGATAGGCGGGGCTGTCCGCGTATCGCGTGGCGTTGCGCTGCAACAATGCCGGGACAGACCGCAGACCCTCTGCGCCCTCGGACATGTAAGCCAATCTTGTTCCTCCCCAAATGCCGGACCCCCCCGACACTCACGTTCGCACCCGAGGGGCGCTGACCGCTTTTGCGATTCTGGCCCCATCTTGGTCGCGGGCGACCGTGGCGGTCAACTTTTTCCTGAACATTTCCCAAATCTTACGAATTGTAACAGCGGCGCGGCAGGGCTTTGCGGCGCCGCGACACGTCGCTATCCATGGGGCATGGCACAGCATGACGCGCTCATTCAGGCAGGGCTGAACCTGATCCAGCAGGCGCTGACGATTTATGACAGCGATCTGCGGCTGGCGGTCTGCAACGCGCGGTTTGCCGAAATGTTCGATCTGCCGCCGCGCTTCACCACCCCTGGCGCGACCTTTCAGGACACCATACGCCATCTGGCGGAACGCGGCGAATACGGGCCGATCGATGACCTCAACGCCTTTGTCGAGGAACGCGTGCGCGTCGCCCTCGCGTTTGAGCCGCATTACATGGAGCGCACCCGCGCCAATGGCCGCACCATCAGCGTCGAAGGCGCGCCGCTGCCGCAGGGCGGTTGGGTGACGGTTTATACTGACATCACCAGCGTCAAAGAGCAGGAAGAGCTGCTGCGCACCCGGTCGGAACTGCTCTCCGAAGAGGTGCTAAAACGGTCCGAAGAGCTCGCCGCCACCAACCGGCAATTGGCCGCCAGCATCAGCGCTTTGGAAGAGGCCCGGCGTGAGCTGACCGAGATGGAGGCCCGCACCCGCCTCACGGCCGAGATGATGCCCGCCCATATCGCCCGCGTCGACGCGCAAGGGCAGTACACCTATTCCAACCGCCGCCTGTCGTCGGTCATGCCAGGGCGGCCGTCACAAATCCTCGGTCTGCATATCGCCGAGGCGCTGGGGCCAGATGCTTATGCCCGCGTGCAGCCGCATCTGCAGGCCGCCTATGACGGGCGGCAAAGCACGTTCGAGTTTACCGATGAGGCCAGCTCGCGCCGCATTCGCGTTGTCTTCACCCCTGATCCGGCGGACCCCGGGGTGTTTATCCTGTCGCAGGACGTGACCGAAGAAACTCAGACCCGCGCCGCCCTGCAGCAGACCCGCCGCCGCGCCATGGCGGCTCAGCTGACCTCGGGCATGGCACATGATTTTGCCAATCTGCTGACGATCATCCTCGGCATGCAGTCCAAGCTCGCCCGCCTCAACCCCAGCCCCGAGGCCGAACCGTTGATCACCGCCACCTTGCAAGCCGCCCGCCGCGGCGGTGACCTGCTGGGCCGGATCGCCGATATCACCAGCCAGCGCCGCTGGCGGCCCGAGCCCACCGATCTTGGCCGTTTCCTGTCCGATCTGGAAACTTTGGCCACCCCGTCGTTGCCTGCCGGGGTCAGCTTGCGCGTCAACAGCACGGTCACCGGTCTGCTGCTGCTCGACCCCGGCATGTTGCAGGACAGCGCCCTGAACCTGATCCTGAACGCCGCAGACGCCTGTGGCGGGACCGGCGAGATCGAGCTGACCGCCCGCAACCGACAGGACACCTGGCTGGAGCTCAGCGTCTCCGACACCGGCCCCGGCTTTTCGCCCGAAGCCTTGCAACGCGGGCTTGATCCGTTCTTTACCACCAAGGGCGGCGAGGGTTCAGGCCTAGGCCTGTCGATGGTCTACGACATGACCAAGCTTGCGGGCGGCGAGGTGCGTCTGGCCAATACCGGCCACGGCGCGCGCGTCACCCTGCGCCTGCCATTGCGGCCCGCCGATGACCTGCCGGAAAAGGGACTGGTGCTCTTGGTCGAAGACAGCGCGGATCTGCGTGCCTCGGTCCGCGGCATGCTGACCGGCATGGGGTTTTCGGTGGTCGAGGCCGCCTCCGTCCCTGAGGCCCGCGCGTTGGCCGAAGGGCTGAACATCGATCTGGTGCTGTCGGATATCTCGCTCGAAGGCGCCGAAACCGGCCTCGCCCTGCTCGACCTGCTGCCCGATCTGCCGCTGCGCTTCATGACCTCGCTACCGCACAGCGACCCACGTTTCCAGACCGCGCAATCCCGCGCGCAGGTGCTGGCAAAACCCTTTAACGATACCGATCTGGCCGCGTTTCTCGGCCTTGAAAGGCCCCCGACATGAGCGCCCATATCGCCATCCTCGACGACGAACCCGCCATCCGCACCATGCTGTCCGAGGCGCTGTCCGAGGCCGGGTTCCGCACCACCAGCTTTGCCCGCGCCACCGAATTCGAGGCCGCGTTGCAGCGCGCCACCCCCGATGTCTGCCTGGTCGATCTCGGCCTGCCCGACCGCGACGGGCTGACCCTGGTGCATCGCCTCGCCCTCGAACAGGGCGCCACGGTCATCATCATTTCGGGTCGCGCGCAGGTGCAGGACCGCGTGACCGGGCTGGAACTCGGGGCCGATGACTATATCATCAAACCCTTCGATCCGGCCGAGGTTGTCGCCCGCATCCGCGCCCGGTTGCGCGGCGGCAAACCCGCGGCCCACAAAGGCGACACCGCCAGTTTCAACGGCTGGACCGCGCATTTTGACCGCTACGCTTTGGAAGACGCTGAGGGCCAGGAAACCCCCTTCAGCCATGCCGAGGGTGAGGTGCTGCGGCTCTTCCTCGAAAGCCCCAAACGCCTGATCACCCGCGCCCATATGCAAGAGGCGCTCGGCGGCGGCGCCGGTGAAAGCTTTGACCGCGCGATGGATGTGCGCATCTCACGCCTGCGCACCAAACTGCGCGAAGACCCCAAAAACCCCCGCCTGATCAAGACGATCTACGGCGCGGGGTACATTTTCCTCGGCGATGTCAGTTGGTCGTGACGGCGGCTCAGCCGATCATACCACGCACGAATGGCAGCACCGCCACCGCCCCAACCCCCACCAGCGCCCCGATGCCAAATCGCAGCCAACGATTGCCCAATTGCGGCGCAACCAGCCCCAACACGGCGCAAATCAACCCGTAATAGACCAGAAGAAATGGATCCATGGCGATGTCTTTCTGTTTTGACCCAGCCTAGCAGAGACCGGCGCCGCAATCACCCCAAGGCCGACACCGCCCGCGCCAACACCTGCAAGCCGGTGACCAGATCGGCCTCATCGGTATCCTCGTCAAACGCATGGCTGATCCCGCCAATCGACGGCACAAACAGCATCGCCGCAGGCATCAGCCCCGCCACGTTGCTCGCATCATGCAGCGCGCCCGACGGCATGTGCCGCCATTTCCCGGGTACCTCCCCCTCCGCTGCCACAGCCAAGACGTTGCGCAGCTCCGCATCCATGGCCACCGGCTCGATCCCCAGCATGTCACCCAGTTCCAAGGCCATTCCCATCTCGGAAGCAATCTCCTCCGCGGTTTCGCGGATCACCGCCTCCATCCGCGCAAGCCGCTCCGCATCCCCATCCCGCCACTGCATCGAAAACCGCACACGCCCCGGCACAATCGAATGCGCCCCCGGATGCAGCTCCACAAACCCGATGGTCCAGACCGTGTCCGGCGTCACGATGTTGCGAAACCGATCATTGATGACCGAGTTGAACGCCGACAGCGCCTGAAACGCGTCCCGCCGCAGCGCCATCGGCGTCGTGCCAGCGTGGTTCTGCTGACCGGTGAAGCTGATCGTCATGTCGCGAATGCCAACAATGGCCTCGACCACGCCAATCTTCTCCCCCGCCTGATCCAGCACCGGCCCCTGCTCGATATGCATCTCGACGAACGCCGAAAACCGCGCCGGATACACCCGCGCGCCCAATCGCGCCCCCATCGCCGCCCGCGCGGCGTCCAAAATCACGCCATCCTTGTCCTGCAACTGCGCCGCTTGCATCGCCGACAATACCCCAGACCAGACCGCACTGCCCGTGGTCACACCAAACCGGCCCTCTTCATCCTGAAACGACACCACCGACACCGGCGGCCCCCCGGCCTCCCGCGACGCCCGCGCCACCTCCAACGCCGCAATCACCCCCAAAGCACCATCCAGCCAACCGCCCTCCGGCTGCGTGTCCGTATGTGAGCCCAAAAGAACCGACCGCCCCGACGCCAATCCGAAAAGCGATCCCATGTCGTCAAAGACAGGCGCCAATCCCGCATCACGCATCCGCACCGCCAGCCAATCCCGCGCGGCGATATCCGCCTTGGAATAGGCCGGCCGCACCACGCCCTTACCAACACCCGCCGCACCAATCGCCCGCAAAGCGTGCAGATCCTGCAAGAACCGCGCGACATCCACCTCGATCACCCCCATCCCCCTTCATCTTGCCCAATAAACTCCGGGGAGCGCGAGGGGCAGCGCCCCTCGTCACCCAACACGCACCCAAAGCCCCGAAGGCCGGACAAACGCCCAAACATCCCCGTAACGCGGCCCGAGGCCCCTGCCGCAGGCGGGGGCCGAGATATCCTGTGTGCGCCCGCAGGGCGCACACATCTAAACAAAAGCTACTCGGCTGCGAGGCGCTTGTCGTCCTCGGCGACCTTTTCGACCTTGACCGCCGAATACTTGAACTCGGGGATCTTACCAAAAGGGTCGAGCGCCGGGTTGGTCAGGATGTTTGCCGCCGCCTCCACATAGGCAAAGGGCAGGAACACCATGTCGGGCGACACTGCCCGGTCCGCCCGCGCCATCACCTCGACCGATCCGCGCCGCGTGCTCAGGCGCACCATGCCGCCCGGCTCCACCCCCAACTGCCGCAAGGTCGCCGGATGGATCGAGCAATTGGCTTCCGGCTCCACTGCATCGAGAACAGACGCCCGCCGGGTCATCGCGCCGGTATGCCAATGCTCAAGCTGCCGTCCGGTAGTGAGGATCATCGGGAAACGTTCATCCGGCATCTCGGCGGGTGGCGTCACCCGTGCAGGTGTGAACTTGGCCCGCCCGGCCCGGCGCGGGAAGCCGTCGCCGAACACCACCGCCTGGCCGGGATCGTCCGGCCCGGTGCAGGGATAGGTCACAGCGCTTTCCTTTTCCAACCGCTTCCAGGTGATGTGATGCAACGACCGCATCGACATCTTCATCTCGTCGAACACCTCACGCGGATCGTCGTAATCCCAATCGAGGCCCACGCGCCGCGCCATTTCGACCACGACCTGCCAGTCTTCTCGCGCCTCACCCGGCGGCTCCACCGCTTTGCGCGCCACCTGGACCTGACGGTTGGTGTTGGTGACCGTGCCGGATTTCTCTGGGAAAGCCGATGAGGGCAGCACCACATCGGCAAACATCGCGGTCTCGGTCAGGAAGATGTCCTGCACCACCAGGTGATCGAGATGCGCCAGCGCCTTGCGCGCGTGTTCCACATCCGGGTCCGACATCGCCGGGTTTTCACCGAGGATATACATCCCCTTGATCTCACCCCGATAAATCGCGTCGATGATCTCCACCACCGTCAGCCCCGGCTGCGCCTGAATCTCAGTGCCCTGCCAGATATGGCGGAAGAGCTCGCGCACCTCCGGGTCGGTCACCGATTGGTAATCCGGCAGCACCTGCGGGATCAGCCCCGCATCCGACGCCCCCTGCACATTGTTCTGACCGCGCAAAGGATGCAGCCCGGTGCCCGGCCGCCCCACCTGCCCACAGAGCAAAGCCAAAGAGATCAGGCAGCGGGCATTGTCGGTGCCATGGATATGCTGGCTGACGCCCATGCCCCAAAAGATCATCGCCGACGTGGCCCCCGCATAATCTCGCGCCACGGCACGGATCATCTCAGGCGATATCCCGCAGAGATCACTCATCCGCTCTGGCGTGAAGGCGCGGATATGGTCGCGGAACTCAAAGAACCCTTCGGTGAAGCCCTCAATATACTGCCGATCATAGAGCTTTTCTTCCACAATCACGTTCATGATCGCGTTGAGAAGCGCCACATCGGTGCCGGGGCGGAATTGCAACATGTGCTCGGCATGCCGTTTCAGCCCCTGCCCCCGCGGGTCCATGACAATCAGCTTGCCGCCACGCATGGCGAATTGCTTGAAATAGGTCGCCGCGACGGGGTGATTTTCCGTCGGGTTGGCGCCGATCACAATCGCCAGATCGGCGTTCTCGATCTCATTAAACGTCGCCGTCACCGCGCCGCTGCCCACATTCTCCATCAAAGCCGCCACCGAGGATGCATGGCAGAGCCGGGTGCAGTGATCGACGTTGTTATGCTTAAAGCCCTGGCGGATCAGTTTCTGGAACAGATAGGCCTCTTCATTGGTGCATTTTGCGCTGCCAAAGCCCGCCACCGACGTGCCGCCATAATAAGAGCGCAGATCGACCAGCCCCTCGGCCGCCTTGTCCAGCGCCTCTTCCCACGTCGCTTCGCGGAAATACGTCCAGGGGTTCGCGGGGTCGACATTCAGCCCCTTTTCCGGCGCGTCGTCGCGGCGGATCAGCGGTTTGGTCAGGCGATGCGGATGGTGGATGTAGTCAAAGCCAAACCGGCCTTTGACGCAGAGCCGCCCTTCGTTCGCCGGCCCGTTGATCCCCTCGACGTATTTCACCGCGCCATCTTTGACCTTGAGGCTGACCTGGCAGCCGACGCCGCAGAACGGGCAGACCGATTGCACCTCTTCGTCGAAATCCGCGCGATCACCCACCTGCTGATCATCCACTACGGTCGCGGGCATCAGCGCTCCGGTCGGACAGGCCTGCACGCATTCGCCGCAGGCCACACAGGTGCTGTCCCCCATCGGGTCGTCCATGTCGAAGACCGGGTAGGCATCGTGCCCGCGACCGGCCATGCCGATCACGTCATTGACCTGCACCTCGCGGCAGGCGCGCACGCAGAGACCACACTGGATGCAGGCATCGAGGTTGACCCGCATCGCCACATGGCTGTCATCGAGCAGCGGAATGCGCTCAGGCTCCAGCGAGGGAAAGCGGCTTTCGCTGACACCGTTGGCCGCGGCCATGTCCCACAGGTGGCTCGACTTGTCATGCGCCACCTCCTGCTCGGGCTGATCGGCCAGCAAAAGCTCGACCACCAGTTTGCGCGCGTTTTTCGCCCGCGCGCTGTCGGTCGTCACCACCATCCCCTCGACGGGTTCGCGGATGCATGATGCCGCCAACGTCCGCTCGCCCTCGATCTCGACCATGCAGGCCCGGCAATTGCCATCCGGGCGATAGCCCGGCGCGGGCGTGTGACAAAGATGCGGAATCACCAGGCCCCGGCCATTGGCGACCTCCCAGATCGTCAGGCCTTTTTCAGCCTCAACCTCTTGGCCATCAAGCGTGAAGCGGATCGTTTCAGACATGCGCATCTCCCAAACCTTGCCGGCACTTTAGCGCCAACGGATTTGCCAGACCTAGACCAATCCCGACACATGCCTGCGGAATTGCGGCCCCCGACGTTTCCGATGAGCGATCTGGCTATCCGTTACAGGGATGCGGGCGAGCGCGACTTTGCAATTCTGCACCAAGAGCCTGCGTATTTCGCCACTATGTGCAATCGCGCGCAGCGCTTATCTTGACCGCGAAAGGAGATTTCCATGCCCACCCATCCCGAAACCCGCATCGGCCACGTCCATCTGAAAGTCGCCGATCTGGACCGCGCCATTGCCTTTTACCGCGACGTCATGGGCTTTGACGTGCAGCAGCGCTATGGCGACCAGTCGGCGTTCCTGTCGGCCGGTGGCTATCACCACCATATCGGCCTCAACACCTGGCAAAGCCGCAACGGCCCGCCGCCCGCCCGCGGCACCACCGGGCTCTTCCACGTCGCCTTTGTCTACCCGGATCGGGCGGCCTTGGCGCAGACGCTGAAACGAGTTGTCGAGGCCGGGGTCGAGATCACCGGCGCTGCGGATCACGGCGTCAGCGAAGCGATCTACTTCAACGACCCGGACGGCAACGGGATCGAAATCTACCGCGACCGGCCTCAGGCTGACTGGCCCCGCGACGCCACCGGCACGCTGGCCATGGTCAATGATCAGCTGGATATCCCCGCGCTTTTGGCCGAAGCGCGCTAAGCCCGCTCTGGACCTCTGCGCGACGCGGCCCTAGGGTCGCGCGGCAGGTGGGCGCAGGAGGGCACAGACATGGCGGTCGGCAAGAACATCCACACCTATTTCGACGGCACCTGGCACAATGGCGACGTGGCGGTCATGCATGCTGCGGATCATGGCAGCTGGCTCGGCTCCTCGGTGTTTGACGGCGCGCGCTTTGTGAACGGCCTGACGCCCGATCTGCTGCCGCATTGCCAGCGGGTCAACCACTCGGCCGAAGCACTGATGATCACCCCGACCGTCACCGCTGAGGACATGGTGCAGATCATCCATGACGGCTTGCGCGTTTTCGATCCGGGCACAGCCGTCTACATCCGCCCGATGTACTGGGCGATCCACGGCGACGCCACGGCGATCGTGCCGCAAGCGGACGCCACAGGCTTTGCGATCTGCCTCGAGGAAATCCCGATGGCGCCGGAAACCGCCAGCGTCACCCTGGGCCGCACCCGCTTTCGCCGCCCGGTGATGGAGGATGCGGTGGTCAACGCCAAAGCCGGCTGCCTTTACCCCAACAACGCCCGCATGCTGGCCGAGGTCCGCGCCCGCGGCTTTGGCAATGCGCTGGTGGCCGATGCCATGGGCAATGTCGCCGAAAGCGCCACGGCCAATGTGTTTATGGTCAAGGACGGCGTGGTCTTTACCCCCATCGCCAATGGCACCTTCCTCGCCGGCATCACCCGCGCCCGCCACATGTCAAACCTGCGCGCGGACGGCACCGAGGTGGTGGAAACCGTGCTCTCTTTCGCCGATTTCGAAGACGCGGACGAAGTCTTCCTGTCCGGGAACATGAACAAGGTGACCCCGGTGACGGGCTTCGAGGACACCTCCTACCAAGTCGGCCCCATCACCCGCCGCGTGCGCGATATGTACTGGGACTGGGCCGCCTCCGCTTGACCCCGCGCCGCTTGACAACGGCCAGCGAGCGGGAGTTGCGGGCGCTTTCCGATCTCTGCCTGCGCTCAAAGGCCGTGTGGAGCTATGATGAAGCGTTCCTTGAGGCCTGCCGCGACATCCTGAGGGTGACGACTGAAGATCTGCAGGATCCCTGCGCGGTGATTAAGCGTGACGGAGCATTCCTTGGCTTTGTGCATGTCAGCGTTGAGGGTGACCAAGCGCAGCTGGAAAAGCTGTTTGTCGATCCGACCGTCCTCGGCAGAGGCCTGGGCAAAGCGTTACTGACCTGGGCGGCAAATGCAGCACGGGCCGCGGGGGCACAACGGATGGTGATCGAATCCGACCCCGGGGCCCGTCCCTTCTACAAGGGGATGGGCGCAAAACACATTGGCTCCGCCCCGTCCGAGGCCGTCCCCGGCCGGCTCTTGCCGCTCATGGCGCTCGACCTCTGAATGCTTGCCACATGCAAAGGCCTGCGCCATGATCCGCCTTCAGGGGGATCGAGATGCGCAAATTCCTTGTGGTGTTGGATGACAGCCGCGAATGCCTGAACGCGATGCGCTTTGCCGCGATGCGGGCCGCCCACACGGGCGGTGGCGTGGCGATTCTGTCGGTGATTCCACCCGATGAATTCAACCATTGGATCGGTGTCGGCGCCGTGATGCGCGAGGAGGCACGGGAACGTATCCATGCGCATTTCGAGGTCTTCGCCAAATGGATGCGCGACAAGCAGGGCGTCGATCCCGAACTGGTGATCCGCCAAGGGGAATCGGTGCCCGAGATCATCGCGCAGGTGAAGGATGACCCCGAGATCGGTGTTCTGGTACTGGGCGCGGCGGTGGACAAGAAGGGCCCCGGCCCACTGGTCACGCAGCTGACGCGCAACTCGGGCTCATTGCCGATCCCCATCACCGTCGTGCCCGGGGATCTCTCGAAGGAGCGGCTGGAGGCGATCACCTAAGCTGCGATGCCCATGCCATGGACATACCGGCATCCGCAGAAGGAATGGCAGGCGTTTTTGGCGGATGTGCGTGAGGTTCTGGGCAGCCCGTCCGACAATGTCGCCTACACCACAACCGAAGGGGTTTTTCGCGCCTTTCGCCGCCGATTGACGCCGGCGCAGGCCATCGCGTTTGCGCAGGTCCTACCGGCGGTGCCACGGGCGCTTTTTGTGCAGGATTGGGACTTGGCCGCCCCGGTGCCCTGGGCGGATGACGCCACCCTTCTGAATGAGGTCCGCAGCCTGCGGCGCGATCACAACTTTGCCTCGGAACGCGCGGTCGAGGCGGTGTCTTATGCATTGCATCGCGCTGTTCGCATCGATGATCTGCACCGCACGCTCGATAGGATCGGGCCCGAGGCGCGCACCTTTTGGCATCTGAAAGGCTATCAGAGGCAGGACCTGGAACCGGGCATGCGCTGATTTGTGCCAGATCAACGCGGCCACGCCTTGCAAACGGCAAACTGCCGGCGAAAGGAGCCGCCATGCCCGCTGCAACCTCCAAGGCCGATCTTCTGGCCGTGACCGAAAAAGAATTCGCCAAACTCACCAAGCTGCTCGACAGTGTGCCACCCGCGGCGCAACTGGCGCCGGACGCCGAGGCGGAGGGTACCACGCTCAAAGACACGGTTGGGCACCGCGCGGAATGGATCACGCTTTTCCTGGGCTGGTATGCCGACGGGCAGGCCGGCAATGAGGTGTTCTTTCCCGCCGCGGGCTACAATTGGGGGGATCTCAAACGCTTC
>JASJCC010000220.1 GCA_030066175.1 Paracoccaceae bacterium | reverse complement strand
CGAGAACGGCAGCAAAGACACGTCTTCGTTCACCATCAGTTCAGCCAGATCGGTGTCGGCCATCCGGCACATCAGCGAGTATTCGTTCTGCAGGCTCTGCACCCGCGGCCCACCGGCCTCTTCGGCCATCCGCAGCCACATCGCCGTGCCCCAGGCGGACTCGTTCGACAGACCAAAATGCCGGATGGTGCCGCGGTCGACCTCACGCTGCAGCGCGCCCAAAGCATCGGCCATGTGCTGGACGGTCTCGGCCCGGTTCTGCTGTGACGGATCATAGGTCCAGTTCTGCCGGAACATGTAGCTACCGCGATTGGGCCAGTGGAATTGGTAGAGGTCGATCACGTCGGTCTGCAGCCGCTTGAGCGAGCCTTCGATCGCCTCCGGGATCGTCTGAGCAGAGATCGGCGCGCCGTTGCGGGCATGCGCACCGGAACCGGAATGTTTGGTCGCCAGGATCCAGTCTTTGCGCTTGCCCGACTTTGCGTTCCATTCGCCAATGATCTCTTCAGTCCGGCCAACCGTTTCCTTGCGGATCGGATTGACCGGGTACATCTCGGCGGTGTCCATAAAATTGATCCCTGCTGCCAGAGCGTGATCGATCTGGGCATGCGCCTCGGGCACGTCGGTCTGGGTGCCAAAGGTCATCGTGCCCAGGCACAGCTCACTCACCATCAGGTCGGTGCGGCCCAGCCGGTTCATCTGCATAGGTGTCGTCCTTTCGTTCCGCGTTGCGGGCAAGGTAGCCGTTACGGCGCGGGTGCCAAGCCCTGCGCGATGTCGCCATGGGCCACGGCGAGCGATTTCAGCACCGCCCAGAGCTGCGCACCCTCACTCAGTTCCAGCGCCTGCGCGCTGCGCCGCGTGACCCGCGCCAGCAGCACGTCCTGCCCCAGCCGCAGCTGCACCATCACCCCCGGCCCGCCACCTTGCCGCAGCGCCAGCACTTCCACCGGCAGGATATTGAGCGCCGACAGCCCCTCTGGCCGCTCGCGCGCCAGGATCACCTCTTGCGCGAGGACACGAACGCGCAGCTCGGTCCCGGGGGCGGCATCGATCTGCGGCAGGTAAAGCGGCCCCCCAGAGCAGCGCAGCTCGGTCACGCCATCCTCGGCATGAGCAACGACCTGCGCCGGGATCAGCGCGCCGGTGTCGCGCACGCCAATTACGGGTGCGAGCGCCGGATCGGACAGCACCTGCGTCGCCGGCCCCGTGCGCAAGACACGGCCATCATCAAGCACCACCAGATGGGAGGCCAGCCGCGCGACCTCGGCCATGTTGTGGCTGACATAGAGGATTGGCACGCCCGTCTCGGCCCGAAGCCGTTCCAGATACGGCAGGATCTCGGCCTTGCGCGCGGCATCGAGCGACGCCAAAGGCTCATCCATCAGCAGCATGTCGGGGTTCGACAACAGCGCCCGCCCGATCGCCACGCGTTGCGCCTCGCCCCCAGACAGCGCGCCGGGGCGGCGGTCAAGCAATGCGCCGATGCCCAAGAGGTCGACAATCTGTTGCAGATTGTCCGGCGCGGCGCCGCGCATCCGCGCGCCGTAGGCGAGGTTGGCGCGCACCGTCAGATGTGGGAAGAGCCGCCCTTCCTGAAAGACGTAGCCCAGATGCCGGTGATGCACCGGCACGTTTACGCCCTTGCCCGCGTCAAAGAGCACGCGGTCTCCCACAGCAATCCGCCCGGCATCGGGTCGCACCAGCCCAGCCACCGCCCGGATGACCGAGGTCTTGCCCGCCCCCGAGCGGCCAAACAGCACCGTCACCCCATCCGGTGCCTCGAACTGCACGTCGAGCGCAAAGGCGCCCAGCGCCAGGCGGATATCGACCAACAGGCTCATGTCCCGGCGATCCTACGCGCCACGCGCCGCGCCAGCCATTCCGACAGGATCAACGCGCCCATCGCCACGATCAGCGCGATGATCACCAGCCGCATCGCCGACGCCTCACCCCCCGGCACCTGCAGGAACGCGTAGATTGCCGAGGGCACGGTGCGCGTCTCACCGGGGATGTTCGACACAAAGGTGATGGTCGCGCCGAACTCGCCCATCGCCTTGGCAAAGCCCAGAACTGCGCCGGCGATCACCCCGGGCAGGATCAACGGCAGGGTCACGGTGGCAAAGACCTTAAAGCGCGACGCGCCCAGCGTGGCGGCGGCCTCTTCGAGCCGCGGGTCGACCGCTTCGATCGCGAGGCGAATGGCCCGGACCATCAGTGGAAATCCCATGATCGCTGCGGCGAGCGCCGCCCCGGTCCAGCGAAAGGCGAGTGTGATCCCGAACCAGTCGTAGAGCACGCCTCCCAAAGGCCCCTGCCGCCCAAAGCCCAAAAGCAGCAGATACCCCGTCACCACCGGCGGCAGCACCAGCGGCAGATGCACCAGCCCGTTGAGCAGCTGTCGCCCCGGAAACTCTTTGCGCGCCAGGATATGCGCCACCCAAACGGCCACAGGCAGGCTGAGCAACGTGGCCCAGAATGCCACCTTCAGCGACAGGGCGACGGCCTGCCATTCCTGAGGTTCCAAGAACTCCATGCCTTTGGCTGTAACCTACTCTGGCGCCACAACAAAGCCGTGTTCGGCAAAGATCGCCTGTGCCTGTGGCCCGGTCAGCCATGTGAGCAGCTCGGCGGCGGCAGGGCCGGCGTCTTGGGTCATCACGGCTGGATAACGGATCGGGGCGTGGCTGGCTTCGGGGAAATGCCCGACGATATGCACCCGCGGTTCGGCCGCTGCGTCTGTGGCGTAGACGATGCCCAGGGGCGCCTCGCCAAGGGCCACCAGCGCCAAAGCTGCACGGACATTGTCGGTCTGGGCGGTTTGATCCGCGATGCCCTCCCAAAGGCCCAGCGTCGTTAGCGCCGCCTTGGCGTAAAGACCCGCGGGCACCGCCTGGACCAATGCGAGGGCCAGACGGCCCTGGCCCAAGCGGGCCTCCAAATCGAAGTCGGCTGTGATTTCGGGCGCCGCGCCGGTGGCGGGGCTACTGCTGACGAGGACCAGGCGGTTACCCATTAGCTCGCGGCGGCTGCCCGGTTGCGTCACACCTTGGCCCTCCAGCCAATCCACCCAGTCGGTATTTGCTGAGACATAGATATCCGCCGGTGCTCCCGCCGCGATTTGCCGGGCGAGCACGGAACTACCCGCCGCCGACAGCACCGTTTCCTGGCCGCTGACCTCTTCCCACACCGCCAGCGCCTCCCCCAGCGCGTCGCCCAGGGACGCGGCCGCAAAGACGCTCACCCGTTCGCCGGCCCAGGCCAGAGAAGCGGTGCAGATCAGCAGCAATGTCAGGAGCAGGCGCATGCACATCTCCGGTTCCGTTCCGCCGCAGGATGCGCGCGGGAAAAGACGGCGGCAAGGGGGCGTGGATCACGTTTTGAGATTGAGAACATATAGCGAACATTGTAGGCTGCGGGGATGAATATGGCGACTCCCCTCCTGTCGCGGCGCAGCTATCAGCCGCCGCCTGCGCTGACCCTCTGGGACGAGGTTGGCCTGCCCTTGTCGCGGGTGCATGAGCTTTGCGGGCGCGCCCGGCGGACGCTGGCGCTGCAGATCGCGGCGCAGACCGGGGGTGAGGTGTTCTGGATCGCGCCCGCTTGGGGGGCCGATCCGCTCAACCCCGATGGCATGGCGCCGATCCTGCCACCCGGGCGGGTGACCTTTATCAGCCCATCCCGGCCCGAGGATCTGCTCTGGGCGATGGAGGAGGTGCTGCGCGCAGGCCTGGTGCCGGTGGTGGTCGCCGACCTGCCCGAACCACCGCCGCTAACGCCGGTGCGGCGGCTGCACCTAGCGGCCGAAACCGGCGCCGGGCAGGGTCACTGCCGGCCGCTGGGCCTGCTCTTGACACCCGGGGATGGTGGCGCGCCGGGGGTGGAAACGCGCTGGCGGATGGAGCCGGCCCACACTCTGGGCCGCGATGCCTGGCAGCTCGACCGCCTGCGCGCCCGCATGGCCCCGCCCCGGAGCTGGCGGCTAGAGGATGGGGGGTTGCACCGTTCTGGGTATGATGACGCCGCGGGGTGAGCCGGGGGATATTGGGGCTCTGCCCCATCACAGCAAGCTGTGACTCCCCGAGGTATTTTTGAACCAGAGAAGTAGGGGACGGGCGCGCAGAGGGCCTGAGCAAACCGTCCTTTTTGAGGGCAATTCAGGACGTATTGCTTGCGGCATGACAAAAACGACGCCGCGCGTCGAGAATGCCCAAGACAGCTGTGCCTCTTGCTGCGCGGGATCACCCCATGCGCCTGCCCCTGTCCTTTGCCGCTCTCTTTTTGTCGATCATCCTGTTGCAGCTCTCGTCGGGCGGTGTCGGGCCGCTCGATGCGCTGTCGGGCTTTGTGCTGGAGTTTTCGACGGCCGAGATCGGGATGCTGGGCTCGGCGTATTTCCTGGGGTTTTTCATCGGTTGCTGGCTGGCACCGCGGCTGATGGGGGCGGTGGGCCATGCCCGGGCTTTTGCCGGGTTCACCTCGTTGGGCGCGATGGGGCTGATCGGGCATATGATGGTGATCGACCCTTATGCCTGGGGGTTGATGCGGGTGGCGACGGGGCTCTGTGTGGCGGGGTGTTACACGGTGATCGAGGCCTGGCTACAGGCCGCCGTTACCAATGAGACCCGCGGGAGGGCGATGGGCGCTTATCGCTTTGCCGATATGGGGGCGTCGCTGGCCGCACAACTGCTGATCGGCGTGCTGGAGCCCGCGCATTACGTGAGCTACAACCTTTTGGCGCTTTTGTGCTGCGCGGCCCTGCTGCCAGTGACGTTGGCCAATACGCGGCAGCCGGAGACACCGTCAGCCCCGCGGCTACGGCCTGGACTCGCCTGGGACAAATCGCCGTTGGCTTTAGCGGGGGTGATTGTGGCCGCGCTCAGCTCGGCCTCGTTCCGGATGGTCGGGCCGGTCTATGGCACCGGGGTGGGCCTCGCCGCCGACCAGATCGCGGTGTTCCTGGCATCCTTCGTGGCCGGCGGGGCGCTGTCACAGGTGCCGGTCGGTTGGCTTGCCGACCGCTACGACCGGCGCTGGGTGCTGATCTGGTTGTCGGTGGCAGCGATCCTCAGCTGCGCCATCACCGCGACTGTCACCGATCTGGGCACCGGAGGCATCCTGCTGACGGCGGCGTTCTTTGGTCTCACGACCTTCCCGATCTACTCGGTTGCCGCCGCCCACGCACATGACTTTGCCAGCAGCGCCGAACGGGTCGAGCTGTCGGCCGCGCTGATGTTCTGGTTCGCCACCGGCGCCATCGCCGCCCCCTATCTGGCATCGGTGCTGATGGACCTTTACGGCCCCCCGGCCCTCTTTGCGATGATCGCTTTCGGGCACGCGCTTCTGGTGCTCTTTGGCCTGATCCGCATGCGCGCGCGCCCGGTTTCGGACCGCCGCACGCCCTATATCTACGCCCCGCGCACATCGTTTGTGATTGGGCGGCTGTTGTCGAAAGCCCGCGACCGGCGTTGAAAACCATCGCATGGGCTCTGGCCCTCTGCGCCGCGGCGATTTATGGAAGGCATCACCGACCCGAAAGCGCAGCGAGTTATGGCACGGCATCTGATCACATCGGCGATCCCCTATATCAACGGGGTCAAGCATCTGGGCAATCTGGTGGGCAGTCAGCTGCCAGCCGATCTTTATGCCCGTTACCTGCGGGCGCGCGGGCATGAGGTGCTGTTTCTCTGCGCCACCGACGAACACGGCACCCCGGCCGAGCTGGCGGCTGCCAAGGCGGGTAAGCCGGTGGCCGAGTATTGCGCGGAGATGTGGCAGGTTCAGTCTGATCTGGCGGATGGGTTTCGGTTGTCCTTTGACCATTTTGGACGCTCCTCGAGCCCTGAAAACCACCGCCTGACGCAGCATTTTGCGCAAAAGCTCGACGAGGCCGGGCTGATCCGCGAAATCAGCGAAAAACAGATGTATTCCGAGGCGGATGGCCGGTTTCTGCCTGATCGCTATATCGAGGGCACATGCCCCAATTGCGGCTTTGAAGAGGCCCGTGGCGACCAGTGTGACAACTGTGGCAAGTTGCTCGACCCGGTTGATCTGATCGACCCGCATTCGACGATCTCGGGCTCGACCGATCTGGAGATGCGCGAGACCAAGCATCTCTTTCTCCGCCAGTCGACGATGAAGGACCGGCTGGAGCAGTGGATCGACACACGCGAAGGCTGGCCTGTCTTGACCACGTCGATCGCCAAGAAGTGGCTGAATGACGGCGACGGGCTGCAGGATCGCGGCATCACCCGCGACCTTGATTGGGGTATCCCGGTGCAGCGTGGCGACGCGCCCTGGCCCGGCATGGAGGGCAAGGTGTTCTATGTCTGGTTTGACGCACCGATCGAATACATCGCCTGCGCGCAGGAATGGGTGGATGCGGGCAAGGGCAGTGATTGGGAACGCTGGTGGCGCACCGATAAGGGCGCCGAAGACGTGACCTATACCCAGTTCATGGGCAAGGACAACGTGCCCTTCCACACGCTGAGCTTTCCGGCGACGATCCTGGGGTCGGCAGAGCCGTGGAAACTGGTGGATTACATCAAGTCTTTCAATTACTTGAACTATGATGGTGGTCAGTTCAGCACCTCACGCGGGCGCGGTGTATTCATGGATCAAGCGCTCGAGATCCTGCCGGCGGATTACTGGCGCTGGTGGCTGCTGAGCCATGCGCCGGAAAGCAGCGACAGCGAGTTCACCTGGGAAAACTTCCAGCAATCGGTGAACAAGGACCTGGCGGATGTGCTGGGCAATTTTGTCAGCCGGATTACAAAATTCTGCCGCTCCAAATT
>JASJCC010000221.1 GCA_030066175.1 Paracoccaceae bacterium | reverse complement strand
GGTGTCGAAATCTGCGATCACCCCTTCGCGCATCGGGCGGATCGCCTCGATACTGCCTGGCGTACGCCCCAGCATCAACTTGGCGTCTTCGCCGACGGCGAGCACCTTTTTCTGGCCGTCCTTGACGTGATAGGCCACAACCGACGGTTCAGACAGGATGACGCCCTTGCCTTTCACGTAGACCAGCGTGTTTGCTGTCCCGAGGTCGATGGCCATGTCCGACGAGAACATGCCCAACAGTCCGTCAATCCCAAACATTCGTGTCGTGCCTCATGAGTCGTTGGCCCACGACTCTGACAGTCCGGGCCGAGGGTCTTATAAGACTGCGCCATGGCAGGTGAAAGGGGGCAGTCGGGGCAAATCAGCGTGAATTTGCCGCCCCTTGGGTCTTGAAAAGCCCAAATTGGTCCAAGCATTGCCCAATTATCGTCTGGGTTGCATGCGATGTCCGGGCTGATCGGGTAGAAAAGAGTGGACATGCTGAAAATCCTGACAGCGTTGCTGGCGGTGGTGATCTTCGGGGTCACTGGGTTGGGAATCTGGGACTATGCCGCGCAGGCCGCCAAGGCAGGCCGCAGCGTGACGGGATTCGGCCTAGCGGCATGGGCTGAGAGCTTTGCCGAACGAGGCCGCAGCGCAGGGCTGCAAAACCGACAAGGGGGTACGCAGACCTGGCTTGCCAGTATGTCAGTGACGCCGGTGGAGCGTCACCCAAAAGACCCGATTGCCGACCATTTCCCGCAAGGCTCCAGCGAATGGCGCCGGGTGGGCTGGAACCAGGCGCATGATTACCTGTTTTACGGCCGCGCGGGTGAACTGACCGACGCGCAGCTGAAAGCGCTGGGCACACGCGGTGCCCTCAGCCGCGCCGAACAGTTCCGCCGCCTGTCGCGCCGGAGCCCCACGCCAACCCGGACCGAAGCTGCGGATCGCACCGCCGTCTATCAGTCGGGCCGCTGGGTGGTCGCGATCACCGCTTCCCAGCCTCGTAGCAGGTTTGCCTATTCGATGCTCGACAGGATGATCGCCAGCGAAGAAGAGGCCGCGGATAAGCCCGCGGCGCTGATCCAAGGGGTCTATAATGGCGTGGCCTTTCGAGATGTTACGCATCTGCGCGGGGCGAAACACGGCCGAATGCTGAGCGCAATGATCGGCGACAAGCTAGAGCTACGCGTCTATACCAACGCTTCGGACGCGGCGGTGCGGCGCATCTTGTCTTGGGTCGATTACGCGGCGATCAACCGCCAGGTAGGTGCGCAGGTCGAAGGGATCGGCGCCGGCGCCTCCAGCGAACGGCACCGCAGCCTGCAGGCGGAAATGCGGGCGCAGCGGAGCGAGGCGGCGCAAAAACGCAGTGAGGATCACGACCGCATGAAACGCAAGTTGCGCGCGCGTGCTGAACGCGCCCGCAGCGAAAACTGGCTCACCGAACAGGTCTGCATGGACCATATGGGGCAGCAATATTGCCGCAGCGTCGGCTCCTGACCCCGCCACCCGCAACGGCGCTGCGGCGCTAACCCCTTTCTATCCAATGTCGCTTTCCCGCCATGACGCGTCGGGCCAGTTCAGCGGCCTGCGCGCCCGCGCGCTATGCACGGTGTCAAACCCGTGGGAGAGTCGTTCATGAAAACGCATGTCAAAGCTCTGGTCGTTGGCGGTGGCGCTGTTGGCACCGCAATCGCCTATCACCTGGCCCGCGCGGGCTGGGACGATGTGATGCTGTTGGAGCGGGACGAACTGACCTCGGGCTCGACCTGGCATGCGGCGGGGCTTTTGCCCTATTTCAACATGAGCTATGCCACCACGCATATCCACGACTACTCGATCAAGTTCTACAAGACGCTTGAGGAAGAGACCGGCCTCAATGCGGGTTTTTCGGTGGTGGGCAACCTGCGCATGGCGCAGACGCAGGATCGCATGGATGAATACATGCTCTATGCGTCCACGGCTGAGACCTGCGGTGTGCCGTATGAATGGCTGAGCCCGGCGCAGATCAAAGAGCGGTATCCACTGGTGCGGACCGAGGATCTGAAAGGCGCGATCTATCACCCGACCGACGGCTACATCAATCCGGCCGATGTCACCATGGCGATGGCCAAAGGCGCCCGTCAGCGCGGTGTGCTGATCGAGCGGAAGTGGCAGGTGGATGGGTATGCCTGGACCGGGGACCACTGGGACGTGACCGTCACCAAGATGGTTGAAAAGGGCGGCAATCTGGTGCCGTCGGACGAGCAAACGGTGATCCAGGCCGAACACGTGGTCACCGCCACAGGCAACCACGCGCAGCGCACCGCGCAGCTTTTGGGGATCAAGATCCCGGCGATCCCGGTGGAACACCAATATATCGTTACCGAACCCGATCCCGCGCTGGTCGAATGGCGCAAATCGAACCCCGAACACCCTGTTCTGCGTGATGCCGACGCCAAGTGGTACGTGCGTGAGGAACGTGGTGGCTGGATCCTGGGGCCCTATGAACTGAATGCCCCTGCGCGGTTCGAATACGGCGTGCCCGACAGCTTCCGCGCCGATCTTTTCCCGCTCGATCTGGAGCGGATCGAAGAGGAATACATGTCGATGATCCACCGCCTCCCGTCTTCGGAAGAGGTGGGGCTGAAAGACGATTACAACGGTCCGATCTGCTATACGCCGGATGGCAACCCGTTGCTGGGTCCGGCGCCGGGCCTGCGCAACATGTGGCTGGCCGAGGGCTTTTCCTTTGGCATCACTGCCGCCGGTGGCACCGGGCATTACCTCGCCCAGCTGATGGTCGAGGGTGAGGCCGAGATCGACATGGCCAGCCTCGATCCCAAGCGCTACGGGTCGTGGATGACGACCGAATATTCCGCGCGCAAGAACGAAGAGGCCTATGAGCACGTCTACATCCTGCACCACCCGGATGAAGAGCGGCCCGCCTGCCGCCCGCTGCGCACCGCCCCTGCCTATGACCGGCAAAAGGCGCAAGGCGCGCAGTTCGGGCAGGTGAACGGCTGGGAACGGCCAAATTACTATGCGCCGCAAGGGTTTGACGACCACGACGCGCGGTCCTTCCGCCGCGGGGGCTGGTGGCAATATGCCGTGGATGAGGCCAAGGCGATCCGAAATGGCGTCGGCCTGATCGACGCCACCGCGTTCACCAAACACGTGGTCAAAGGGCCGGGGGCGACGGCGTTTCTGGATTGGTTCACCTGTAATAAGCTGCCGCGCGTGGGCCGGATCAACCTGACCTATGCGCTGACCTCAGCCGGCACCACGCGCACCGAATACACCATCGTGCGGCTGTCTGAGGATGAGTATTACCTCGTCTCCGCCGGTGCCTGGACGGCCTATGACGCCGATTTCCTGCACAAGGCGGCCGAGGATAAGGCGGCTGAGTTCGGTTATATCGAGATCCAGGATGTCACCAGCCAATGGGGCGTCTTTGCCATCGCCGGGCCGAAATCCCGCGACGTTCTGAGCGAGATCGTTAAGGATGGCGATCCTGACACGGTGCTAGGCAACAAGCGGTTCCCGTGGCTCTCGTGCCGCGATATCGAGCTGGGGATGTGCCCCGTGCGCGCCATCCGCGTCGCCTATACCGGCGAACTGGGCTGGGAGCTGCACCATCCGATCGAGATACAGAATTACCTCTGGGATCAGCTGATGGTCGCGGGTGAGAAACACGGGATGAAGCTGGTGGGTGCGCGGGCGCAAAACTGGCTGCGGCAGGAAAAATCCTATCGCGCCTTTGGCACCGAACTGGGCCGCGACGCCACCCCGCTGGAGGCTGATCTGCCGCGCTTTGTCGACCTCTCCAAGGACTTCCATGGCAAAGCTGCGATGGAGGCGACCGGTGTGCGGGTGAAATGCTGCACCCTGCTGATCGACGGGCCAGAGGATGCCGATCCTTGGGGGCGCGAGGCGCTTTATGATGGTGACACGCGGGTTGGCCGCCTGACCTCGGGCGGCTATTCGGTGCATTTTGGCAAAAGCATCGGCATGGGCTATGTTGTGCCGGACCTGGCGGTGCCGGGGACCAAACTCAAGGTCAAAATGCTGAACCAGCTTTGGGATGCCGAGGTGGTCGAGGACAGCCCGTATGACCCCAAAAACGAAGTCATCCGACAAGACGGATAACCGGGTTCGCCGCAGCCTGCTGATCGTTGCCGTGATCATCGGGCTGCTGGGCGCGGCAACCTATACGGCAAATCCCTTGGTCGCGGTGGCGCAGGCCCACGCGCAGCGCGTGGCGGTGATCAGCGGCGGTGTCTACGTCACCTTGCGGACGCTCAACGCGTTTTTGTCGACGGCGCAAGAGGTTCAGGTCGAAGGTTCGGTCATCTTTGTCGGGGGTTCAGCCCAGCCGCTCAAGGTGCTCGAGCCGATTGACGACACGGTCGAACGGGTGGCCGGGCTGGTCTTTGCGCTGATGGTGGCGACCGGCATCCTGTCGGTCGCGATGGGGCCAACGGCGGCGGTGGGCTTTGCGTTGATCGCGCTCTCGGCCACGGCAATGCTGGCGGGCCAGCTGTCGCGCCGGGTGTCGTCCTACTTGCCTGCGGCGCGGACCATCGGCTGGTACGGCGCGTTTCTGGGACTGGCCCTGCCCGGCGCCTTTGTCTTTGCCTCGATCCTTGCTGGGTGGATGACGCAGGATGTCTGGGACCAGCACACCGCGATTGTCGAGGACATCACCGCGCAGGTTGCCCCGGCGATGGACGGCACCGAGGCCGCGGGCGGTGCGACGACGGTCTGGGACGACATCGACAGCTACCGTGAAATGGCCGCCAATGTGGTGTCACGCGCGGACGATCTGGTGGCCAGTCTGATAGCGGTTGTGGCCGTGCCGGTCTTCCACATCCTGATCCTACCAGCGCTGTTGATTGTCGGCCTCTTCCTCGTTGCCCGCGCGCTTGCGCGCCGCGCCGGGCGGTGACCCGACAGCGCGCGACACAAGCTGCGACTTGCATTTCGCGCCGGGCCCAATAGCTCTTGCGCGGGAGGCCGCGGAATGTGTGGCCAAAGGCGAGGAGAAGACCATGGGATTAAACGTGTATCTGTCGGGTGAAATTCACACCGACTGGCGAGAGCAGATCATCGCCGGTGCGCAGGGGCTGGATGTGACGTTCAACAGCCCGGTGACCGACCACGAAGCCAGCGACGATTGTGGTGTGAACATCCTTGGCGCGGAAAGCGACAAGTATTGGCACGACCACAAAGGCGCCATGGTTAACGCGATCCGCACCCGCAAGGGCATTGCCGATGCCGACGTGGTCGTTGTGCGCTTTGGTGACAAGTACAAGCAGTGGAACGCGGCGTTTGACGCGGGCTATGCCAGTGCGCTGGGCAAGTCGCTGATCATCCTGCAACCGCCCGAGCATGATCATGCGCTCAAGGAAGTGGACGCGGCGGCGCTAGCGATGGCGCGAACGCCCGAACAGGTGGTGCAAATCCTGCGCTACGTGCTGACTGGCGCGTTGCCGGGCTGAGCCTTGGGAATTACGGACGCACCGGCTCCGCCCGCGGGCGGAGCCGGGCGTCGAGGACAATGCCGACGATCAGCGGGTAGCAGGCGGCGAAGGCGAGGATGAACGCGATCTCGTCAACTGGCAGGCCAAAGAACGTCGCACCCCAGAGATCCGACCCGCTCCAGATGCCGAAGAAGCCGGGCAAGAGCGCGCCGCAGACCAGCAGGAAGGCGGTGTAGTAGGGCACGTAGAGCAGGACCGCGCTGATCGACAGCCGCACCAGATCTGGGCGCAACAGCCCCAAAGCGACTGTGGTGACCAGCATCACGCTGACGATGACCTCCATCTCGGTCAGGCCAAGCCAGTGAAACACGAAGGCCAGCGCGGTTGTGGGCAGGGCGATGGCGAGCAACCGTGCCACGATGGTGCGCCAGACGATGCTTGTGGCCAGCTGCTGCCGGTAGGCGAAAATGGCGGCAAACCAGACACCGGCGCCGAGCGAAAAGCACAAGAGCACGTCCTCGATCCCCCAGGTGCCGCCCCCCAGCCGATCCGGCGTCCAATAGCCGTCATTGAAGTAGATCATCGGCGGGCTGTGCAGCGTCTCGATCGTGCCGGCCAGAAGGACGCTGCTCCGATGCCGCCTGGCCAGGGCAATCGCAAGCAGGACCGGGCCCAGCCCGATCAGAACCGAGATCAGCATTCCGTATTGCGCGAACTGATCCAAATGCACCGCCCGATCTCAGCCCCCGTCGATGCTAGCGCAAAGATCCGGGGGCTGACAAATTGGGGATGAGGCGCGTTACCCCTCGCGCGGGGGCGTTACCCGGCCGATTTGCACTGCGGGCCGTTCCAGGAACCGGTCGAGATAAGCAACAGCGCGGGGATGATCGGCCCAGCCGACAACCTCCTTCGCGCCATAGAAATCCAACGCGCCCAGCCAGGGCGCCAGGGCGATATCGGCGATGGAATACTCCCCGGCGATCCAGTCGCGCCCCTCGAGTGCGGTCTCAACCACGTTGAGCAGGCGCTTGGCCTCGTTAATGTAGCGCTCCTGCGGGCGCGGGTCTTCGATATCCTTGCCGGCGAATTTGTAGAAGAACCCCAGCTGCCCGAACATTGGGCCGACCCCGCCCATCTGGAACATCAGCCATTGCAGAATCTGCGCCCGTTCCGTCGCGGTGTTGCCCAAGAGCTTGCCGCTCTTTTCCGCCAGGTAAATCAGGATCGCCCCGGATTCAAAGAGCGTCACGGGGGTGCCATCCGGCCCGTTCGGGTCGATGATCGCAGGGATCTTGTTGTTGGGGTTCAGCGACAGGAACTCGGGGCTTTTGACATCCGCGTCGGCCAGCGTGACCTTGTGCGCCTCATACGCCAAC
>JASJCC010000216.1 GCA_030066175.1 Paracoccaceae bacterium | reverse complement strand
CGGGTTCCAGGATGGCCCACAGATATCCCCCCGGCGATCGGCCGAAAGAGGTCGACATCTCACGCAGCATCAGCGCCATGACCGCCCGGGCGGTTGCGAACCGGCGCCGCCGGTATGCCGGACGCGGGGGCAGGGTGGGTGGAGGAGACATGCGCGGCTCGGTCATGCCGTTCGCTGTTTGCAGTGCTGGAGTTTGATCTGCCGACTATGTAGGAATGGCATAGCTGTTTCAATCTTTCCAAGTGAGACGATGCCGAACGCGCCAGACAGTCGACCCTCTCGCGGCCCGGCGCCGAAGGCGCAGCCCGATCTGTCCGCCCAGGGCCGGATTACCGCCTTGGCACCGGCCAGCCCGGCGAAGCCGCCCGCGCCGGTCCCGCCGCCCGCACCCCCTGTCAAGCACGAGCCGAAGCGCACCGTGCCGCCTCCGGCCGCCGCCAGCCGCCCCCGGCGGCGTCATATGGCTGTGCTGTTGAGTTTTCTGCTCATGGTCGTCCTGCCCCCGGTTGTGGCGAGCTGGTATCTGTGGGTCCGGGCGGCCGACCAATATGCCTCGACCGTCGCCTTTTCCGTGCGCACCGAGGAAAACGTCTCTGCCATCACCTCGCTTCTGGGGCCGCTCGATCTGTCGGGCTCCAGCACCTCGGACACCGACATCCTTTACGAGTTCATCCAAAGCCAGAGCCTTGTGGCCAGCATCGACGCGCGGCTCGACCTGCGTGCAATGTGGGCCAAGGCGGATCCCGCAATTGACCCGATCTTTGCCTACCATCCACCCGGCACGATCGAGGATCTGGTCGGGCATTGGGAACGGATGGTGAAGATCTATTACGACAGCAGCACCGGGCTGATCGAGTTGCGGGCGTTGGCCTTCACGCCCGAAGACGCCCAGGCGATCGCCAGAGAAATCTATGCCGACAGCACGGTGATGATCAACGAGCTGAGCGATATCGCCCGCGAGGATGCGATCCGCTATGCCCGGGACGAGTTGAACCATGCGGTCGAACGGCTGAAATCCGCACGGGAAGCGGTCACCACATTCCGCAACCGCACCCAGATCGTCGATCCCAGCATCGATGTGCAGGGGCAGGCGGGGCTTTTGAGCACGCTCAACCAGCAGCTCGCCGAAGCGCTGATCGAACTGGACCTTCTCAAGCAGACGACGCGGTCCAACGACCCGCGGGTGGCCCAGGCCGATCGCAAGATCCAGGTGATCGAGAAACGCATCGCAGAGGAAAAGCAAAAGCTGGGCCTCGGCGACGGACAGGCGGACGTGGATGCTTTTGCTACCCTGGTGGGAGAGTTCGAGCGGCTGGTCGTCGACCGCGAATTCGCCGAGCAAACCTATACTGCGGCACTGGCCTCTTACGACGCGGCCCAGGCGGAAGCGCGGCGTCAAAGCCGGTACCTGGCGGCCCATATCCGTCCGACCCTGGCAGAGAAATCCGAATACCCCCAGCGTCTGATGATCCTGGGCACGGGAACGCTGTTTCTGTTTCTGATCTGGTCGGTTGTCGTACTGGTGGCCTACAGTCTGCGTGACCGTCGCTAGCGTTGCCGGCACAGCCCGATGATCCGCCTCGACCATCTCACCAAGACCTTCGTTCTGAACGGGCGCCGCAAGACGGTGGCCCGCGATATCTGCGTCGATTTTCCCACCGGAGCCGCAATCGGTCTTCTGGGACGCAACGGGGCCGGCAAGACCACGCTGATGCAGATGATCGCCGGCAATATGGATCCGACCTCGGGCCGCATCCTGTCGGACGGCACGATCTCTTATCCCGTGGGGTTCGCCGGATCGTTTCATCCCGACCTGACAGGGGCGCAGAACACCCGGTTCGTGGCCCGCATCTATGGCGTGGATACCGAAGCGCTGGTCGAATTCGTCGAGGATTTCGCCGAACTGGGCACGCATTTTCATCTGCCCTTCCGATCCTATTCCGCGGGCATGCGATCGCGTTTGTCTTTCGGTGTGTCCATGGGCATTCCGTTCGACACCTATCTGGTGGACGAGGTAACTTCGGTGGGTGATGCCTCTTTCCGGGAAAAGAGCAGCGAGGTGTTTCTCGAGCGGATGAAAAATGCCGGTGCGCTTTTCGTCAGCCATTCCGAACGCGCAGTGCGCGACTTGTGTGACATGGGGGCGGTGCTGGAAAACGGCCGCCTGACGCTCTACGAAGACGTCGACAGCGCCATTGCGCATCACAACGAGAACATGAAGAAGAGCGCCGCCTGACGCTCCGGCGCGCCGCCGGCGAAGCCCTAGAGACGCCCCAAGACCAGCGCCAGCCAGAGCGCCGCCTGGCTCAGCCGCCCCTGGCGATAAAGCCCCAGGGCGGCCATTTCCCGGAGGCGCGGCAAAAGTGGAAGGTCGCGCAGCGCAGCGAACCGGCGCAGGATTTGGCGGTTTTCGGCCGTCAGACGCTCTGCCGAAGCGGAAAGTGCTGCGATATTGGCGCTGTTCCAGGCCGCAAACCGCCCGCTCAGCAGAAAGCCGATCCGGTACAGCTGTGCCTTCCAGCCGTCATTGGCGCCGATCTGGTTACCGCCATGCTGGCGATAAAGCAGCGTCGGCTCGGGATCGTGGACCACCTGGCCGCCGGCACCGGTAATCAGCTGGTACAGCCACCAGTCATGCGCCGCCAGGCCGGGTACGCTGGCGGCCTCGGGCGCTGCGGCCCGTGCCAGGTCGGCGGCCGCGCGGTTGAGCAGCGTGGTATTGCTCGACGCGATATTCTGCACCAGCGCATTGCGGAACCCCGGCGCGTGCCTAAGTGGCGCCGACAGGCGGCGGCGGCCCAGATCGGCCTCCACAATCCAGGTCCGGCTGCAATAGAGCGCAGGTCTGTCGTCGGGCAACTCCGACAGCGCCGCAAGACCGCGCGCCAACCGGTCGGGCAGCCAGACATCGTCCTGATCGGACAGCGCCAGCCAGCAGGCGGTCTTGGGTGTGCCCGCGATCAGGTCCAGGAAATGCGCTGCGAACCCGCGTCCCGGTCCCTGGCGCAAGGTGACGTCATGCCCCTCTGCCTGCATCCGCGCGGCGAAGGCGTGCAGCAGGCCGGCGCTGTCGTCGCGCGATCCGTCGTCGCTGGCCGTCATGTCCCAGTCGCGGATACTTTGCCCGGCCAGGCTGTCCAGCTGGTTCGGCAGAAACTGCGCCCCGTTACAGGTCGCCAAAAGGATATGGCCTCTGCCCATCATCCGGCCCCACAGCCATGCGTCCGTCTGTCTCTAGTGCAGGCTCTGCAATTGCGAAAGGCCACGTGGGGCGGCAACGTGGCACCGTTGGCGATTGCATCACTGAAACGCCACGCCTAATAATCCACCGGGACGGGCAGGGGAGGCCAATGTGACCAAAAAAACAAAAATATTCCTTCATGTCACAAAAACAGCCGGTGGAACATTGAAGTCCGCCCTGGAAAAAACATCTCTGAATATTGGCTTTGCTTATGGGCGTCAAAACATAGAAGACATATCAAGATCAGATGCATCAAATTATGATTTAATTTATGGACATCTTATATTCGGTATTCATGAAGAATTTAATCTAGAACCAAATTATATATGCTTCCTGCGGCATCCGGTCGAGAGAACAATTTCCCATTATTACCATCTAAGGAATGTTGACAAGGGGCCGGTCGGCGAGCGGATTCGCAAGAGCGCCGACATCGAAGATTTCTTTATGAACCACCACCATTGGGAGTTTTCCAACCTGATGACGAAAATCGTTTCCGGGGTCGGGAACAAACCCGTCGAGGATACCCAGGCGGTGCTGAACACCGCCATCGCGCATATCGACGCCCATTTCGTCTTCGTCGGGTTGCAGGAATTTTTTCCCTACTCGATCTACAAGTTGTCGGACACCCTGGGCGAAGAGCTGCATGCGGCGACCAACGTCAATATCGGCTCTTACGATTTCAACAGCATTCCGCGGCACGTGATCGAGCGGATCGAAAGCCTCAACACCAGCGATCTGGAGCTGTACCGCCACTGCATAAACCGGTTTCTGTAAGCCGGTCTCAGCTGCGGCCGTCTTTCGGGATCAGGGCCTGCACGCGGGCCACAAGTTCCGGCCCGAGCCGCTTGTTCAGCGCCTCTTCCAGGACGGTGCCGTCAATACGTGACAAGATCCCGATGAAACGCGGGCGTGCCTGCAAGAACACGTCCAATGGCGTGCCGCCGGCAACAAAGATCAGTTTTGCGAGAAAATCCGGCGCCGGCAGGACCGGGTGCCGGATCAGATCGGTGTCCTCGCTGCGGTCCAGAAGTTCGGCGCATCCAAGCGTTGTGGTGCCGAATGCAGATTTCGGCAGATTCAGAGACCTCTCCAACGAATGACAGCGAAACCCCGCCGCCATGGCCTCGGTCGGAACATAGGCTTCGCAATGCGTCCACATCGTCGTTTTCTTGTCGATATAGAGCTGGGCCTGGCGTTGACGGTTGGCAAATAGCGTGGCGACCGCAGTGTTGCTCAGCCCGATGATGGGGAAGAACGTGCCATAGGCCTTGTCATGGTATTGCAACGCCGCCTCGGTCCATTTCCAATGGCTCGGCGCCAGGTGGATATTCACTCCGAAGAAATCGGCCCGGGTGGCATCGATATGCGCGAAAAATTGTGTCAGCGCCTTATCGGTGAAATAGACGTCATACTCGATCAGAAGATACAGATCATAATCTGGGTTCTGGTCGAAAAAGAAATAGATCGGGTAATCGCCGTTATACCACAGCATTTTATGCCGCAAGAACGGCAAAAGCCCCAAAGGCTCGATATCGGCCGTAGAATGCCGGAAGGCGCGCATCCCGTCGGGGATCGGCAGGGTGCCATTGGTTTCATCGCAGCACAGGATGACATCCACATGCGCAGGCTTGAGCCGTTCGGCCTGACGGTAAAAATCCACCACCAGATCGTTCATGACATGGCTGCGCAACAGCAGAGCGGTGCGTCCCATCCCTACGCGGCTTTCTGGGTCTGCAGCCATTTCTGCACGCCGCTCAGGCTTTGATTGATGACTTGGTGCATATCGAGATACTGGTAGGTTCCGCAGCGCCCGATGAATTTCAGCCGGCCGCCATCCGCTGCGGCCCGTTCGGCATATCGTTCGTATAGCGGCCCGTATTTGTTGTCGTTCGTTCGAACCGGGTAATAGCGCTCCAGATTGTTGTCCCTGTAATCGCAGGGCTCTTCAACAGTCACGGTCACTTTGGGCCCGGGCGTCACGTGGTGCCCCGGCAGGTTATGCCAGCGTGTTTCGCGGGTGAAGGGCGACATATCGGTATAGTTGACCACCGGCCAGTGGTCACAGTCCGAGGTGTTGCGGTGCTCGGTATGAAACCGGATCGAGCGATAGGGCAGATCGCCATAGGCATGGTCGTAATACTCATCGATCGCCATGGAGTTGAAACAGAACACATAGTCCTTTTCCATGCGCTTATCGAAGGCCACACCAAGTTCGATCCTTATTCGGTCGTGATCGAGGATGTTGCCGAACAGAGCGGTGTAGCCGTCCCGCGGCAAGACCTGGATGGCGTCGTTGGGAAAATACAGATCCTGCCGGTCGAACCGTACCGACACGCGTTGCACGACCGAGGCATGGATGTCTTCCAGATCCATGTCCCACATCTTCTTGGTATAACGCCGGAAGAACGTGTCGGTCAGCGTGGTGCCGACCTTGCTTTCCAGCATTTCGGCGGCGTTGGCGGGCTCTGCGATATCGCGGCGCTGACGCGCCATGAATGCCTCGAGCGACGCTTCGTCGGACAGCGGCGCATCAAAGAACTGGGAAATCGTGTCGCGATTGATGGGAAAGGGGACCAGTTTGCCGCCTTCGATCCGGCAGGCCACCTTGTGCTTGTAATCAACGAACGCTCCGAACCGGGTCATCCAGCGGAACACTTTTTCATTGTTGGTGTGAAACAGATGCGGCCCGTATTTGTGAACCCTGACCCCGTTTTCATCGACGTAATCATAGGCGTTGCCGGCAATATGCGGGCGCTGATCGATGCAATGGACGTCAAAGCCGTGCTCAGCCAGGGTACGGGCGTAGACAGCCCCGGCAAATCCGCACCCGACAACCAAAATTCTTGCCAAAGTGGTTGTCCTTTCGCCAGGCAAACCCGCACCGCCACACCACGAAACCGCCCCGGCAGGACTGGTGGACCGCCGATGTCAGGGCTGTCTCGCGCAACGCGCAGTAGCAGAGCGGCCCTGAAGGTACAAGATAACGCCGCCGCGGGGCTGCGGCAGCCAAGGGCCTGTTTCCGGTCCGAAACGCGTCCGTTTCAGAAAGCGAAATCGCCCGCATCGAGATCGCCGATCTGCACGCCCAGCACAGTGATCGTGTTGCCGGCGAAATCGTCGATCACCACATCGGCGCCGACCTGCGTCATGTGCGGGTTCGCGACGTTGGTCAGATCCGCGTAACCGGTGATCGCCGACACCGCCGACAGATCGATCTTCTCGGCCGCGCTCAGCGCGTCGAAATCGCCGATCGTATCGGTGCCGAACCCGTCGGCAAAGACGAACCGGTCCGTGCCGCCGCCGCCATAGAGCAGATCGTCGCCGCCGTCGCCCGACAGCGTGTCGTTGCCCGAGCCGCCCGACAGCGTGTCGTTGCCATTGCCGCCGAACAGGCTGTCATGGCCGCCTTCGCCGAAGAGATGGTCGGACTGGCTTTCGCCATAGGCCACATCGTCGTCGCCGCCGGTATAAAGCACGTCAAAGCCCGACCCGCCATAAAGCAGGTCCTGCCCGCTCATGCCGAACATCAGGTCATCATCGGCACCGCCGGACAGTGTGTCGTTGCCGTTGCCGCCCGACAGCGTGTCATTGCCGCCCTCGCCGAAGAGATGGTCGGATTGGCTTTCGCCATAGGCAAGGTCATCGCCGCCGCCGGCATGAAGCA
>JASJCC010000215.1 GCA_030066175.1 Paracoccaceae bacterium | reverse complement strand
AACAATTGCGGCGCGCAGGTGGCCCACATGCATGTCCTTGGCGAGGTTCGCACCACCGTAATCCAGCAGAAAGGTTTGGGGCGCGTCGACAGGCGGCTTTGGCTGCGCAGGCCCGCGCGGTGCATGACGACCCGCGCAGCCTTGTGCCGCCTGTCGACGCGCCCCAAACCTTTCTGCTGGATTACGGTGGTGCGAACCTCGCCAAGGACATGCATGTGGGCCACCTGCGCGCCGCAATTGTTGGCCAGGCGCTGAACGCCCTGATGTCTTTCGCCGGACACAAGACCATCAGCGATGTGCATCTGGGAGATTGGGGTCTGCAGCTGGGGCAGCTGATCTCGCAGATCGCCGATGTGCGGCCGGAATTACTGTCGGGCGACGCCGAGGCCAGCTTTACCATGGACGATCTGCAGGTTTGGTACCCCACCGCCTCGGCCCGTTCCAAAGAGGATGAGGCGTTCCGCGAACGTGCCCGCCATGCCACGGCCGAGTTGCAGGCCGGCAACCCCGTCTATATGCGCCTCTGGCAGCAGATTTCCGATGTCAGTTCGCGCAGCTTGCAACGCGATTACGGCCGGCTGGGCGTGTATTTCGACCAGTGGTATGGCGAAAGCCGCTATCAATCGATGCTGGATGGGATTGTCGAAGAGCTGCTGGCCGATGGCACCGCCGTGGTCGATGACGGCGCGGTCGTCATCCACCTGCCGGAGGAGATGAAGCTGCCGCCGCTGATGGTGCGCAACTCGAATGGCGGGTTCGGCTATGGCGCGACCGATCTGGCGACGATCAAGGATCGGGTGACAATCGACGATCCCGACACCATCCTCTATGTCGTTGATGCACGGCAGAAAATGCACTTTCGCCAGGTGTTCCAGGCGGCTGAGCAATGCGGCTATTTGGACGGCACCGGCGTCGAACATATCGCCTTTGGCACCGTGAATGGCACCGATGGCAAGCCCTTCAAAACCCGCGAAGGCGGGGTCATGCGGCTGCACGATCTGATGGAGACGATGAAAGGTGCGGCGCGTGCGCGGCTGGATGAGGGTGGGTCAGTGGCCGACGCGTTGCGCGACGGGGTGGCCGAACAGATCGCCATCGCGGCGATCAAGTTTGGTGAGCTCAACCACGACCGCGAAAGCAATTACGTCTTCGACATGGACCAGTTCCTGCGCTTCGAAGGCAAAACGGGCCCCTATATCCAATACACTTGCGTGCGGATTGGATCGCTTTTTGCCAAGGCGGAAGAGGCCGGGTTCACTCCCGGAGAGATCACCGATCTGGGGGATGGCGGGCGCGACCTGATCCTATGCCTCAGCGACCTGCCCCAGCAAGTGGCCCGCGCCGTCGAACAGCGCAAACCCAGTGTGCTGGCCAACCACGCCTATCGCCTCGCCAATGCAACAAATACCTTTTACCAGGCCAACCGCATCCTGGGTGGAGACGCGTCGGATGCGGCGCGCCAGTCGTATCTGACGCTGTTGCAGGCGGCGATCCGGCAGCTGACTGTGTGCTTGGATATCCTTGGGATTGCGATACCGGAGCAGATGTAAGCGCCGGACCTTGCAAAGAAAAACCGCCGGACGATCATGTCCGGCGGTTTCATTTCAGGCAATGCCCGGAGGATCAAAAGAACGCCTGCAGCCCCGTCTGCGCCCGGCCCAGGATCAGCGCGTGCACGCCGTGGGTGCCCTCGTAGGTGTTCACAGTTTCCAGGTTCAGCATGTGGCGGATCACCTGGAATTCGGCGGAAATCCCGTTGCCGCCATGCATGTCGCGGGCCATGCGCGCGATCTCCAGCGCCTTGCCGCAATTGTTGCGTTTCAGGATGCTGATCATCTCGGGCGCGCCTTGCGCCTCATCCATCAGCCGCCCGACGCGCAGACAGCCCTGCAGGCCAAGGGCAATCTCGGTCTGCATGTCGGCGAGCTTTTTCTGGAAGAGCTGCGTCTGCGCAATCGGCTTGCCGAACTGCTTGCGGTCCAGCCCATAGCCGCGCGCTGCGTGCCAGCAGAATTCGGCCGCGCCCAGCACCCCCCAACTGATGCCATAGCGCGCGCGGTTGAGACAGCCAAACGGGCCTTTCAACCCCTGCACATGCGGCAGCAGCGCGTCTTCGCCCACTTCGACGCCGTCCATGACAATCTCGCCCGTGACCGAGGCGCGCAGGCTGAGCTTGTTGCCGATCTTGGGCGCCGACAGACCCTTCATGCCCTTTTCCAGCACAAAGCCACGGATCTTGCCGCCATGGGCCTCGGACTTTGCCCAGACCACAAACACATCGGCAATCGGGCTATTGGAAATCCACATCTTTGACCCGGTGATCTTGTAGCCCGTGGCGGTCTTTTCCGCGCGGGTCTTCATGCCCGCCGGGTCACTGCCGGCGTCCGGTTCGGTCAGGCCGAAACAGCCGATCCATTCGCCGCTGGCAAGCTTGGGCAAGTATTTCCGGCGCTGCTCTTCGCTGCCATAGGCGTAGATCGGGTACATCACGAGGCTGGATTGCACGCTCATCATGCTGCGATAACCGGAATCCACGCGCTCGATCTCGCGCGCGACAAGGCCGTAGCTGACATAGGAACTGCCCAGCCCGCCATATTCCTCGGGGATGGTGATGCCCAAAAGGCCCATTTGCCCCATCTCGGCAAAGATGCCGGGGTCGACGGTTTCTTCGTTAAAGGCCTGGATCACCCGCGGCTGCAGCGTGTCTTCGGCAAAGCTGCGCGCACCTTCGGCGAGCATGCCCTCTTCTTCGCTGAGCTGATCGGTCAGGCGGAACGGGTCGGCCCAGTCAAAGCTGCCCAGATCGGGGGCGTCCTTGGCCTTGAGCGCGGGTTTCGGGGTGGTCATCTCGTTCATATCGGTTTCCTTACGCGGGTTTGGTGCAGTATAGCTTGCTTATTCGTCATGGAAAAACGACAATTCGGCATAAACCCATGAGGATATGTCATGTCTCGTCTACCACCCCTGCCCGCTTTGCAAGCGTTCGAGGCGCTCGATCGCCTTGGCAGTGCGACCGCGGCGGCAGAGGAGCTGAACTTGACGCAAAGCGCGGTCAGCCGGCAGCTTCAGACGCTGGAGACGCAGCTGGGCACGCCGTTATTTCTGCGGGATAAGCGCGCCTTGCGCCTGACGCCGCAAGCGCGGGACTATGCCCAAACCGTGCGTGAGGCGTTGGAGCGGCTGACCCAAGGTGCGTTGGCGCTGCGGCTGGATCCGCAGGGCGGCGCACTGCGGCTGGCGATCCTGCCCAGCTTTGGGATGCGCTGGCTGGTACCGCGGCTGCCCGATTTCGCGCGGCGTTTTCCCGAAGTGACGGTCAATATGACCACCCGACTGCGGCCCTTCGATTTCGCCGCCGAACCCTTTGATGCGGCCCTGCATTTTGGCCCGCCGGACTGGCCGGGCACTGATGCGTTGCCGCTGCTGACGGAAAAGGCGCGGCCCGTGGCGGCGCCCGCGCTGCTGCCCGAGGGGCCGGTGTCTTTGGAGGAATTGCGCCACCTGCCGCGGCTGCATATCGAAACCCGCCCCAGCGCTTGGGCCGAGTGGTATGCCAGCCAAGGCGCCCCGCCGGGTCCCCTGCCCGGCACGCGGTTTGACCAGTTCACTACGATCCTGCAGGCGGCGGTGCATGGGTTGGGGGTCGCGCTCTTGCCCGATTACCTGACCGAAACCGAACGCGCTGATGGCAGCCTGATCGCGGCGACAACCGCACCGCCGGTCAGCCTCGGCACCTACGCTCTGGTCTGGCCCAATGACCGCCCGCCGCCACCCGCGCTGATCAAGTTCCGCGACTGGCTGGCGCTGCTGACCGAGGATGACGACGCGCTGCCGCGTTAAGTCTAAAGATCACAACGCCGTCCAACCGCCATCCACGCTGATCGTTGTCCCGGTGATCTGCGCCGCAGCGTCCGAGCACAGGAACACCACCGTGCCGCCCAACTGCTCGACCGTGGCAAATTCCTTCGATGGCTGACGTTCCAGCATGACCTTCTTGATCACCTCTTCGCGGCCCATGTCGTATTTCTCCATCGTGGCGGGGATCTGCGCCTCGACCAGCGGGGTCAGCACATAGCCGGGGCAGATCGCATTGCAGGTGATCGGCTCTTGCGCGGTTTCCAGGGCCACGGTTTTCGACATCCCGACGATGCCGTGCTTGGCCGCGATATAGGCGGACTTAAAGGGTGACGCGGTCAGCCCGTGGGCCGAGGCGATATTGACCACCCTGCCCCATCCCGCCGCGCGCATCAGCGGCAAGGCAGCGGCGGTGGTGTGAAAGGCCGACGACAGGTTGATCGCGATGATGGCGTCCCATTTCTCCGTCGGGAATTCGTCGATCGGGGCCACGTGCTGGATGCCGGCATTGTTGACCAGGATATCGCAGCTCTCGGCCTTGTCGATCAGCATGCGGCAGGCCTCGGGGTCGGACATGTCGGCCTGGATGTAGCGCGCGGCGACGCCGTGATCCTGCGCAATGCGCGAGGCGAGCGCGTGGTCTTCGTCACGGTCGGTAAAGGAGTTGATCACCACATCCGCCCCGGCCTTGGCCAGTTCGCGGGCAATGCCCAGACCGATGCCAGAGTTGGATCCGGTGATGATGGCGGTTTTTCCCTTCAGGCTCATGCGGCTCTCCTATGCTGCTTTGCAGCAAGAATAGGGATTGCCGCGGCGAAGGGAAACCGGATAGAGCGCCGCGCGCCCCGCCCGATCAGAGCGCCAAAAAAAACCCCGGCACGAAGCCGGGGTCAAGTCATTGAGGCAGGTTTCATACAGGCAAGAAACCTATCGAGCAGTGCCACCTTTATAAGCACTTAACCGCCCGACGCCAAGCTAAAAGTTTGAAAAGGCGTAAAAGCCCAGATACGGTTTTGCTCAATCATACAAGGCTTAACAGGGATTGTTGCCAAAATGCGCTTAGATTTTTTCCGGTCGCGCCCATTGAAACTGGCGGCGGCGGCACTGATTCTGGCTGGCGGATTCGCTCAGGCCGAATCGCGACATGGCATAGCTATGTATGGCGACCCTGCCTTGCCCCCAGATTTTGCGCATTTGCCCTATGCCAACCCCGACGCCCCCACCGGCGGGCGGATCGTCACCGGCGAGATCGGCAGCTTTGACAGCCTCAACCCGCACATCCTGAAAGGCTCTGTGCCCTGGCAGCTACGGTTCCTGGCCTATGAAAGCCTGATGGGGCGCAGCTACGACGAACCGTTCACGCTTTACGGCCTTCTCGCCGAATCGATCGAGGTGGGTCCGAATCGCGAATGGGTGGAATTCACCTTGCGCGAAGAGGCGCGATTCTCGGACGGCAGCCCGGTTACGGTTGAGGATGTGATGTGGTCCTACGAGACTTTGGGGACCGAAGGCCACCCGCGCTATCACGGTGCCTGGAAGAAGATCGGCAAGATGGAACAGACCGGCCCGCGGTCTGTGCGGTTCGAGTTCAACACCGAAGATCGTGAGCTCGCGCTGATCATCGGGATGCGGCCGATCCTGAAGAAGGCGCAATGGGAGGGGCGTGACTTTGCCGCCTCGGGCATCGACGTGGTGCCAATCTCCAGCGCGCCTTACGTGATCGAGGATTTTGAGGCCGGGCGCTATGTCAGCCTGAAACGCAACCCAGAGTATTGGGGCAAGGATGTGCCGTTCCGCAAGGGCACCAACAACATCGATGAGATTCGCATGGAGTTCTACGGCGACGGCACCGCCCAGTTCGAAGCCTTCAAGGCTGGTGAACTGAATTCCAACCGCGAATTCAACGTCGAGAAGTGGAACAGCCAGTACAACTTCCCGGCCATCGACCGCGGAGACATGGTGAAATCCATCGTGCCGCATCAGCGCCCGTCAGGGATCACCGGGTTTGTGATGAACACGCGGCGCGATATCTTTGCCGACTGGCGGGTGCGCGACGCGATGCTGCACGCGTTCAATTTCGAGTTCATCAATGAGGCGATGACCGGGTCGGAACAATCGCGCATCACCTCCTATTTCTCGAACTCACCGCTCTCGATGCAGGCCGGCCCCGCGACTGGCCGGACAGCCGAGCTTTTGCAGCCCTTTGCCGATAGCCTGCTGCCCGGCGCTTTAGAGGGCTATGAGCTGCCGCAAAGCGATGGCAGCGCGCGCAACCGCGCCAATATCCGCCGCGCCATCGACCTGATGGAAGAGGCCGGCTGGACGGTGCAGGAAGGCGTGATGGCCAATGCCGATGGCACGCCTTTCACGTTTGACATCCTGCTGCGGTCCGGCGCGACCGAGGAAGGCGCGATTGCCGACCTCTTTATCGAGGCGCTGAAACGGATGGGGGTCGAGGCCAAGGTCATCAGCATCGACAGCGCGCAATATAAGGAACGCACCAACGTCTATGATTTCGACATGACGTGGTACCGGCGCGGCATGTCGCTGAGCCCCGGCAACGAACAGCGGCTCTATTGGGGCGCCAATGGCGTGACGGAACCGGGCACGCGCAACTGGATGGGCATGAACTCCCCCGCCGCCGAGGCGATGATCGACCAGCTGCTGAACTCGACCACGCGCGAGGATTTCCTCGCCGCAACCCGCGCGCTGGATCGGGTGCTGACCACCGGACGCTACGTCATCCCCACCTACCAGTGGAACATCAGCCGGCTTGCGCATGCCAAAAAGCTGAAATTCCCCGAGGTCGTGCCGATCTACGGCGATTGGATCGGCTGGCAGCCGGACGTCTGGTGGTTCGAAGAAAGCGAATAAAAACAACGGGCAGCGAGATGGAGCGCTGCATCGCCACACGGGCGATTGCGGTGGACTTGGGTGTTCGATAGTATCGGCTGTGACATCCCGGACCGAGCTACAACAGGACCAAATCGGCACTGCCGATATAAGACCTTTCGCCAAGAGACCGGGTGCCGCGCAGCCTCTAATCTGACGGCACCAGGC
>JASJCC010000055.1 GCA_030066175.1 Paracoccaceae bacterium | reverse complement strand
GCCCGAGTTTCGCCCCGCTGATCTGCCAACGGTCATGCGCAAAGCCTTTGATCTGGCACAAGGTGCGTGACGTCACGCTTGGCCAGAGTGAAGGCCACGCGGTAAAAGACGAAAAAACGCCGGAGCAGACCCATGTCGGACACACCGAACCTCGCCCGCCTCAGCGCGGCCCTGCCCTTTTGGATGTCGCTGGGCCTGATCCCGCTGGTTTGGATTGGCGCAGTGCTGGGCTCGTGGTGGGTTTTGCTGCCGATTGCGGCCACGTGGTACCTGTTTTCGGCGCTCGATGCAGCGCTGGGACTGAACCTGGAAAACGAGGATCCGCAGACCGAGGAGCGGCATCTCTTCTGGTACAAGCTCGTCACGCAAATCTGGGTGCCGCTGCAATTCCTCAGCCTTTTTGGCCTGATCTGGTACGTCACGCAGGCCGGGCATCTCAACGGCTGGGAAAAGTTTGGCGTGTTCTTTGGCGTCGGCGTGATGACCGGCACTGTGGGGATCAATTACTCACACGAACTGATGCATCAGAAAAACGATTTCGAACGTGGGCTGGGCGATCTGCTGCTTTCGATGGTGCTCTATTCACATTTTCGCTCCGAACACCTGCTGGTGCATCACCGCTATGTCGGGACCCCACGCGATCCGGTGACGGCGCGTTACAACGAGGGGTTCCACAAGTTCTATCCGCGTGTGCTGCGCGAGAGCCTCGTGTCGGCCTTTGAGGCGGAAAAAGCGATGCTGCAGCGCAAAGACCTACCCTGGCACCATTCCAGCAACCCGTTCTGGAAATACTGGTTCCTGCAAGGCGTGATGATCGTGTTGGCCTTTGTGGTTGGCGGTGGCCTGGGCGTGGTGCTGTTCCTGATCCAGGCCGGGGTGGCGATCTGGCAGCTGGAGCTTGTGAACTATGTTGAACATTACGGGCTGACCCGTAAACATCTGGGCGACGGCAAATACGAACATGTGCAGCCGCGCCATTCCTGGAATGCCGCGCATAAAGCCTCGAACTGGTTGCTGATCAACCTGCAGCGCCACTCCGATCACCACTACAAACCGGACCGGCGCTTTCCACTGCTGCAGAACTACACCGAAGCGGATGCACCTCAGCTTCCCTATGGCTATCCGGTGATGACCATGGCCGCGATGGTACCACCGCTATGGCGCTGGGTGATGAACCCACGCGTGCGGCGTTGGCGCAAGATGTATTATCCCGACATCACCGATTGGTCAGCCTACAACAAGGCCGCGCACCCTCTGCCAAGGTGAGCTGGAATTTCCGTCCACGGAAATTCGCAAATTTCATGTATGAAATTTCGCTCCGGCGCCAAGGTCGCACCCTGTTCGGGGCGGGGTGACAACGCCGCAGTGCGGCGCTAGAAGGCGCGCAAATCATATCCTGCGACGAGGACAGACATGACCATTCAGGTTTTCGGCCACAAATCCCCCGACACCGACAGCACCGGCAGCCCGATCATCTGGGCCTGGTATCTGAACGAAATCAAGGGCCAGCCGGCCAAGCCCGTTCTGCTTGGCGAACCCAATACCGAAGCGGCCTTCATGCTGAGCCACTGGGGTCTCGACAAGCCCGAGATCATCGCGGACGTGGCCGATGACGCCCCAGTTGTCATCGTCGACACCAACAACCCGGCCGAGCTGCCCGCCAACATCAACAACGCCGACATCCGCAGCATCATCGATCACCACAAATTGGTCGGCGGTCTGGAAACCAAGGGCCCGATCGACATCCGGATCGAACCCCTGGCCTGCACCGCCACAATCATGTGGAAGATGATCGGCAAAGACCTCGCTCAGGCGCCCAAGGCGGTCAAAGGCGCGATGCTGACCTGTATCCTCAGCGACACGCTGGAATTCCGCTCGCCCACCACCACGCAGGAAGACAAGGCCATCGCCCATAGTCTCGCCGAAGACCTCGGCGTCGACATCGCCGACTTTGCCGCACAGATGTTTGCCGCGAAATCCGATGTTTCCGCCTTCTCGGACGCCGATCTCATCCGCATGGACAGCAAGGAATACGAGGTCGACGGCACCAAGTTCCGCGTGTCGGTCTTGGAAACCACTGCGCCCGACATGCCGCTGGGCCGCAAGGACAGCCTGATGGCCTCGATGACCGACGTCGCGAAAGAGGACGGTGTCGATCAGGTCCTGCTCTTCGTGGTCGACATCCTGAACGAAGAGGCCACGCTGCTGGTGCCCAACGACTTGGTGAAAACCGTGGCTGAGAAGAGCTTTGGCGCCACTGTCACCGGCGACACCGTGGTTCTGCCCGGCATCATGAGCCGCAAAAAGCAGATCATCCCCAACCTCAAGGTCTGACCGCTTTTTCAGAGTCACACATGCGGGCGTGCTTGCGGGCGCGCCCGTTTTGCTGTTTCTGCCCAGAAACCCAACGCCAGAGGCCTCCATGACCCAGATCATCGCCCGCTTGTCCGATATCTCCGCCCGCTACGACGCCATGTTTGTCGACCTTTGGGGCTGCGTGCATAACGGCGTGGCCGCGATCCCGTCCGCAGTAGAGGCCCTGCAGGCCTACCGCCAAACCGGCGGCACCGTGATCCTGGTCACTAACGCCCCCCGCGCCCGCGACAAGGTTGCCAAACAGCTGGCACGTCTGGGCGTGCCCGAGGACGCCTGGGACAGCATCGCCACCTCGGGCGACAGCGCGCGCGCCGCGATGTTTCGCGGCATCGTCGGCCAAAAGGTCTGGTTCATGGGCGAAGCACATGACGAAAGCTTTTTTGAGCCCATCCACGTGGTGCACAACCCGGTCGAAATCACCCGGGTCGACCTGCAAGAGGCCGAAGGCATCGTCTGCTGCGGCCCCTTCGATTCCCATGCCGATCCGGATGTGAACCGGCCGCAATTCCTTTATGCCAAGCAAAAAGGGCTGAAGCTGCTCTGCGCCAATCCCGATATCATCGTCGATCGCGGCGACAGCCGGGAATGGTGCGCCGGCGCTTTGGCGCGGCTCTACGCCGAAATGGGCGGCGAAAGCCTCTATTTCGGCAAACCGCACCCGCCGATCTACGATCTGGCGCGCCGCCGCCTGGCCGACCTGGGCAAGACCGTCGACAGCGCCGGCATCCTGGCCATCGGCGATGGCATCCACACCGACATCGCCGGCGCGATGGGCGAAGACATCGATTCTCTCTTCATCACCGGCGGGATCGCGCGGGAAGAAACCAAAACGACGCAGCAGCCGGACCCGGACGCGCTAAATGCTTATCTGGCCAAGGAAAGTTCAAATCCGACCTTTTCCATGGGCACTCTGCGCTGACGCTTTTCCGCTTGATCTTTCTGCGCTCGCAAAGTAATTATCTTGCGAGAACGCGTCATCTTTGGTCAAAATGTTACCCAAGCGATGACTGCAGGCAGAGACATCAAAGGGCCAGGCACCGGCCATGGAGGCAGACATGTTCGACAATCTTCCGCGCGGAACGATCTGCATCGAAGACATCGAAATGGGCATGTCGCGGCACCTGCGCAAAGAGGTGACCGACCGCGACATCGAAATGTTTGCCGAGGTCTCGACCGACCGCAACCCGGTGCATCTGGATGACGACTACGCCCAGGACACGATCTTTGAGGGCCGCATCGCTCATGGCATGCTGACCGCAGGGCTGATCTCGGCGGTGATCGGCGAACAGCTGCCCGGCCACGGCACGGTATATATGGGCCAGACGCTGAAATTCCTCGCCCCGGTGCGCCCGGGTGACATGGTTTATGCCGAGGTCAAAGTGGTCGATATCGACCACGCCAAGCGCCGCGTGACGCTCGATTGCCATTGCTCGGTCGATGGCAAAAAGGTCCTGATTGGCGAGGCGAAAGTGCTGGCGCCGTCCCGCAAATTCGACTGATCGTCTGCGGTCAAAGCGCCTCAGCGCGCTTGTCACACACGCCAAGGCCGAGCAAACGTACAACAGCAGCCACCGGGCAGCCTGAGCCGTCGCCGCAGGCGTAAGGCGAGGTAACCAGCGCGCGCCCGCAGGGCGCGCTCCGCTTCTATAGCAATGCGTCGAGGCGAAAGCCTTCGGGGATCGTGTCGCGTTGTTCCAGCACCAGATCGGCCATCACCTCGGCCACCTTGGGCGCCATGCCAAAGCCGATCTTGAAGCCGCCATTAGCCACAAAATGCCCCGCCAGCCCTGGCCAGGCCCCCAAAAGTGGCGCGCGCGACCGCGCACGCGGGCGCACCCCCGCCCACCGCTCCAGCACCTCTGCCCCGTGCAACACTGGCAAAGCCGTCACCGCGCGCTCCAAAAGCGCCTCGCATTGCGCATCCGTGGCAACGGGATCGTCAAACTCCCGCTCACTGGTGGACCCAATCGCCACCGTGCCATCCGCATGCGGCACGATATGCAACCCGTCGACAAAGACCTGCGCCGCGTGCTCTGCTGCAAAGCGCAACAAGAGCGCCTGGCCTTTCACCCCATCGCCGATCTTGCGCCCCAGCGTATCCGTCAGATCCAATAGCCCGGCCCATCCCGTCGCCCAGACCACCGCGCCCTCATCAGGTGCGTCCGCCACCACATGCACTCCGCGCGCCTCAAGCGCTGCCGCCAAGGCCTCACAGGCCCGGCGTGGGTGGATTCGCGCCGTCAAGGTATCGCGGATCAACAGCCCCGTCGCGCTTTGCGGCGCAAACCGCCCCGCCTCGGCCACCGGCACCAGCTCCCACACCGCCTGACCCTGCCAAAGCTCTTCTGCCTGCGCCCCGCGCGCCAGCGCAAGCTCCAGCCCCGCCGCATCCGCCACCGGCTGCAGCCGTCCCGACTTAGAATAGCCAGCTGACAACCCGCCTGTGGCCTCAACCTCGGCCCAGAACCGCTCGGCCATCAGCAGGCTTTCTAATTGAAAGGCTTTCTTGGGGTTCCAATTTTCCGGCACATGCGGCGCCAGCGCGCCGACAATGCCGCCCGACGCCCCGGCACCCACGCCATGCGGGTCGACCACCTGCACATGCGCGCCGCGTTTGGCGCAGGCCCAGGCTACTGACAGGCCGAAAATCCCGGCGCCGCGGATCGTCACTTCCGGCCTTGTCATTGCATTGGTCCCCCGTCACTGTCTCAACGCTTGTAGGACAGGACCCGATGCAGGACCAGAGACAGGACACGATCTGGCGTTCCGGCGACGTGCCGGTCTCGGCCCGTTTTGACGATCCCTATTACTCGCTTGAGGATGGCCTTGCCGAAACCCGGCACGTGTTCCTGCAGGGCAACGATCTGCCCGCCCGCTTTTGTGACGGGTTTCATATTGCCGAGCTGGGCTTTGGCACCGGGCTGAACCTGCTCGCTACACTCAAGGCCTGGCGCGACAGCGGCACGTCGGGCCGTCTGCACTTCACCAGCTTTGAGGCCTACCCCCTGTCGCCCGCAGACATGGTCCGCGCGCAAGCCGGCTTCCCCGCGCTGCACGACATCGCCCAAGAGTTCGCCCGCTTCTGGGATCAGCCTCAGATCACCCTGCCCGATCTCACCTTCACCCTGATCACCGGCGACGCGCGCAAAACCCTGCCGTGCTGGCACGGCACAGCCGACGCCTGGTTCCTCGACGGCTTTTCGCCCGCCAAAAACCCCGAGCTTTGGGCGCCAGACCTGATGGCCGAGGTCGCCGCCCACATGGCGCCCGGTGCGACGCTGGCCACCTACACGGCGGCCGGGCATGTGCGCCGGGCACTGGCCGCAGCGGGGCTTGAGGTGACACGCCTGCCGGGCTATGGCCGCAAACGACATATGACCCGCGCGATCAAGCCCTGATGGCCCAACAGCAAAACACTCAACTCGGCATCTGGCTGATGGTCGCCACGACCTTTGTCTTTGCCATGCAGGACGGCATCTCGCGCCATCTGGCGGCGGAATACAACGTCTTTATGGTGGTGATGATCCGCTATTGGTTCTTCGCTGCCTTCGTGATGACGATCGCCAGTCGCCAGGCTGGCGGGCTGCGCCAGGCCGCGGCCACGCGCCAGCCGTTTCTACAGGCCTTTCGCGGCGCGCTTTTGGCGGCCGAGATCATGGTCATGGTGCTGGCCTTTGTTTATCTCGGCCTCGTCGAAAGCCACGCGGTCTTTGCCTGTTACCCGCTGCTGATCGCCGCCCTGTCCGGTCCGATCCTGGGCGAAAGGGTGGGCTGGCGTCGTTGGACGGCGATTGGCGTTGGCTTTGTCGGCGTGATCATCATTCTGCAGCCCGATCGGGGCGTCTTTAGCCCCTATGCCATCATCCCGCTGATCGCCGCGCTGATGTTTGCACTTTACGGCTTGCTGACCCGCTATGCCGCGCGCCAGGACAGCGCCGCGACGTCGTTTTTCTGGACTGGCACGGTGGGCGCCGTAGTGGCCACCGCCGTCGGCGTCTGGTTCTGGCAGAACATGACGCCCACCGATTGGATCTGGATGGCCGCGCTTTGTGTGACCGGGGCGACGGGGCATTACCTGCTGATCAAGACCTATGAGGTGGCAGAGGCCAGCGCCGTCCAGCCCTTTGCCTATCTGCAGCTTCCCTTTGCGAGCGGCCTTGGCATTCTGGTCTTTGACGAGACCGTCCGCATGAACGTGATCCTGGGGGCGTCGCTGATCGTGGCCGCCGGCCTTTTCACCCTATGGCGTGCCCGCCAGCAGGGTTGAGCCGGTCAGCTCTTGCGAAAACGGCACCGGGTGCGGGTCGAGCCCCAGCCGCGCGCGATAGACCGGCAGGCTTTCTGTGACGCGCATGACGTAATTCCGGGTCTCGTTGAACGGGATGAACTCGATCCAGTCGACCACGTCGACCTCGCCCCGCCGCGGATCGCCAAAGACGTCCATCCAGCGGATCGGCCGCGACGGGCCGGCATTATAGCCGGCTGCCATCATCACTGCGTTGCCGTCAAACTGGGTTGCCAATGACCGCAAGTACTCCGCCCCCAGCGTCGCGTTATAGCCCGGATCGGTCAGCAGGCGGCTGGCGCTGTAGGGCAGTTTGAGCCAACCCGCCACCTCTTGCGCCGTGCGCGGCATCAGCTGCATGAAGCCGCGCGCGCCGGCGCCGGAGATCACCTTTGGATCGAACTCGGATTCGCGGCGCGCGATGGCAAGGACAAGCTCGGTCGGCACCGGGTGTTTCTTGGCGACAATGTCAGGATGCAGGGCATAATAGGGCCCTGGCAGCTCGATGCTTTGCTGCGCGATGCGTTTGCCGAGCATGACCTCGATATGCGGGCGCTTCATCTCGGCCAGCATGGCGCCCATCTGCCCCATCTGCGTCCGGTCGAGCGATTCCGACAGGTGCGTCAGAAACCGTTCGGCCAGCGCGTCTTCGCCGGCGGCAAGCAGCAGGATCGCGGCCTTGTAGACGGTGGATTGGGTAAAAGCCGCTTCGCGCCAGTCGGGGAAGGATTCCGTGCCTGAAAGCGCCGGGTTCGGCGGCAGCTTGCCTCGTTCCGCCGCCAAGAGGCCATAAAACGAGGTCTGCCATTCCGCCCCCTTGGCATAGGCCTGCGCGGCGGCCTCAGACCGGTCCAGCGCCTCATAGGCGCGGCCCAGCCAGTACCCGGCACGGCCAAGCGAAATCGGGGTAAAGACCGCGCTTTCAAACGCCTCGAAATGCTCCAGCGCCAGGTCTGGCCGGTCAAGAAAGCGCAGGGCGATATAGCCCGACAGCCATTCCAGATCGGCAAAGTCGCGGCCTTCGACCAGGTGGTGACGTGACGCGATCTGATAGGCCTCAAGCGACGCGCCCTCGCGCATCCGGTCGCGCGCCAGATCGCGGCGGCTGCGACCCCAGGCCCAAGGCTCGCCCAGATCATCGGCGGTGTCAGAGCGTTCCAGCAACAGCGCAATCGCGTCGGCACTGCGCCCCTTGCGCAAGCGCCAGAGGTACCTTTCATGCGCCAGCCCCGGGTGATCGGCAAGCGCGGCGGGCACGGCCTCGATCAGCGTGTCGACACCGCGCGCCTCGGCCCGCAAAGCCAGACGTGCCTCGGCGAGCTTCTTCCAGCCCTCGCTGACCAGCGGTAGCATCGCGCGGCTGTTGGCGCTCCAGCCTTTCCAAAGCGCCATGTCGAGCCGCGCCTCGTGATGATCGGCAAGCGTATCACCCCAGTCGCGCAGGAACGCGGCGTGTTCGTCGCGTGACATCGCCAGCGTGCGCCAGGCCAGCACGATATTGGCCGCCGCCAGACCCGCGTCCCCTGTGGCCTGATGCGCCCGCGCCAAAGCCAACGCACCAGAACCGGTCTGTGGCAGAGTATCGGCAAAGTACGCCAGCACATCCTCGGTGCCGGTCTCGGCCATGGCGGCTTCGCTTTTCTCGCGCAGGTAGGGCAGACCTGGCCAGTCGCCATTGCGCGCCAGAAACGCCTTGACGTCGTCGGCATCGCCGCGGCCCGCGCGCAGGTAGTGCCAGATGATCACGTCCTGCGCGATCTGACCGTCGCCGCGCGCGGTGATCTGGGCGGACGCCCAATCGCCCTTGCGCATCGACTCCATCGCCTGCGCCAACGGGCGCGCGTCATCTTGCGCCAGCGCAGCGGTGGCGAAACAGACGGCAAGGATCAGGGCCAGAAGGCGCGACATAAGCTTGCAATTTCCGCTCTGAAAAGGAATAGACACGGGCCAGAGGATATCGCGCCCGGTGCTGCCTTCAACTCACATTCGCGGGTATCGGCGTTTTTCCTCCGCAAAACAACTGCAACGCAAGAAACGAAAAAGGAGCGTGTCATGTTCAGAGGGTCAATGCCTGCCCTGGTCACGCCGTTCAAGGACGGCGCGGTGGATTACGACACGCTCAAACACCTGGTCGATTGGCATGTGGATCAGGGCACCCATGGGCTGGTGCCGGTGGGCACCACCGGGGAATCGCCGACGCTGAGCCATGATGAGCATGAGCTGGTCGTGGAATGCGTGGTCGAGGCCGCTGCGGGCCGGATCCCGGTGATTGCCGGGGCCGGGTCGAACAACACTGCCGAAGCGATCCGCTTTATGCAGCATGCCGAGCGTGTGGGCGCGGATGCCGGTCTGGTGGTGACGCCGTACTATAACAAACCGACGCAGGCGGGGCTGATCGCGCATTACACCGCGCTGCATGAGTGCTGCGAACTGCCGATCATCATCTACAACATCCCCGGCCGGTCGGTGATCGACATGTCGCCGGCCACGATGGGTGAGCTGGCCAAGCTGCCGCGGATCATCGGGGTGAAGGATGCCACCGGTGATCTGGCGCGTGTCAGCAAGCAGCGCATCACCTGCGGCAAGGATTTTGTCCAGCTGTCGGGTGAAGACGCCACCGCGCATGGGTTCAACGCCCAGGGCGGGGTTGGCTGCATCTCGGTCACCGCCAACGCGGCGCCGCGTCTGCTGTCGGACATGCAGGCGGCGACTTTGGCGGGGGATTACGAAAAAGCGCTGGAGATTCAGGACCGGCTGATGCCGCTGCATCAGGCGATCTTTGCCGAGCCGGGCGTTTGCGGTGTGAAATACGCCATGTCGCGTCTGGGCCTTTGTGGCGAAGAGGTCCGTCCGCCTTTGATGCCGTTGACGGCAGAGACGCGGGTGCGGGTCGATGCCGGGCTGCGCCATGCCGGGCTCTTGAACTGATGGTTTGGCGCCAAAGCGCCTGAATGAAAACGGCGGGCTCTTGGCCCGCCGTTTCTGGTTTTACTGGCTGGGGGTGTCTTCCAGCCCCTCGGGCTGCCCGACCACGACAAAGCGCAATGCCTCGGGCTGCAACAGCTCGGTCGCGACGCGCTGCACGTCTTCCAGCGTGACCGCCTCGACCTTGGCGTTGCGGGTGACGACGTAGTCCGGGCTCAGATCGTCCATCTGCATGCCCACCAGGATCCGTGCAATCGGGCCGTTGCCGTCAAAACGCAGCGGGTAGGCGCCGGTCAGGTAGGTCTTGACCCGGGCAAGCTCATCCTCGGTCACACCTTCGGTGGCCATCTTACGCCACTCATCAGAGACCACCTCGATCGTCTCGGCGATGCGGTCATTGGCCGAGGCGACGCGCCCCATCAGCAGATGGGCATGATCCTTGGGCACGAGGTAGGAATAGATGCCGTAGGTCAGGCCGCGCTTTTCCCGCACCTCGTTCATCAGCCGCGCCTCGAACCCGCCGCCGCCCAGGGCCTGGTTCATCACAAACGCGGTGAAAAAGTCTGGATGGTCACGTTCCAGCCCGACATGGCCAAAGACAGCGACCGATTGCGGCGTATCAAAGGGCACCACGGTGACGCCAGCCGTGGTTTCCACCGCGATGTCGGCGGGCTGTTTCAGGCCGGTTTCCGGCAGGTCCGACAGCAGCGTGTCGATCAAAGCGCCCAGCTCATCGGCCGAGATATCGCCGGCCGCGGCGATATAGACCCGGTCGCGCGCCATCACGCCGCGATGCGCGGCAATCAGATCGTCGCGCGTCAGGCCAGCGACGCTGTCGAGCGTGCCTTCATAGGCCGTGCCATAAGGGTGATCGCCAAAGACCAGCGCGTCGAATTGCGCGCCGACGATGGTGTCGGGGTCCTTGGCGTCCTGGCGGATGCCGGTCAGCACCTGGGCACGCACCCGTTCCACCGCGTCTTCGTCAAAGCGCGGGTTCACCAACGATTCGCGCAGCAAGGCCACGGCCTCGTCACGGTTTTCGGTGAGGAAACTGGCCGAGACCGCCACCGCGTCATCGCCGACGTCATAGTCAAAACGCGCCGCCAGCGCCTCGGTCGCCTCGGCAAAGCCGCGCGCGTCGAGATCGCCTGAGCCCTCTTCCAAGAGCCCCACCATCAGGTTGGTCGCGCCGCGTTTGCCCGGCGCATCCAACGACGCACCGCCGCGAAAGCGCAGCTCAAGCGAGACAAACGGGATGGACGGTTCCTGCACCAGCCAGGCCTCGAACCCGTTGGGCGAGGTCACCTCTTGGATCTTGATCTCGGCCCAGGCGGGCAGCGCGGCAACGGCCAGCGAAATGGTCAGCAGGAAAGCCTTCATTGCGTCACCTCCGGGGTGGACGGGCCGGTGAGATAGCCGGTCACGGCGTTTTTGCGGTCAAACACCTCGCGCGCGGCGGCGAGGATATCCTCTTCGGTCACCGCCTGCAGGATGTCGGGCCAGGCCTGCACATCCGCCACGGTCAGGCCGGCGGTCAGCGCGCGGCCATAGCGGCGGGCCAGCCGATCGGCATTGTCGCGGGCATATATCTGTTGCGCTCTGAGCTGGAACTTGATCCTCTCAAGCTGTGCGGCATCCACGCCTTCGTCGAGGAACTCCGCAACCGCCTGATCCAGCGCCGCCTCGGCCGCGGGCAGGTCGATCCCCTCGGAGGGCACGATGATCAGGCCAAAGTTGGTGTCATCCAGCGAGGTGCCGCTGTAAAACGCGCTGGTATAGACCGCCTGCTGCGTTTCGAACTGCAGCTTGCGGGTCAGGACCGAGGTTTGCCCACCCCCCAGCACCTCGGCCAGAAGGGTCAACGCCGCGGCCTTTTCCTGTTCGCCGGGATCGCGTTCGGGGGCCAGATAGGTCCGCATCACATAGGGCTGCGCCACCCGCGGGTCTTCGAACACCATGCGGCGCTCGGCCAGCTGCGGTGGTTCATCCGCGCGCATGCGCGGCGTAAGGTCGGGATTGGCGGGCAGCGGGCCGTAATGCTCTTGCGCCAGCACGCGCACCTCGTCGGCGGTGACGTCGCCGGCGACGATCAGGATCGCGTTGTTGGGCGCGTAAAAGCGGTCGTAAAACGCCATCGCGTCGTCCATATCCAACTCCTCCATCTCATGCCGCCAGCCGATGATCGGTACGCCATAGGGATGGTTGAGGTACTGCGCCGCGCGCCGCTGTTCGCGGAAAAGCGCGCCGGGATCGTTTTCGACCCGTTGGTTACGCTCTTCGATGATCACTTCGCGTTCGGTCAGGATATCCTCGGGGGTGAGCTGCAGGTTGACCATGCGGTCGGCCTCCATCTCCATCATCAGGCCCAGGCGGTCTGCGGCCACGCGCTGGAAATAGCCGGTGTAGTCAAAGCTGGTGAAGGCGTTGTCGCGCCCGCCATTGGCCGCAACGATGCGGCCAAACTCGCCCGCTTCGCGCGTCGTAGTGCCTTTGAACATCAGGTGTTCGAGGAAATGCGCAATGCCGGACGATCCGCGCGGCTCATCCGACGATCCGGCGCGGTACCAGACCATGTGCACAACCGCCGGCGCACGGTGGTCTTCAATCACCACGACCTCCATACCGTTGTCGAGCAAAAAGGTCGAAACGGTGTCGTGCACGTCTTTGGCCGACGCTGGCAGCGCAGCACCAAACAGCAAGGCGAAAATGGCGAACAGTCTTGGCATCAGGAACCCTCGTGTGAACGCAATGTTCCCTGCAAGGTACGACGCAAAAGGCCAAGTTCAAGCCGCCGTGACGGTTATGTGAGCGATCAACCCTCTGGCGGTGCCGAAGGTGTCAGCGCACCGGCGCGGCGATAGCGGTTCAGCCAGGCATAAGGGTCAAGCGATTGCCTGCGATATGCGCGGTAATATTCGTCGCGCGGGACAATCGAAAAGGTAAAAAGCGAGCGGCGCTTGCGGAACTCCAGATCCTCGGCTGCAAGCTCCTGGCGAATGGTCGAGTCGCGCCCAAAACGGCTGGCCGAGTTGACCAGGGCCACGTCATTTGACGGCACCCCTTCGCCGGCCCGAAGGCGTGCAGGGTTGCCGCCCAAAGCCGCCACGGCATCGGCCAGCGGCTGCTGATCGGTGCGGTTGGCGCCGCCCGGCGTGGGCGTCGGCAGGGCCGAGAAGCTTTCGGGTTCCTGAAGCGGTTTGGCGGGGACAACGGCAAATTCCTCGGGCTTGCCGCTCATGGTGCGCAGGTCGTGCAGGGTGATGTCCCGCTCATACCCGCTGCAGGCCGTCAGACCCACAAGCGCCACAGATGCCAAGATATGCGACAACCGCATTGCCACCCTCCGAACTTCGTTGCCTTTACCCTTAGCCGATCTGGAAAGCGGCGTCACGAGGCCTTTTTGCCCTTTGCGCCATCTCCTGGAAAGAGAACAAGACCGATGGCGCCGGCAAAGATCGCGATATCGGCCACGTTGAACGCATAAGGGTTGTTGAACCCGCAGCAGGACATGTTCAGAAAATCCGCCACCGCGCCATAGAGCAACCTGTCGATCACGTTGCCGAGGGCTCCGCCAATGAGAAAACCAGCGGAAATCAGCCCAAGAAGCCCGGGCGGGTCGCGACGGATCCAGATCACGACAAAGAGCACGATCCCCAGCGCCACCGAGATCAGTATCCAGCGCGTCGCCGGCGCGTCACCGGCCAGAAGGCCAAAGTTGATGCCGTAATTCCACGCCATGCGCAGGTTCAGATAGGGTGGCAGCACGTCGATCGACAGCCGCGTGGCCAGGTCGAGACCATGCACAATCCAGTACTTGGTCACCTGATCAAACAGGAAAATCGCCACCGCGACCCAGCTTACCAACCGCATGTGCTGCTCCTCGATCCTGCAGGCGTTCCGCGAGCCTGTCCGCGCGTCCTGACGATCCTTTGCCTTCATTGCGCGGTCTACCGCCTGAACCGGCTGAAAGAAAGACCTAGGGTGCGCGCGACGCGGCGCTCAGCAGGCCTTGAAAGGCCGCAAGGGCGCCCGGCGGGTCGATTTCACCGGGATCGTTGATGCTTATCGCCACGCAAAAGGCGCGGCCGTTGGCATCGCGGAGAAAGCTGGTGAAGTTCAAAACCCCGCTTTCCGAACCGCCCTTATAGGCGACGGTCGCCCAGTCCTGCGCTGGAACCGGGCCGGGATTGACTTGCATCAGTGGCAGGTCGGCCAGCGGGGCGATCAGCGCGCAAAGCGCGGACAGAGGCAGGTACCATTCGATGCCGGGGTCATGTGGCCCGCTGGCCGCGCTGATGGCTGGCAAGGTAGCGGCCGCCTCGGCCGCGATCCGCGGCCTGTCCGGCATTTCCGCCGCCAGATAGGCGGCGCGCGCGGGTTCATCTGCCTTGAGGGCAAAGAATTCCCGCGTGGTCAGCACCTGTGCGACACCCAATGCCGCGGCAACGCGGTCGCGGCCAAGGATGTCGATCAGCAGATCGGTCGCGGTATTGTCGCTTTCGGCGATCATCTGCAGGGCGGCGGTGTGCAGGGTAACGGGGGCGCCATCGGGATAAGTTTGCAAGCGGCCGGTGGGTAGCGATTTGTGCCGCGCTTTGAGCTGCACGACGTCGGACCATGCGCGCAGCCCTGCGTCGATATCCTCGGCCAGCACCTGCAGCACCCCAAGCTTGAAGGCAGAGCCAACCGCCAGTTTGGCCTCTGCACCTTGTTCGCTCAGCACCGCACCGTCGCGCAGCACCAGCCAAGCCACGTCCTGCCCCAGCGTTTGCAGCGCCTGCGTGGCGTCCGCCAGCGTCACATCCAAGGGTACGGGCGGCTGGAAGAACAGCAGCGTGACCTGGCCATTGCCATCCAGCGCGATGCGCGCGTTCACGCGGTGCGTGTCGGTGGTGATGGTGGCGGTGTCGCCTGTCACCTTCACCTCACGGACGGGGCCGATCTGGCCGCGCAGCCGCTGCAGCACCGCGGTCAGCTGCGCCATCGGGACCGCCGCCCGGAAAGCGGGCGCAAACTGCGCTTCAACCGGCGGCGCGCTCAGCAAGTGTTGCAACACCTCTTGGGGGCTCTGCGCGTTGGCCTGCGTTGCGGCTGCCCCGCACAAGACCAGAGCCAAACCAATCGCATGTCGCATTCTGCGCCTCCTGCGGGGTGGGCGCGGGGGGATCCGCGCCTTAGTGGCGGAAGTGCCGCATGCCGGTAAAGACCATCGCCAAGCCGGCGTCGTCCGCGGCGGCGATCACTTCGTCGTCACGCATCGACCCGCCGGGCTGGATCACGCAGGTGGCGCCAGCCGCCGCCGCCTCCATCAACCCGTCGGGAAAGGGAAAGAACGCGTCCGAGGCCACAGCCGAGCCGATGGTCAGCGGCTGAGGCAGGCCCAAGGCTTCGGCCATACGTTCGGCCTTTTTGGCCGCGATCATCGCCGAATCAACCCGGCTCATCTGCCCGGCGCCGACGCCGACGGTGGCGCCGTCCCGCACATAGACGATGGCATTGGATTTCACGTGTTTCGCCACCTTCCAGGCAAAAAGCAGATCCTGCATCTGCGCCTCGGTTGGTGCCTTTTTGGTCACCACCTTCAGGTCATCCATCCCGCGCAGACCGTTGTCGCGGTCCTGCACCAGAAAACCACCCGACACCTGCCGCATTGCGAGGCCAGCCTCAGCTGTATCGGCCAGGCCCGGCGTGGTCAGCAGGCGCAGGTTTTTCTTGGCGGCAAAGACGTCGCGGGCCGCGTCATCGGCACCGGGTGCGATCACCACCTCGGTGAAAATCTCGGAAATCGCCTGCGCGGTGGCGCCGTCCAAAGGGCTGTTCAGCGCCACGATCCCGCCAAAGGCCGAGGTCCGGTCGCAGTCAAACGCCTTTTGATAGGCCTCCAGCAGCGTCGCCCCACGCGCCACGCCGCAGGGATTGGCGTGTTTGATGATCGCGCAGGCAAAGCCATCAGACGGCAGAAACTCACTGACCAGCTCATAGGCGGCGTCAGTGTCGTTGATGTTGTTATAGCTCAGTTCCTTGCCCTGCAGCTGTTCAGCCGTGGCCACACCAGCGCGGTCCGAGCCATCAGTGTAAAACGCCGCCGCCTGATGCGGGTTTTCGCCATAGCGCAACGGCTGCGCCAGCTGCCCGGAAAACACCCGGCGGCGCGGGTTGGCCTCGCCAATCGCCTCTGCCATCCAGGTGCTGACCGCCGCGTCATAAGCCCCGGTGCGGGCATAAGCGATCTGCGCCTGCCGCTTGCGGAAGGCCAGTGAGGTCTGGCCGTCATGCTGCGCCAACTCGGCCAGCAGCGGCGCGTAATCCGCGATATCGACGATCACGTTAACAAAGGCATGGTTCTTGGCCGCCGCGCGGATCATTGCCGGGCCGCCGATATCGATGTTTTCGATGCAGGTGTCGTAATCGGCCCCCTTGGCCACGGTTTCCTCGAACGGGTAGAGGTTCACCACCAGAAGGTCGATCTCGCCGATCCCGTGTTCTTGCATCGCGGCCACATGCGCCTCGTTGTCGCGCAACGCCAGAAGCCCGCCATGCACCGCTGGATGCAGCGTCTTCACCCGGCCATCCATCATCTCGGGGAACCCCGTCACCTCCGCCACATCAGTCACCGCGATCCCTGCGTCCCGCATCGCCGCGGCCGAGCCGCCGGTCGACAGGATCTCGACGCCCCTTTCGGCCAACGCCTGCGCCAGGTCGATCAGACCGGTCTTGTCGGAAACGGAAATCAGTGCGCGGCGCAGCGGATGGAGATCAGGCATTCAGGTCTTCCCAGGTGGTTCCGGTTGTCACGTCCTCGTCGTCCCGGGCCAGATCGCGCACCGCCAATGCAGTGTCCTGCGCCTTTGCCAGGGTCCAGCGGACGCGCGTCGCATACTCCATCGCACGGCCAGACAAAACGATCTGTTTTGTCGCGCGCGGGTTCAGGCGGCCATTTTCCAGATAAACGGAGGGTTCCAAGCCCAGTTCCACCTGCCCGTCAAAGCGCAAAATCCAGATCTCACCCGAGCGCAGCGCCATCGACACCGCGCTGCCGTTCATATCCAGCGCCACGTCCACATCCGGGTGCAGGTGGAAGTGGATTTGATAGGGCAAACCAGAGAGCCGCACGCTGTCCATTGCGCTGTCAAAACGCTTTTTTGCAGGGTCATCGAGCGCCACGAGGAAATCCTCGCCCAGCAGGCTGCGGCCATCGAGGCTCAAGAGCAGGCTGCGCGCATGGGTCAGGCCCTGCACCGGCACATAACCGTCATGCCCGCCTTCAAAGCGATAGCCTTGCGCCAGGTGCCCCATCTGCACCTTCACCTCGGTCGGGATGTCCTCCAGCAGCTCGCTTTCCGTCGCCCCGATCCAGCGCGGCGCCGCCAGACGGGCGCTGGAATAGCCCTCAAGGCAGACCGTGCTGTGCGACGGTGTCGCCCGCCCGGCCCGACGCCAATCCTCGCCAAACCCGCTGCCAGAGCCACAGCTGACAATCAGCGGCCGCCGGCCGGAAGTGAGCTCAAACCCCAGGGTCGAGGCATGTCCATTAGCCGAGGCCCGCCCACCCGGCGGTGGGGCCGCGTCGATCAGCACCGAGGTCCGCCCAGCCGACAGCCGCGCATACCCCATTGCCAGACCGTCGCTCTGGCGTTGTTTGTTGCCCGAGGCGGCCAGCGCCTGATCCAGACGGCCGTCGATGCCACGCCCACCGCCATGAAATCGCGCCAGACCGCCATCGCTATGCCGCAGAGTGCGCAAGGTGGGCGCGATCAGGGCAATTGCCGTAAGATGCGCCTCAGTCGGGCGCAGGTCACTTTCATCAAGCACCGCCTGTGCCCATGTCAGCAGGGTGAAGACCTCCAAGAGTTCCTCGGGATTGCGTGTCGGTATGCCGCCCTGCGCATCGATCTGCTTGGCACATTCCGCTCCGAGCGCGGTCCGGGCCGGCTCGATATGACGCTCCATCCCCTGCAGCGACAGCCCGGCATAAAGCAGGCCCGTCAAGGCCTCAAACCGCGGCAATCCCGGCGGGGCCGCCGACCCGCGGCGCACCAGGAATTCGGTCTGGGCCGAAAGCGCCGCGTAGAACTTGGCCGAGGCCACCTCATCCTGTCCACGCAACAGAAACAGGGCATGCTGAATCCAGCGGATCACCCGCCGCCCGGTCAAGTCCGGCGTCCAGCCCGGCCCGGTGCCGCGACCATAGCGGTCGATCCAGCCCCACAGCCACTCCTGCGCCAGCGCCCGTGCCCGCGCATCCCCGACAGCGGCCAGATCATCGAGCCAGGCAAAGCCATGTGTTTCGGCGGCAAAGCGCGCATCAGGCGGTTCAAGATCCCATAGGATGGTATCGGGCGCCTCGACCACGTGGCCGGCAAACATCATGTTGCCCGCCAGCATCTGCCGCCCGCGGGCAAAGAACCCGACGGTGCGCGGCTCGGGCTGCGACACAAATCCGCCGGCCGGTTTGATCCGCACCGATCGGCGCGCATGATAACGGTTGAGAATACGCGCAAAGGTGCTGCGCCAGCTGTTGCCTTGGGCCATGTGCTCTGCCTCTCACTCGCCTGACCGGCGATGTTATGGCGGCGATCATACGCGGGCAGGGCCCTCAAGTCACCCGACGATTCGCGCGGGCTCAGCCCTTTGTCAAAAGCGCCATGTAAAAGCCGTCCATGCCGCCCTGATCTGCCCAATAATCCGGCCTTAGACGCAGCCCGCCATCGGCGCTGCGCCAGGCGTCGTCGATGCCTGGAATGTCGGGCGGCAGGACCTGCAATCCGGGATGGCGGGCCAAAACCTCCTCGATCTGGCATTCGCCCTCGTCGGGCAGCAGTGAGCAGGTGGCAAACACTAACCGCCCGCCGAGTTTCAGCAGGCCCAGCGCATGATCCAGCATCGCGGCCTGAAGCCCGATCAGCTCCGCAATCCCCTCACCCTGCCGCGCATGCGGCAGATCGGGATGGCGCCGGATCGTGCCGGTAGCCGAACAGGGCGCATCCAGCAGGATCGCGTCATAGCGGCCCTGATGTGCCAGGGCATCCTCCGCCACAATCCGCGCCTTGAGATCCGTCCGCTCCAGATTCTCCCGCACCCGCTGCAACCGGGTCTCAGAGATGTCCAGCGCCGTCACCTTGGCCCCGGCTGCCGCCAGTTGCAGCGTCTTGCCCCCGGGGGCGGAGCACATATCCAGAACGTCCAAGCCGGCGACATCGCCCAAGAGCCGCGCCGGCAAAGCCGCCGCCGCGTCCTGCACCCACCAGTCGCCCGCGTCG